>JACPSE010000189.1 GCA_016193465.1 Deltaproteobacteria bacterium
AGCGACGGGATCGGTGCATGCGTCTTATTTGCTCCGCGATCCGAGAGGATCAGGATGTTCGCGCCTTCCGCAATCGCCCGGCTTGCTGCCCTGAAGATCTCCTCGAGGGCCCGCTCCATGCCCTCCGCCGCATCCGCGGCGCGAAAAACGATGGGGAGAGTAACAGACTTAAAGCCATGCCAGCCGTCCAGTTGCTTCAGCCGCGCCAGCTCCTCGTTGTCCACGATAGGCGAAGGGAGGCGGATTTGCATCGCTGCCTTCGGTCCGGGCTCGAGCAGATTATCTTCCGGCCCCAGGTTCGTCAAAACGGAGGTAACCAGCTCCTCGCGGATCGGGTCGAGCGGTGGGTTGCTCACCTGCGCGAAGAGCTGCTTGAAGTAGTTGTAGAGCGGCTGCGGCAAATCCGACAGAACCGCCAGAGGAGTATCCGTGCCCATGGAGCCGATGGCCCACAGCCCGTCGTTCGCCATCGGTCCGAGAATGTACTTATAATCCTCCAGCGTGTAGCCGAAGGCAGTCTGGCGCGTCAGCAGAGTCGCATGGTCCGGCTGCGGCACATGAGGCGCGCGCGGAAGCTCCTCCAACTTTACCAGGTGCTGGCGTAGCCACTCCCCGTAAGAATGAGCGCTTGCCAGGGAGTGCTTCAGCTCCGAGTCCCCAACGATCCGACCCTCCTCCATGTTGATCAGGAACATTCTCCCTGGTTCCAGGCGGCCCTTCATCACGATCTCTTCCGGCGGGATGTCCAGCACACCGACTTCTGATGCCATGATGACCAAGTCGTCTTTCGTCACCCAGTAGCGCGAGGGACGAAGACCATTTCGGTCGAGCGTTGCGCCAATCGTCTTGCCGTCGGTAAAGGCAACGGAAGCTGGCCCGTCCCATGGCTCCATGAAGCAGGCGTGGTAGGCGTAAAAGTCCTTCTTTTCCTGGGACATCGTCTCGTGGTTTTCCCAGGCTTCCGGGATGATCATCATCATTGCGTGCGCCGGGCTGCGGCCCGCTTTGATGAGCAGCTCCAGCACATTGTCCAACACCATCGTGTCGCTGCCGTCCTCGTTTTGTATGATGGGGAGCAGCTTCTCAATGTCTCCAGGTTCGAACAGGCTGGATTTGAGCAGGGTCTCGCGGGCGCGCATCCAGTTGATGTTGCCACGCTTAGTGTTGATTTCTCCGTTGTGGGAGATCACGCGATAGGGATGGGCAAGCTCCCAGCTCGGGAAGGTATTCGTGCTGAAACGCGAGTGGAACATGCAGAAGGCGCTGACAAGCCGTTTATCCTGGAGGTCGTTGGCGAAGTATTCGTCAAGCTGCGCCGGAGTCAGCATGCCCTTGTATACTAACGTGTAGCACGAGAGGCTGGGGAAGTAGAAGTAGTGCTTATCGTCTACGTGGGCGGTCTTGATGGCGGCCTCGAATCGCTTGCGGATAACGTAAAGCTTCCGCTCGAATTGGTCAGGGCCGGTGATATTGCCCCCCCACCCCACGAAGGCCTGCTCCATATCCGGCTCAACGGCCAGAGAGCTGGCACCCAGCGAGTGATTGTCCGTCAGCAGGGGCCGCCATCCCAAGAAGGTCTGGCCCTCCTCAGCGACAATATTTTCAAAGAGCCGTTTGCCGTATTTCTGCGAGTCGCCATTACGGGGAAGAAAGAGAGTGCCCACACCGTACTGCCAGCGCGCCGGCAGCTTAAAGCCGAGCGGTCGGACAATTTCGAAGAAAAATTCATGCGGAATCTGGATCAAGACACCCGCGCCGTCTCCGGTATTCACCTCACAGCCACATGCGCCGCGATGTCTCAAGTTATTCACCGCCGTGATGGCATCGCGAATGATCTTGTGTGAACGTTGCCCTTTTAAGTGAACTAAGAAGCCAACTCCGCAAGAGTCATGCTCGTATTGCGGGTCGTATAGACCCTGTTTTTGGGGGAGCCCGATCTTCATTCCAATCTGCCTTTCCATCTTAACAAAACAGGCACGCTTCGCCAGTCTTACGGCTCAGCTTGTTGCAAAAATGAACCCTTCTGCACCGGGGTCTGTGGGGAGAATCGCTTACCCCTCAGGACGGAACTTAGACAGGGTCAAGAAGTTGGATGCCCTCGTTAATCTTCGCCAAGCCGGACCAAAAGCGGTTCAAAGTACCATCAAAAAACTTTTGCCATATAAAAAACAATTTTGCAAGCAAAAAGGTTGAATTTTTAGAAAAAAAGTAATATAAACCTAAGAATCTTAAGAGAGCGGGGAATAAACCTAAAAAATGCTTGACGCCATAGATAAAAAAATTCTCTCCATCTTGCAAAGGTATGGTCGCTGCCATCTAGCTGAAATTGCTAAAAAAGTTGGGCTTTCAGCGCCAGCCGTGATGGAGCGCGTGAAAAAACTGGAGTCGGGGGGCGTTATCAAGGGGTATCATGCCGTTCTTGATGCCAAAAAGGTGGGCAAGGACATCACCGCTTTTATTGGGGTTTCGATCAGCCACCAGCGTTATATTGAAAACTTCTGCTCTAATGTGGTGAGTAAGCCTGACCTCCTGGAGTGTCACCATGTGACAGGAGAAGAGAGTTTTATCCTAAAGGTGAAGACGGCAGACACAGCCTCTTTGGAGCGGCTTCTGGCGGATATCCGCTCGATGGAGGGAGTAACACGCACGGTCACCAAAGTGGTCCTTTCTACCCTGAGGGAGGGGCACATCCTGGCGTTGGAGCAGGAAGCCTGCGGGCCAACCCAGGAGGGAGCAGAACTGGCGGAGGGCCGGGAGGAGGAGAAGGCCGCAGGGAGTGGCAGAGAGGGATGAATTTTAGGGACTGGAATACCGGTGATTCTGTCGAGTCGTCCGTACCAGAGATTTCTCAGCCTGATAACTTTTCAATCTCCACCTCCGCATTGTAATCCGGCTCGCCGGAGAGGGGATCGGTGCGATGCGGGATCAGGACGTTGGCTTCAGGCCAATAGGCTTGAAGAGTTCCCGGCTTGACCGGCGCGATTTGAACGACGCCCTGCATCTCGCCTGTTTGAGATCGCACAAGCACACGAGTCCCATCATCCAAACCGAGTCGTTCGGCGTCTTCGGGTGAGATAAAAACGGCGTTTCTGGTCTTGCTTCCCATGAGCCGGTCCACGGCGCCGAAGGCCATGCTGTTGAACTGCTTTCCCCTCCTGGTGGTGAGATAGAAGCGTCCCTCGGAGACTCTTCGATCCGGCGGCTCGAGCACGCTGAAGAGGGCACGCCCTTCCGGCATGTTGGGAAAATTGCCGCCCTTGAAGAGGTAAGGCCCGCCCCATTGGAGCCAGTCCCCCGCCTTCTTGAGCCTCTCGATGCCCTGATACATCGGCATGACGCGGCTCATCTCCTCGCGGATGGTTTGCGTGTCGTCGTAGGGAAAGAGAAGCTCTCCGTTAGGCATCGCCTTACGTCCGATGAGACAGGGAATCTCCCACTCCGGGCGAGTTTCTCCAATTCGGTGTCCGGGAATTTCCGGCGTAAAACGGATTCTCCTCTCCGTGCTCGTGGTGGTCCCGCCTCCCCTTTGCTCATAGCGAGTCTGGGCTGGAAGAATCACAACCAGCTCCTCGGGATCGATCAGCATGGAGCTGTTGAGCACGATGTCTTGATGGACGCGCACGGGAACCTGCGCCAGCGCATCGGCGACGAAATTCCGATCCGGCATGGTCTCCAAAAGATTTCCGCCGATGGAATAGAGGAACTCTATCTCCCCCTGGTGTGCGGCCTCGATCATCTGCGGCACTCTCAATCCTGGCGTAGAAGGGAGCGGATGGCGCCAGAGGTTGGAAAAGCGCCGCGCGTTTTCCTCGTTGACCTCGAAGCCTCCTGGGAACTTATCCGGCTCGGAGCCGCACTCTCCGCCGCCCTGGACCCCGCTGTGGCCGCGGATCGGCATGATGCCGCACTTCTCCCGTCCCAGCATCCCACGGGCGAGGGCCAGATTGACGATGGCCTGGACGTTTTGCACGCCGAATTCGTGCTGGGTGAGTCCCATGCTGTAAACGAAGACCGCGCTGCGAGCGAGGCTATAGATCTGGGCAAAGCGCTCCATCTCCAGACGGGGAAGACCCGAGCGCTGCTCCAGCACCTCCCAAGACTGTTCTTCTAAGGCGGCCTTGAGGGTTTCGAGGCCGCCCGTGTGGCGAGTGATAAACGCCTGGTCCAGCCGATTCATGGTTATCAAGGCCTTGAGGACGCCGTTGATGAAGGCAATATCTCCACCCACGCGCACCTGGAAAAAATCGTCCATGAGCTTGGTGCCGAAGAGCGCGCTAGTTGGGACCGACGGTACCCAGTAGCGCTCCAGGCCGTATTCCCGCATAGGATTGACCACCATGATGCGAGTGCCCTTTTTCTTGGCATAATACATGTACTTGGTGGTCACCGGCTGATTGTTGGCGAGGTCCGAGCCGAAGATAACCAGGAGATCAGTGCCGATAAAATCGGAGAGCGAGCAGGTTGGGGCGCCCAACCCCAAGGTGGTTTTCAAGCCATAGACGCTCGCTGCATGGCAAAGGCGCGAACAGAGATCGATATTGTTCGTGCCGAGGGTGCGCGCGAGTTTTTGGAAGACATAGTAGACCTCGTTGGTGAGGCCTCTGGAAGTGGCGAAAAAACCCATGCGCTGGGGCGCGGCCCTCCGAATCGCCTGAGCTGCCAGGCCAATACCGTCTTCCCAAGAGACGCGGGAAAAACCCCTGTCCTCTTTGCGCCGCACCATGGGGAAGGGGAGCCGGCCGAGGGAACGGAGTCGCTCCTGCCTGAGATGCCGTAACCGGGCCACGTCGCTCAGAACCGATGGTCTGAGCTCTCGCATGGTGTTCAGGCGAAGAAGCTTTAAGCGGGTCGTGCACAGATGGACCCCATCCATGACGTTGTCGCGCAGCCCATAGGGACCAAGAGAACAGCCATCGCAGACCCCGTGGCGCAGGATATTCCAGGCGTAAGGCAGCTCCGTCTTGTTTTCCCAGACGACGGCGGCCATCTCGCGAAAGTGATGCGGCTTGACCTGGCCGAGGCCGAAAGGGACCACGCGGGAGAGCCAGGTGTCGTTGGATTTCAAATTAGCCATAAGAACTCGGCTGTATTCGAGGACCCTTATCCCTTCGCTTCAGTGTCTCCGAGGCCTCTCATGTTTTCCTTTCCGTCAATTTCACAATCCGTTCGTAGTCCTCCGGGGTGTTGATATTGGCGAACTCATGCTCCGCTGAGAATTGCGCCGGAACATCGATAAAGCGGACCCTGGCCTCCTCGAAAAGAAAATGCAGGGCGTAACGGCCGGTTCGGATTGCCTCCTCTAATGCTGGCAGGAAGTTTTCTTCGTAGATCCCGAAGAGCGGCTCGATCCCGCCCGGGTGACGCGGGATAACCGCGTCGGCATGAGGGTCATAATGGTCGAGCAGCCACTCCACCAGCGGGGCGGAGAGCAAAGGCATATCGCATGCGGTGACCAGAACACCGCCTGAAAGATGGCGCAGGGCGGTCGTGATGCCTCCGATGGCTCCCAGACCCTCCTGATCGTCGAGAAGCGTTACAATGCCATCCGGCCAGCTTTCCGCTTTTCCCTGAGCGGTAACGACAGCCATCTGCCGGAAAGGAAACTGGCCCAGGACTCCAAGGAGGCGCTTCAGCACCCTAGTCCCGGCAAGCTCTAGCTGGGACTTGTCTTTGCCGAAGCGAGAGCTTCTTCCCCCGGCCAGTATGATCCCGCTAAGATGTCTTGCCGCTTCCTTCACGAAACTCCCGTAGAGCCGCAAAAAATACCTCCGGCTCATTTTTTGAGATTGATAGCTTAAACAGGGCGTAACGCTGGCAGAGATTCCATTGGCTCCACTCGTGAGTCGTCACTGCCTGCCCCGTCTCTTTGCTCCTGGATTGCACCGGGTCCGGGACGTAGTCCAGGTTATCCCACGGCGGGTCCGTTGCCGGAGAAACCAGAGCGGCCTCTTCTCCAAAGTACCGGCGCGAGAGGAGATTAAGATAGGAAGAAAAAACCCTCCTTTCCTCGTCCGTCTCCACCGCGAGATGGCAGAGGACATTCCTCTCTTCCATGCTGAAGGCGAGCCAGTCCTTCAAGGAAATCTTGACTCCCGTGAGGTCAAGCTTCATCCGTACGTGCAGAGGAATGCGGCTGAGCGTAGGGTAGATTTCCGATTCAAAGCGATAACGATAGAACATAAAAACAGATCAATTTGCTTTTGACCCCCATATGGCGCTATTTTTGTCCGTCACGGGGCAAAGGTCAACAGAATTTTACGCGTCAAGATAAGGCCTTAAGGAGGTCCCATGGCCCAAGCGAGACATACGAAATTCTATATGCCGCTGAGCAAGGTAAAGGAGAAAGAGTTCCTCTCGCGGCCGATGGGTTGTAAGGGCGTTGGATTCAGTCTTGTTCGATACCGGCCCGCTGAAGGGGCCGGCTACGTGCACCGCCACAAGGTGCAGGAGGAGATTTTCATTACGCTCAAGGGAACCGGGAGTATCATCCTTGATGGCCGACGCCACTCCATGCCGGAGGGTACGATCGTCCGTGTCTCGCCCCAGGTGTACCGCGCGATCGGCAACGACTCCAAGCGCGATGTGGTCTATCTTATTCTAGGCGCTATCCCGCCGAAGAATTTTCCCCTCGGGGGACGCACTCTTTTGGGCGACGGCATCCCGAACCGGAAGAAAGCGCCGAGATGGGGAAAGGGTTGAAGGGAGACGCAAGATGCTGATGCAACTAAGGCCGATGGTTGTTCTGCTTCTGCTCTCGACGCTTGTGAATACCGGACCTGCCCAGGCGCAGAGCGCCAAGCCACAGCGGGTTCGGGTGGCTGTCTCCACGGCTACGCCGCACAACACCCCGTTCTGGGTGGCCAAGGATAAGAAGATATTCGACAAGTACGGGCTCGATGTCCAATTGATTTTCGTGAGTGGAGGCACCCTCGCAACTCAGATGCTCGCTGCGGGCGAGATCCAGATCGCCGCGGCCGCTCCCGCCTCCCTCCTCAGTTTGATCGCCGGAGGCGAGAAGATCGTCATGTTCCTGGGCGTTAGCAATACCTCGCCTTTCACGCTGGTCACCCAGCCCAATATCAAAAAGGCGGCGGATCTGAAGGGAAAGAGACTCGGGACGGCCCGCTTCGGCGGGTCATCTCACACCTCCGCCGTCATCGCTCTGGAACATCTGGGGCTTAACCCCAAGGGGGACAATATCATCATCCTCCAGACCGGGCTGGATCCGGAGCGGATGGCGGCGCTGGAGGCGAAGGCGCTCGATGCCGCTATGCTCCAGCGGGTCGCCACGAAGGTCATGGTCGGCAAGGGGTATACGCCGCTCCTGAACCTCAATCAGGCTAAGATCCCCTATCAGAATACCGTGCTCGCCGCGAAAAGGGATTTTATCTCAGGCCGGTCCAAGATCGGAGAGAGCTTCACCCGCGCGCTCGTGGAGGGATACGCCTATACGTTCAATAAGGAAAACAAGCAGGCGGTGAAAGAGGTGATCGCGAAGAACCTGAGGTTGCGCAGCGCTGCGGAAGCCGAAGACTTCTATCTCGAGGCCCAGGAAGAGCTGGACAGAAAGCCTTATCCCACCGTCGAGGGCACGCGGACCGTTATCAAGTACGTGGCGGAACAGAACCCCAAAGTGGCGCCGCTTAAAGCGGAAGAGCTGATCGATGCGAGTTGGCTTAAGAGTCTCGACAACGAGGGATTTTTTGAGAAGCTCTACGGGGGGCGGTAGCAGAGGGAGGGCAGCCCGGCGCACTACGAGGCGAAGTACCGCGGGCACGAAGGCATCATCGTCGACATCGGCAAATGGGTCGGCACCGAGCCGATTGAGAAAGAAAAGAATAAGGCATCCTAAGCCACAAGACGAGCCGAGTCAGCTTTTTGTCAGCGAAACGTACATAGGGTCAACGCTTGAGGCGCTGACGAAGTGCGAAGCCAAACAAGGCAATTAGGACTGGCCCGAAGACTCCCGCCAAGCTTGAGACCACCCGGCCAAACCCTGACGCTGTAAATTCCCCTGCTGGTAGGTGGACTAAAGTTTCGAGTCCATACAAAAGTGCCCATACCCAGTGAGACCAGGATTTGCGCGATAAAAGCATAACCTGATTTCCTGTCTCCATTGATAATCCATGGACTAGAGCGGTGGCGCTAGTGAGTAGTAGAAGCAGTATTAGCCAAAAGAGGGGCCTATAGCAATTTTCACCATACCCGCTTATTCCCTTATAGATCGCAAGTAGGAATCGGAGATCAATGGGCGTGCCCCGATTTCGAAGCCGCATCTCCTTCTCGCCAACATGAAAGTCTCCCGCTCTCTCGTAGTCACGCCGATCCTCATAGCCCAAGAATCGACACCGACTCAGGTCAGCTTCAATAAATCTTAGCGCATCACCCGGATTACTTATTACCTTCGTGAAGATAGCCTCCCCGAGAAAGACCGGATTTCCATTGCTGCCTGCAAAATGGGAAAACCATTCGTCCGAAATTAGTTGATCCTTTTTCCTTCTCGCAATGGGTTTCTAGAGCCTTACGAAAATCGTCTCGGCCTTTATATAGGTCGGGAGAATGGAGGATGCATAGATAGCCGTCTGGCTGATTTGCATCCTCAAGCCCGCAGACCCCGTGATGTTTGCATTTGCCCATTACCGAAGTTTCCTAACAAGAACCCCCTAGGCTGTTTCTGATCGGTGGGGTCTATCTAAACTCCGATCTCCAACTGAATCTTGTCGTAGTTGACTCTGGGAATTACCCGCTCACGGCCTTTACGAGCCTTGCTCATGCTGACCAGACCGATGTCTCTCAGGAGCTCGAGATCGCTATTGATATTCTTGAGATCGCGCTTGACGATCTTGGACAGCTCGTAGACGGAATCGGGCTGCTGGTCTTTAATTATATGCAAAAGCTCGAGGCGTTTCTCGGTGAGGACCTTTCGCATGGCTTCCAGGCTGGTAAAATATACCCCTCGGCGCTTGTCTATTTTCTTTCCCCTCCGCACCTTCTCGAAAGTCTGGGCCCACTCCTCAAAGGCCGTATCGAGGCTGCGAACGCCTATCTTGATGTTCTTCACTTTCACTTCTGTTCCTCCTGTTTTATGCGGTTCAAGTCTCTTCGAAAATCTCTTAGGAGAGCCTGAACGTTTGTGAAGCGGTACGGTTGAGACTCTCCGAGATAATGCCTGTGGTCACGACCATGAGCGTTGTCCTAGCCAAACAACCTTCTTCCTTCCCGGACGTAAACCAAACTGTACTTGACTCGGCTCGAATGAGGAAATCTTCCCGGGATTGACCATATTTTCATTTCAATGACGGAGCCATCCTCATCGACCTGTTTTTCGTGGAGCAGGAGCCTGGCGCTTGGCATCTAGGGTATTATAGACCCTATATAGGAGTTGTCAAGATCGTTTTAGCGCGCCGTAAGTGGGGTTTGGCATCTGGCAAAAAAATCTCGGTCCCTCTTGACAAAGGGCCGTTCCAAGTCCATAGAGTCAAACATAGCCTACCACAAAAAGGAGGTGGCTATGGAAGAGGCAACTCCCCCTGGCCAAGATAGCCCGCGGTCCGCGGGCGGCGCTTCATCGGCGGCGGGTGGCGCGAAGTAGCCTTAACTAAAGTGCCTGAAGGCACGACGGTCGCCTCGACGACCAAAAAAAAGGAGGCCGTACTTCGGTAGAAATTGTCGGCTACCGTCGCACAAGGCGCGATGGGCCCAGTGGACGGGTGGGCAGCAAAAATTCAGGTTTAAAAATCGGCGCAAAGCGCGCCAGAAACGGGCTTCCTCCAGACCAGAGGGGGCCCGTTTTGTTTTTGCGGCTTGAGTCTGGCCGGAAATCGCTACTTCTGAAGGAGCTGTATCAACACGTACTCCAGGATACCGCCGTGGCAGTAATAATCGAGCTCGGCCGGAGTATCGACGCGGCAGGCGACCTTGAACTCCTTGGTGTTGCCGTCGTCGCTCTTCGCTCTAACGGTTAGATCCTGTCTCAATTTAAGTCCGGCGGAGATTCCCACGACATCGTAAGTCTCGAAACCGGTAAGACCGAGAGACTTCAGATTCTCGCCCGCTTTGAACTGCAAGGGGACGATTCCCATGCCGATTAAATTGCTGCGGTGGATGCGCTCGTAGCTCTCGGCGATCGCCGCCCTGACTCCGAGCAGTCGCGGCCCTTTAGCGGCCCAGTCCCTCGATGATCCGGAGCCGTATTCTTTGCCGGCGATTACGATGAGAGGGGTTTCTTCCTTCTGGTACTGCATTGCGGCATCGTAGATGGACATCTGTTTTTTGTCCGGCAGGTGCACGGTCCAGCCGCCTTCGGTGCCGGGGGCGAGTTGATTCTTAAGCCGTACGTTGGCAAACGTCCCGCGCACCATAACTTCGTGGTTGCCGCGCCGCGCGCCGTACTGGTTGAAGTCCTTTGGCTGGACGCTGTGCTCCGTGAGATAGCTCGCGGCCGGGCCGTTCTTTTCTATCGCGCCTGCAGGCGAGATGTGGTCCGTCGTGATCGAGTCTCCTAACACCGCCAGGACTCGCGCGCCGATCAAGTCCTTCGGCTTGGAGGGCGTCTTGCCCATATCTTTGAAGTAGGGCGCCTCGCGCACATAGGTCGAATTGGAATCCCACGCGAAGAGCTCCCCCTCGGGAGTCGGCATCTTTTTCCACCGCCTGTCTCCTTCAAAGACCTCGCCGTATTCCTTTTTGAACATATCGGCCTTGACCGACTTGCGGATCTCCTCGCGGACTTCCTCAGGCGAAGGCCAGATGTCCTTTAGATAGACGGCATTTCCCTTCCGGTCGTTGCCCAGCGGCTCGCTGGTGATGTCCATGTCCATCCGACCGGCGAGCGCGTAGGCGACGACGAGGGGGGGAGAGGCGAGGTAATTGGCCCGCACCTGCGGATGAATTCGCCCCTCGAAATTGCGGTTGCCGGAAAGAACCGCGCAGGCGACGAGATCGCCTTCCTGGATGCCGGCGGAGACCGGCTCCGGCAGAGGTCCGCTGTTGCCGATGCAGGTGGTGCAGCCGTAGCCGACCAGATAAAAGCCGAGCTTCTCCAGGTGCGGCAGGAGGCCGCTCTTTTTGAGATAATCCGTCACGACCTTCGAGCCGGGGGCGAGGCTCGTCTTTACCCACGGCTTGCTCTTGAGTCCCTTGGCGACGGCCTTCTTTGCCAGCAGGCCCGCGCCGATCAAGACCGACGGGTTGGAAGTGTTGGTGCAGCTCGTGATCGCCGAGATCACTACCGCGCCGTGTCCCAGAGTGGCGCGGTCGCCGTTCAGTTGGACGGAAACGGTTTTGTCCGGCGTACCGCTCTTGAGCAGGCTCGGGAGAGCCTCTTTAAAAGCGCTCTTTGCCCTCGCGAGCGGAACCCGGTCTTGCGGTCTTCTCGGCCCGGCGAGGCTCGGCTCGACCGTCGAGAGATCGAGCTCCAGCGTGTCGGTGAAAACAGGATCCGGAGAGGAATCGGTGCGGAAGAGTCCCTGCCTCTTGCAGTAGGCTTCCACCAGCTTGATCAGCTTGGGGCTTCGTCCCGTGAGCTTGAGGTATTTGAGAGTTTCGTCATCCACGGGAAAAAAACCGATGGTCGAGCCGTTCTCCGGCGACATGTTGCCGATGGTCGCCCGGTCCGCGGTGCTGAGACTCGACAGGCCCGGGCCGTAAAACTCGACGAATTTTTCCACTACTCCCTTCTTGCGCAGCATCTGCGTAACCGTGAGAACGAGATCCGTCGAGGTGGCGCCTTCGGGGAGTCTGCCGTGGAGCTTGAAGCCGATGACATCGGGAATGAGCATGATCAGCGGCTGCCCGAGCAGCGCCGCCTCGGCCTCGATGCCGCCCACTCCCCAGCCGACCACTCCAAGACCATTGATCATCGGCGTATGCGAGTCCATGCCGACGACGGTGTCCGGGTAGGCGAGCGTGCCGCCGTTTTCTTTCGCGCGGAAGACCACCTGGCCCAGGTATTCGAGATTTACCTGGTGGCAGATGCCGGTGTCCGGCGGGACGACTCTAAAGTTGCTGAAGGCCTTTTGCCCCCAGCGCAAAAAGGCATAGCGCTCGACATTGCGCTCGAACTCGATCTCGGAGTTCTGGTGAAAGGCCTCCCGCGAGCCGAAGCGGTCCACCTGAACCGAGTGGTCGATGACGAGATCGCAGGGCGCGAGCGGGTTGATCTTTTTGGGGTCGCCTCCCATCCGCTTCATCGCCTCGCGCATCGCGGCTAGATCCACCACGGCCGGCACGCCGGTGAGATCCTGGGTTAAGACCCGGGCCGGCATGAAGGCGATCTCTTTTTCTTTTTTTTCTTTGGGATTCCAGCCCGCCAGCGTCTCGATGTCCGTACCGGTCACATGGCGGTTATCCTCGCACCGCAAGAGATTTTCCAGAAGGATTTTAAGCGAGACAGGGAGCCGTGAAACAGTCTTAAACCCGGCCTTCTCCAGCCGGTCCAATCGGTAGATCTTGTAAGACTGATCGCCGACCTTCAGCGTCGACTTTGTGCCAAGGCTATCCAAAGACTTCTGTGCCATTGCCGTCTCCTTAATTCTTTACGGGATAGCCTATTTTTTATCCGGCCCACGGCCATAAAGCAACAGGGGGTTAGCGGCAGAATTTCCCTTGCCTTTTAACCCTGCCGTCGCTTAGAATTTCGAGACCTATGGGGGATCAAACATCCATTCTTCCTGTTGACCGGGTTGAGCGCTCTATCCTGCTGATCAGGGGTCAGAAGGTGGTGCTTGATGCGGACCTCGCTGAGCTTTACGGGGTGGCCACCTAATATCTCCTCCTCTTTTGAAACCCGCCAATTGGCGTTGTGTCTTGGCCGCCTTCTATGCCCTTAAATTTCCTGCGATTTTATGCGAGAGAGGGGTATTCTGACAAGACTTTTCGGCCAAGCGGGGATGTTAGAGTCTTTTCGGGCAAAAAAAAGAGGCCCCCGAAGGAGCCTCTTTGTGGTCTATGAAAGTTCCGGGCTATTTCCCGCCGTCCTTTTCCGGCTGGATCGGGATCACTCCGGGGAGGATCCACTTCTCCCACATCTCATCGGTCTTTTTCTGGAAATAGTCGATATCCTCCTCCGTGAAATGGGCGAAGCGGCCCTGCCTCGAGAGATAGTCCTTCACCGGTCTCCTCTTGAGTCTGCCCTCCACTATCTTTTTGGTCTTGCCGTAGAACTTGAGCTTCATCTCCTCGACCTCGTAGAGCGGGAAGATGCCCGCTTCGATGGCAAGCTCGCCGAGCTCATGGGAGTACATCGGATCATAGTCCCAACCCTTCGGGCAGGGATCGAGAGAGTGGATAAAGGTCGGCCCGCCGGTGGAGAGCGCCTTCCTGACTTTGTTCATCATGTCCAGCGCATAAGAGGCGCAGACCGTGGCCACGTAGCGGCACGCGGGATGGCCGGCGGCGAGCATACCGGCAACGTTCTTCTTCCACCTGGTATGCATGATCCGGTGGGCCTTGCCCGGAGGGCTGAAGGTGGTGTTGGCCCCCCAAGGCGACGCGCCGGAAACCTGGATGTCGGTGTTGGCATACGACTCGTTATCGTAGCAGAGAATCAAGAGGTTGTACTGCGGGTGCATCAGGGTCGCCGAGATCGCCGAAAGACCCATGTCAATGCCGCCGCCGTCGCCGCAGAAGGCGATCACGTTGATCGGCTCTTTTTTCATCTTGCCCTTGCGCATCAGCGCCTTCAAGCCAGCCGCTGTGCCGAGGCCTGCGGATCCCGATGAGCCCAACTGGGTGTGCATCCACGGAACCACCCATGGCGTTGTGTAATAAGTGGTGTTGGCCACATACATGCAGCCTGTGCTTCCCAGGACAATCGTCCTGGGGCCCGCGGCCTTGACCATCAGTTTCATCACGAGCGCCGACTCGCACCCCTGGCAGGTCCGGTGTCCCGACGTGAAGTATTCCTCTACAGTGACTCTTTTTACTCCCTTGAAAGAATCGAGCTTCTGTATGTCCATGCTTGCCTGCGTTTCCATGACTTTCCTCCTATTCTCTCACGCCAATCCAGGCTACCTGTTTATCTACTTTTCCGGTTTGCTTGGTCTTCAGCAATATCTCGCTCATCTCTGTGACACCCTCTATGGTGACCTCGCGCCCGCCAAGACCGCAGATAAAGCCGTGCAGCAGGGGACGGTTCGCCAGATCGTAAAGCGCCGAGCGCACCTCGGTATAGAGGACGCCGCCGGAGTAGGGGGAACCGAAGGAATAGTCGCGATCGATCACGCCCACCGCCTTAAACCTCTTGAGGCTCTGCTGGATCTCGTCGGTCGGGAAGGGGCGGAACCATTTGAGCCGGACGAATCCTACTTTCTTTCCCTGCTCTCTGAGCTTACGGACCGTGACCTTGACAGGCATTGCCAGAGTCCCCTGTCCTACCAGCACGACATCGGCGTCCTCGGTCATGTACTCTTCCAGGAAGGGAGAATGATCTCTGCCGAAAATCCGGTTGAAGTCCTTGTAGGCATCCACGATGACCCCTTGGGCCCGCTTCATCGCCTCGTCGTTTTGCTTGCGGATTTCAATCAGCCAGTCTTCGTTGACCTGCGGCGCGATGGTAATCGGGTTATCAGGATGAAGAAGCTTGCTCCCGCGGTCGTACGGCTTAAGAAACTGGTCCACCTTTTCCTTTGACGGGACTTTTACCAGGTGCTGGGAGTGGGTAAGGAAGGCTCCATCCACGCTCACGGCACATGGCAGAAAAACATGGGGGTCCTCGGCCACGCGGTAAGCGATCAGGGCATTATCCATCGCCTCCTGAGCGGTTTCCACCCAGGTAAGCATCCATCCCAGATCGCGCACCGCCAAGGCATCGTTGTGCTCGCAGCCGAAGGCGCCCGGGTCATCGAGCGCGCGGTTCCCCACCATGGCCACCACCGGCAGTCTTAGCCCGGCAGTGACAGCCAAGGCCTCGAATGCGTAAAACCAGCCGACGCCGCTGGAGCCGGCGAAGACGCGCGCCCCTACGGCAGAGGCGTGCTTCACGATCTCAAACTGGGAGTGCTCGCTCTCGGCTACGATATACTCGGCATCGAGGTCGCCGTCTGCAATCATCTTGGACACCATCTGCATGACGGTATCGTAGGGGCGGATCGGATAAGCGGTCACTACATCGATGTCGGCCAGGCGGCAGGCGTGAGCAATGGCCTCGCAGCCGCTGATCAGCATCTCCTTGTCATCGCTCTTTGGAGTCGCGGTCGCCTTCGCGGCGGCCGCTCCTGCTGTTTGTGCTGCCATGTTTTGTCTCCTTACGTCAAAGCGTTCAAATCGTGCGCGCCTCGTATCTGGCCTGCCTGTGCGTTGCACGCAGACAGGGACCTTTTTGACCGGTCTAAAATCAGAATTTTTAACACGCTGCTTACCTTGACCTAGTCGGTTTGCTCGATCCTCTCTTTTTCGTACTGGCCGCGGTGGTGGAAACCGTGTGAGCGTTCGGGTCGATGCTCGATCTTCGATGCCAGCCAGGTGGCATAGCCGTCCTTGTCCTTTTTCCACATCTCCCACTCGCCGTTATTGTTGTCAAATCGCGTATCGTCCACCATGGTGACGCACTTGTCCACCGGGCAGACCGCCTCGCATACGCCGCAGCCGCAGCACGCCTCCATGTTGGCGTCGTAATAGCCATCCGGCGTCACGTCGAAGCAGGAATCCGGACACTGGAGCCAGCAGAGGGTGCACTTGGTGCATTTGGAAAAATCGACGACAGGGCGCATCGTACGCGTGGTGAACTTCTTGAAGTAGGGATTGCGCTCCGGTCGGTAGCCGCCGTCATGACCTGGAAAATGGCTTCCCAGGGGGATGGCCCGAACCACTAAACCCTCTTCCATGCTCTTCCAGCCCGGCATGGTGAAGCTGTAGGGAATCTCCGGGTTTCCTTCCTCCGGTTTTACCTTTCTGATTTGCACCCTTTCGAAGGATTTTTCCGCAGAGGCGACTTTCAGTTCATCCTTCCACTCCTCACGGATCGCCGACTCCAGGGCCGGAGAGCCGAAAAGGTGCGGCGCCACCCGGGGAAGGGCGCCCAGGACCCTCATGTCGGTATGATCATTCTTATAAACCCAGAGCCCCGAGAAACTCGCCTTTCCTTTGATGACAGCCAAATTGTAAGGGAGCTCCTTTTTGTGGATATGGGGAATCAGCTCCTCGGCGCTTTGTGTGGTAGTCACGATCAGGGTGCCGTTTTCCTTGAGCAGCTTGTTGACCGGCTGGAGGCCGTACCAGGCCCAGGACTCAACTCCTTTGCAGAGGGCGTCGTCAACAGCGATGGCGACGTCCACTTCCGTGGGCTCGTATTTTGCGATGCTTCCCTGAAGCTCCTCGTCGTTATCCGCGACAATGGCGAACTGCTTTGCCGGGATACCGTTCCGTTCCGGAGAATCGCCGTATCGCCCAAAGGCGATCCCGACCTTCCCCTCTTTTCTCGCCGCCAGAACGATGCCGCGGGTGATATGCTTGGCCATAGTCTTCTGAAATATACCTCGGTAAATAACCTCGACGGCTATGGTGCTCATTAAGTTCTCCTCTCTTCCAACGGACTTTCGCTATAGATGGTTTGAAGCTTTTTCTTCTTTGCCAGGAGGAGGCTCTGCTCGACCTGCTCGATGTGATTGAGCATCGCCTCGCGCGCCTTTTCCGTATCATGCTCTTCTATGGCGGACAATATCTTCAAGTGGGACTCCAGCGATGCCTGGCTCCGGCCGGGCGTTTGCAAGGACTCTTCACGGCTGTCGCTCAGGATATCCATCAATCCGGACACGAGCTTTTCCAGGGCCTGGTTCTGGGTCGCGCGCCCGATGGAGAAATGGAATTCCGCGTCCTCTTCTACCCCCGTAGCCCCTCGACTGACCGCTTCTCTTTGCCGCTCCAGAATCGTCTTCATCCGCTCGATGTCTCTGTCAGTTACTCGCTCGGCGGCTAGAGAGGCGATGCGCGGCTCGATGAGCCTGCGCGTTTCAAAGATATCCGCCAGGGCCTTCTTGTGTTTGATCAGCAGAGAGGCGAGGGGCGCCACGAGTAGCTCTATGGGGAGATCGGCGACAAAAGTCCCCATGCCGGTGCGGCTGACCACCAACCCTTGAGTTTCGAGGGCACGCAGGGCTTCGCGCACCGATGTCCTGCTAACCTTGAAGGTCTCGGCCAGCTCTCTTTCAGAGGGTAACTGGTCTCCAGCTTTGAGCTTCCCTTCACGGATAAGTTCGTGAATCTGGTTGACCACTTCTTCGTAAATACGGGTTTTCTTTATAGCTTTTAGCATAAATGGGTCTAGCTGTCTGCTGGTCAGACCAGTATCAAATTAAAAAACCCTTGTCAAGAGGGAAGCCTTTTGGGACCTCAAAAGGAGGTCAGGGGATTGTGCTTTAAGCTGTGACAATGTATATTATACATCATCAGTCGAAAGGCATGAAGAGAACACAGCTATATCTTGACGAGCAGATGGCAAGGACCCTTGCCGCGCTGAGTCGGCAGAAAGGCACGACTGTTTCCGAGCTTGTGCGGGAAAGTGTGCAGGAAAAATATATGAGCAAGGTGGATGTGGATAAGGTCTCACTTGCCAGGCAACTGAGTGGAATCTGGCGCAACAGGAAAGATTTAGAAGAGATTGATCAGACCGTGCGCGGATTGCGTAAAGGCAAGCGTCTCAAGAGGTTAGGGATTGGCTGAGATCCTGCTCGACTCAGACGTCATCATTGCTTGGCTGCGCGGCTACGATCCCTTTGCCGAGCTTGTACCTAGGCTCCTCGAAGAGGGGTATGTGCTCGCTTGGACGCCGGTATCGGTTGCCGAGATATTTGCTGGCGCCAGAAAAGGGGAGGAAAATCAATTGGAGAATTTGTTCCTGGTGCTTGAAGCTCCCAATCTCTCACCCGAGATAGGGAGGAAAGCAGGAAACTATCTTAATGCCTTTTCCCGGTCACACGGGGTAGAACTCGGTGACGCCTTAATAGCTGCGGCTGCTTACGCAAACGGAATCCCGCTCTGGACCCTCAACAGAAAGCACTATCCAATGAAAGAGATTCGCTTTTTCTCGCCTCCGGGTTAGAGCATGACTGCCTTTTTGAGGAGGTCCTCAATCGTATGGATCTCTTAAGGTAGCGTCATGAATGTTATTTTTCTCCCATAGCCGTAGCTCACTCCACTGTCAAGCAAAGGACCGTGCAAGCCGCCAACTTCGGCCGCGATTTGCATACATCCAGGTTATCCGCTACTTTCACCGAGGATGAGTAATTTACAAGCGACAAAAGATAGTAGCTTCCACAACCGGCCGTTGGAGGAAAGCGCGTCACTTCGCCGCAAGCGGGTCGCCTTCGCGGCGCTCTACCACCATGACTTCCGGTGGTACTTCGTGACTTCGATGCTTGCCATGATGGCGGACAACATCGAGCATGTCATCAGCTATTGGGTTATCTTCGAGGCTTTTCACTCACCGGCCCTGGCAGGATTCGCGGTTTTCACTCATTGGACCCCGTTCCTGTTGCTCTCGGTTTACTGTGGCGCGCTGGCAGACCGGTTCGACTGCCGGCGCATCATCCAGGCCTCGCAGCTCATCTTCGCGGCGGTGTCACTGGCCTGGGGGATCCTCTTTCTTACCGGGACTATTCAGGTATGGCACGCGGTGGTCCTGCTTGTTTTCCACGGTATCGCGGGTGTCCTGTCGGCTCCGGGCGGTCAGCTCCTGATCCATGACATTGTCGGCTCGGAGCAGCTCCAGAGCGCGGTCAGACTCAGCGCCACGGGACGCCAGTTAGGGATTTTGTTGGGACCGGCGGTAGGAGGCGCGCTAATGGTGCTGTGGGGGCCTTCCGTTGGCCTCTTCGCAAATGCGATTTTTTATTTACCCGTAACTGTGTGGCTGCTCGGGGTCCCCTACACGGGCCACAGCAGGGGAGCGCAGGTCGGAAGAAGCAGGTCGGCGCTCCGGTTGAGAGAGGCCTTCGACGTCCTCCGCGATGTCTCCGGCAATTGGACCGTTCTTTCTATGGTGTCGCTGGCTGGCGCCACCTCTCTTTTTGTCGGCAACGCCTTTCAGGCCCAGATGCCAGAGTACGCGCATGACCTCGGCACCGATCGGACAGGCTTCGGTTACAGCGCTTTGCTGGCGGCAAACGCCGCCGGCGCCGTTCTCGGCGGACTATTGCTCGAAGGCAAAGCCTTTCTGGCGCCGCGAGCGCGCACGGCGATGATTTGCACCGTCATCTGGTGTTTGGCCATCGCTGGATTCGCCGCGGCTACGAACTACCCGGTGGCGCTAGTTCTGCTCTTCTTTGCCGGAATCTTCAATCTGACATTTTTCTCGATGGCCCAGACGCTGGTGCAACTCGAGGCGCCGCCTGATTTACGGGGACAGGTGATCGGACTCTTTCACATGTCCGGCAGCGGGCTTCGGGCCTTTAGCGGCGTGACGGTGGGAATGCTGGGTGGCATCATCGGCGTGCACTGGTCTTTGGGCTTGAGCGCTATGGCTCTTCTAACTGTTACCCTTGCGCTTCTCGCTTTGACGGTCCGGAGGCATGGAGACTAGCGCAATAATCCCGGGCAGCGCGGCGCGCGCCGCCCGTTAGCAGGGAGATTTCTTCTACGATTTCGGGCGTTGCGCGGTGGGCGCGCCAATCTATGAGGGTCGCCATACTCTGATGACCGCCTAAACGGGAACCTCCATGTTATAGAGCCTGGCGACGTTGGCGTAGAGCACCTTGTTACGCTTTTCCTCCGCAAGATGTCCCAGATCCCGCTCGATGACCTTACGGGAATTGGGCCAGGTAGAGTTCGGGTGGGGAAAATCATTCGACCACATGCAGTTATCCACGCCGGACCACCATTGAAGGTTGTGCCCCCCCACGGCGTCGTTAAAAAAAGCCGCGTAAATCTGCCTCTGGAGATATTCGCCGGGGTCTCGTTTCATCGGTGGCGGGTTGACCCCCCGGAACCTGCGGTAGTAGTAGTTCCACTGTTGAAACATAAAGGGCATCCAGCCGACCTCATTCTCCACCGTTACGATCTTTAGCCCCGGATACCGGTCAAACACACCGTAGAACATAAGCTCAAAGAGCGCGTTCGCGATGTCCAGGAGCTTCAGGTTTACGCTTCCCCGGTAGTGTTCCACTCCCTGCCGCTTCTCTTTATTTTTGTTGTAACCGTGACCCGTCAGGATGTGGAGGCTGACCGGCGCGTCGAGATCCTCGGCCGCCGCCCAGAAGCGGTTATAATGCTCCGAGTAGAAGGGCAGCTCAGCGTGCGGCACCTGCCAAATGACGGCGCCCTTGAGCCCTGCCTTGGTGCACCGCTCCAACTCCTTTACGGCATGATCGATATTATAGACAGAGATCGAGGGGATCCCCAGAAGGCGCTTCGGCGCCACCTGACAGTACTCAATAAGCCAGTCGTTATAAGCGCGGAAGCAAGCCTCCTGTAGTGCGGCGTCGTCCAGGCCAAAGAGATCGAGCCCCAAGGTGGGGTAGAGGACTTCGGCGCTGAGTCCGTCGACCTCCATCTCCTTGATTCGCTCATGCGGGTCGTGACCGCCCGGGTGCGCCTGAAAGCCTTCGCCCACTTTGTGCGGCGGAAAGCTGGGAGCGCTATCTCGGAGAGGAGGTGGCACGCGTGTCACCCACAAGTCGGGCGGCTCCATCACGTGAGAATCCGCCGAGATAATGATCTGCTGGTTCATGCTAATCGATTTCTCTTCCGCCATGGTTCCCTCCGGTCGATATATTTCTTTCCTGGTTTCGGTCCTTTACTTAGTCCAGAGCGAGAAGAGTGTCAATCACGAAGCCAGGTTCGAGCCGTTCGAACAGTTTGAGCCGTTCGAGTCGTCTCGCCCGTTTCTAACGATTTGAACGAATTGAACCATTCGAACGATTCAAACCAAGTTCTCTTCATCTCTTGCTCTTGGCTAGCGCTTCGGGGTTGAGTAGGTTCGTTGGCCTGGCGTCGAGAAAGTTTAGAATATTTTGCATGGCCACTTCATAGCGTTCGCGAAGAATTTCCGCCGCGGCGTAGCCCCTGTGGGAGAGGAGCACCACGTTGTTCAAACGGCGCAGCGGATGCTCCATCGGAAGGGGCTCTTCGTCGTACACGTCGAGACCGGCCCCGCCCAGATGGCCCTTTTTCAGCGCTTCGAGCAAAGCCGCTTCCGAAACGATCGGTCCCCTGGCTGTGTTGATCAAGATCGCCTCCGGCTTCATCAGAGCGAGTTCTTTTTCTCCGATCAGCCCGCGGGTCTCCTGCTTTAAAGCGACGTGGATAGTGACAATGTCGGACTCCCTGAGCAGGGTTGCAAGCGAGACCCGCTCGGCTCCCGCCTGACGGGCCCTTTCATCCGTAAGCGTTTTTCCCGTGGCGAGCACCCGAGTCCTAAAGGCCTGGGCGATGCGCGCGACCTCCTTTCCAATCCTGCCCAGTCCGATGATGCCGATGGTTTTTCCTTCGAGGATTTGCCCGGCCACTGCCGGCCAAGCCTCCTGGCGCATTCTCCGGTCAACTTCGGGGATACGCCGCATTAGGGACAAAATAAGCCCCCAGGTCAGCTCGACGGTGGAGATACCCGAGTCGCTGGGAGTAAAGGCGACAGCGATGCCGCGACGGGTGGCAGCCGGGAGATCGAGATGGGCCGTAGTCTTGCCGGTTTGCGAAATCAGCTTCAGTGCGGGCGCCAGGGCTAGCTGCTCGTCTCCGAATCGGGTCCGCTCCCTCACGAGGAGGACTGCGTTGGTCTCCTTTAGGACGCGGCCGAGCTCCTGATTGGTCCCGAGCCGCGCTCTCATGACAGTGACGTCCGCGCGGCCGTTGAGCTTTTCAAATGCCGGGACCTGAGCGGCCTGCCCTTCATAGTCATCCAGCACTAATACCCGAAACCGTTCTGATCTTTTCTCTGCCATGTTTGCTCCGTGAGGGTTTTGAACAAAATTCTTATAAAAACGCGATTCTATGTGCCAGGAACCGTCCTGACAAGGATTTTTTGATCGGTTAATAGTAATCTAAAAAGTTTTTCAGGAGCTTTTTCCCCTCCTCAGTGAGGATCGACTCGGGGTGAAATTGAACTCCCTCGATGGGGAGGCTCCGATGGCGCACACCCATAATGACGTTATCGGAAGTGCGGGCGCTAACGGTGAGTTCCGGAGGCAATCGCTTGGGATCTATGACCAGGGAGTGATAGCGCATCCCGGAAAAAGGGTTTTTTAGCGAGCGGAAGATGGTCTGAGAATCGTGGATAATGTCCGACATCTTGCCGTGCATAATCGTTGGGGCGCGCACGATCTCGCCCCCAAAAGCCGCGCCGATGCACTGGTGGCCCAGGCAGACACCGAGAACAGGGCTCTTTTCTCCGAAGCGACGGATCACATCGCAGGAAATTCCCGCCTCCTTGGGGGTGCAGGGACCTGGCGAGATCACGATCTTCTCCGGCCCGAGCCCTTCGATCTCCTCCAGGGTAATTTTGTCGTTCCTGTAGACCTGCACCTCCGCGCCCAGCTCTCCGAGATAGTGAAAGAGGTTGTAGGTGAAGGAGTCGTAGTTGTCGATCAGGAGAATCATGTTGATATCATTCCGCTCCCGGTCTGCTCGACCCGGGCTTTGCGAGCGAGGGGGGTTGCTGAGCAAGCCCAAAGCATCGAACGTAAACGGTTCAAAGAACCCACTGGCCCATTGCTTTGGGCGCGCGAAGCAGCCTCTCGAGCGACCCTATTGCCTTCGGGGAGCGAGGTAAGTCCCCGAACGATACTCATCTTCGCCTCCACTGTTCCGCAAGTTCTATGGCTTTGAGCATGGCGCGCGCCTTGTTCAGAGTCTCCTGATATTCCTTCTCCGGATCCGAGTCCGCCACGATCCCTGCGCCGGCGTGAATCAATGCTTTTTTTCCCAGCATGAGGATGGTGCGAATGACGATGCAGGTGTCGAGATTGCCGTTGAAGCTGAAATAACCTATGGCCCCGGCATAAAGCCCTCTTTTCTCCGGTTCCAGCTCGCTGATGATCTGCATCGCCCTGATCTTCGGCGCGCCGGAGACCGTTCCGGCCGGGAAACTCGAGACAAAAACGTCAAAGGGACTTTTACCGACAGCCAATTTTCCCCGGACGTTGGAGACGAGGTGAATCACGTGGGAGTATTTCTCGATCGCCATCAGCTCATTGACCTCAACGGAGCCAACCTGCGCGACCCGGCCGACATCGTTCCGGCCTAAGTCCACCAGCATGATATGTTCGGCTCTCTCCTTGGGATCGGAGAGCAGATCGGCTTCGAATTCTTTCTCTTCGGCCGGGGTAGATCCTCTGCGGCGCGTCCCCGCGATGGGTCTGAGTTCTATAGTATCCCCGGTGAGGCGCACCATGGTCTCCGGTGACGAGCCGATGACCCTCAAGTCTTCGAGCTCCAGGTAGTACATATAGGGCGAGGGATTGACGAATCTCAATGCCCGGTAGATCTCGAAGGGATCCGCTTGCGTTTGGGTCTCCAGACGCTGACAGAGCACAACCTGAATGATATCCCCTGCCTCGATGTAATCCTTGGCCTTCCGAACCGCCGCCTTAAATGCCGCCGGAGTCAAATTGGAGCGGATTTTCCTCTTTGGCCCCGCGTCGGCCAGATCCCTGGCCTCTACAACTCTTGGTTTTTTTCCCAGAGAAGAGATCAATTTCCGGATTCTGGCCGTTGCCTTGCCGTAGGCTTTGCGGAGATCGGTCTTTCGGTCCAGCCTGACATTGTCAATGACCTTAATCGTGTGCTTGAGGTTATCGAAAGCGACCAGGGTCTGGACGAAGATAAAAAAGATCTCCGGCATTCCCAAAGGATCCTTCTTCGTGTTGGGGATGTCGTGAAACTGTTCTACCGCGTCGTAGGCGACGTAGCCCAGCGCCCCGCCGAAAAAGGGCGGGACCCCCTCGACGGCAACGGGGCGGTATTCCCTGAGGAGACTCTCCAACACGCTGAGCGGGCTAGCGGCGCTGGGCTTTTTCTGCTTTCCGTCTTCGATGATTTCGATCTGGTCGCCCCGCGACTTAAAGACGAGGTACGGCTGCGTGCCCAGGAAGGAGTAGCGGGCCCAGCGCTCGCTGCCCTCAATGCTCTCAAGTAGAAATGCGTAACGGTCCTTGTCCAATCTCCTGAAGAATGACAGCGGGGTCTCCAGGTCCATCAAAAGCTCCTGATAGACCGGAATCAGGCTCCCTTTCTTGGCGAGACGGGTGAATTCTTTAAATGACGGTTGAAACATTATTTATAAAAATCAAAAAGGCCATAGGTTAGTCCGCCTATGGCCCTTCCTCGTTAAAAAAAATACGGCTGGGGTTAGCCACTCGGCAGACGCCGGAAAAGATCCCAGCGCCGCCAGGCTGAGGCGTTCACTTTTATTTCCAGCCGGATCCTCATTGGTAAACTTTTATCCTATTTGAGTGGTTAGGGTCAAGAGAGAGGCACCCCCGTCCCCGCGCCGTCACCTGCGCCCAAGCCGGAGATTGCTAGCTGACCGAACCGACAATCTGCCAGGACGGAATTTTCACCCGCAAGGCACGCAGCGTTAAAGGCTGCCCACTGCCTTCTAATGGGAACCCCCTAATAAATCCACCGAGCCCAAAACCTAATGATAGGACACGCTCATGGCAACGCCGCAGGAGAAACTGGTCGAATCCCTTGAGCCCCTGAGGGTGCTTCAGGACCGGGGTGTCGTCGCC
>JACPSE010000002.1 GCA_016193465.1 Deltaproteobacteria bacterium
TACCTCCATAACGTCTGGTTTCCGAGCTGTCCACCTGGCGAAATCTCTCAAAAATCGCCGTTAAATTCTCCCTGGCAACCCCGATGCCGGTATCCGCTACTTTAAACTCCACCCAGCTAGGCGTGAGGCTTGAGGCAGAAGGCGTGAGCATTAAAGACCGCTGCCTGTTGCCTGTTCCGTCTTGCCCATCTATTGCCTGTTGCCTATTGCCTTCCTTAACTCTCACTGACACCGTGACGCTGCCTTTGTCCGTGAACTTGACTGCGTTGTTGATAAGATTCTGCAGGATATGTTTGAGCTTCTCACCGTCCGTATTGATAACCGGAAGGTCCGAGGGAATATCCCAGATAAGGCTTAGCTCTTTGCCTAAAGGGATCGCGTAGTTTGATCTCACATCGGCGAGAAGTTCCTCCAAGTCAACTTCCCGCGCCTCCACTCTCACCCCCTCAGCCTCCAAATGGGTGGCCTGCAAGATGCTGCTGATCATGGCCAATTGATCCCTGGCGCGGCTGATGACCTTCTCCAGCGCTTTTTCCTGTTCCGAGTTGATATTCCCCAATAACCCGTCCCTGATCATCCCGGTATAACCCATGACCACGTTCAGCGGGGTTCTCAGCTCATGCGACATGACGCTTAAAAATTCATCCTTCACCCGGTTGGACCTAGATAGATCGCTGGCGACTTTCGCCAACTTCTCATAGACCTTCGAATTATGAATCGCGATAGCGGCCTGTCCTGCGAGCGTGGTTAGAAACTCGACTTCTTCGCCGGCAAACTCGTGCTCCTCCTTCGTGTAAAAAGAAAGCACCCCCAATATCTCCCCCTTGGCGACCATGGGAACTCCCAGATAAGAAACCAGCCTGTGCTTGCGGAAAAACTCAGGATCCCGAACTCGCGCATCGTTTTGACAATCGGGAATTACCATGGGAGCCTTGGTCTCGAATACCGCGTTCGCGGGACCGCGTCCGGGTTTCCACTGCTCTACTTTCCACTCCGCCTCGTCAAGGTTTCGAGCAGCTACGGGCTCCAGCAAGCCGGTTTCTACGTTAAACAGCCTGACGGTGGCAGTAGAATAGGGAAGAAAAAGCTCAATTTTTTCCAGCAGGATGTTCAGGACGTCGCGGAGATCCAGGCTTGAAGTAATCGCCATGTCAATCTCATGGAGAGCGCGGATGCCTTCGAGATTGCGCTTGGTCTCGGCAAGCAGCCGTGCGGCCTCGGCCCGACGTCTCTGCAAGGCCTCAGCCATCTGATTCGTGGCTGCAGCCAGGAACCCCAGCTCATCTCCTCTGTCGACGCGCAGACGGGTTTCCAGCTTGCCTTCGCCAACTGCCTGAGAGGCCCGGACGATTGATAGGATGGGCCGGGTGAAGCTTGTGGATAAAACGATTGCCAGGACGGCGCCGATAACAAGACAGACTATGGTCATGTATAAACTTGCTCTCGTTGCTTCGCGAACGGTCTGGTCCACGAAGTCGAGCGAAAATCCCACCTGTAGATAGCCAATACGGCCGCCGTCAGGCGCAAGGACCGGCCCGCCAACCTTGAGCAGTCGTTCCTCCCGCCGGGAGACCCAGGTCGCTGAACGGAACATAGCCTCGCTGAAGCTGTCGGTCAGCCTCTGTCCTTCCCTTGGATTGCCGCCAGTGCCGTCGGTCAATACCACCCCATCTGGATCCGTTACGTAGGTGTAGTTGACATCGGGGTTGACTCGAATGCTTCGCAGCTGCAAGCGCATGGAACGGAGATTGAGAAAGTAGAGATCGTTGATAATCGTGTTGGATATGACCGCGGTCGTCTCCCGCGACTCTTTCTCGAACGAGGCGAAAATCCGCTGCCTTCCCTGATAGATGGAATAGAGAAAAATGCTGCCGCCCACGAGCAGGATAATGCAAAAGGTAAAGGCGATTAATTTGAGGCGGATATTAAACTTCATTGAACTCCGAGTTCAGCTTCAACATGTTTCGACAGCTTCAACAGGCGCGCCATGGCTTGGTCCGTCAGTTCGTCGAACTTGGTGGTATTGTCGAATCTCTTTAAAACCTTCTTCCCTTCCTCCGATTGATTCATCGTGATTAATACCTTCTTGATCCGGGCGACAAGTTTGGGTGGCAGGTCTGACCGATAGTTGACTATCTGGCGGGGAATAGAGAATGACTGCTCAAGGACCTTGAGGCTGGGAAGGTTTCCCTTCGCCTCCTTCGCATAGCTTTGATTGTCCATTGCCCCGGCTACTACCTTTTTCCTCAACACCCACAGCATGGTGTTCTCGTCATCCAAGCTAAATACGTAACCCACTTCTCCCGGGGCTACAGAGTCGGAGACGTCCGTTTTGGGCGCCAATTTAAACCCTTTCTGCGCCAAGACTACTTTAGGAAGGAAATAACCGGTTGAGGAGTAGGGCTCTTCAAGGGCGATCATCTTCCCCTTTAGGTCCTCCAGGCTGTTAATCTCCGCATCTTTTCTCGCAAAGATCACTGAATGGTATTCCGCAATCCCCCTCCTCCATCGCCTGAGCAGAAACTTGCTCCCGGACAGCCGCCCGGCGACAACTGACGGGAAAGCACTGTCTATATAGATATCGACCTTGCCTTCGCGCAAGAAAGTGGCCATGTCGGAGACATTTTTGGCGATCACGATCTTCCCTTGGTCGATTCCCTCTGATTGCAGCTCTTTGGCCAGATAATTGGCAAACGGCAAGAACCTTTTGATCTCGGCCGCGGCCTCATCGTTGACCGAACCTATAAAGATAGGTCCGGCCCAAGCGAGCGGTGGAAGCAATAAAGCCACTGCCACGAAGGCAAACGCTGCCGGCCATCCGCGTAGCGGTATCATCTTAAGCAATCTACTCATCTGCTTTCCCCCCGTTATGCTAACTCAAAACTTCGTTCTCTTAAAAACTGACAAAAGGATACTCCGATGGAAAAAAGGAGACAACCTGCATCCCGCGCACGTTGACATAAGACCACGTTATCGGATAGTGCCCGGCCTCAAAGGGGCGAAGCGGGCTAGTCTGCTCTGCGTGATGGATGCTAGGAGCCGGAGAAGGCCAGAAAAGACTCCCGGTACATTTTCTTCCCACTATCGATGTTCCAGATGATCGCCGGCTTGCGCTACGCTTTTCCGGCCGCGATGGCGAGGCTGGAACCCAAATATCCGTGCTTGGCAGCGTTGCATGACCGCATTTCGGCTCTTCCCCGGATTGCCGCCTACCTTAAATCGCCGCGCCGCTTGCCTTTCAATCAACAAGACATCTTTCGGCATTATCCGGGGTCGACGGGTAGGCGTTGTTGCAAAAGGTCAATGCCATGGATGCACCTCCTGCTATCCTGAGTCCTCCCGTTTTTCCTCCTATTGTTGAGCTGGTGCCCTGGGCGCGACCGAAACACCGCGAATGTCGGCCTTCTCGATCGCCCGGGCGACCAGGCCCGAGGCCTTTACGTCCTCGATGAATTCGCACAGGTACTTTGCGCCGGCGTCGCGGCCTTTCGGAATACCAAGCGCCTGGTGAATCGCCATGAACCGGCCGTCAAGCACGCGCGATCCGTGAAGCTTCCCGGCGTTTGCAATTAGCGTTTGCTTCACTCCGGCGAGGGCCTCCACCTTGGCCGCGACGAGCAGCTCAAACGCCGCGTTAGGGTCCGGCGCGCGCACCAGTTCGGCATGTTGCAAACTGCGGCTCAAAAAAAGATCGTAAGCGCTCTTGGCCGCTAAGGCGATGCGCACTCCCTCGCGGTCAACCTCCGCGATAGCGCGCAGCGGCGATCCGGCCGGCACAAGGTAGGTGCCTTCGATCTGTATATAGGGGGCGGTGAAACTGATTTCCTCCGCGCGCCCCGGATCGATCGCGAGGAACGCGACATCCCAAGCACCGGCTTGTAGTCCCTCAACCATCTTTCCAGCCGCCTCGTAGCCGACCAAGTCGACGGGCAGACCGACCCGCCTGCCAAGTTCCCGCGCCAGATCAACCGCCACGCCGCTGAGCTCTCCGCTGGCCGGATCTTTGGTCGCGAGGACCGGGTTTCCGTAGTTAATTCCAACGCGCAGCTTGCCCGTCGGCGCGAGATCGGAACGTAGAGAAGGCGAAATCACAAATCCAGCCTGTTGTTAATTGGAAATGGAGGTCAGAGAACTATTTCGAGCCTTGCTGATCGCCACCGATGAAAAAGTACTCTGACCCCAGTGTGCACACTTCATCCTTGATTGCACCCTACTTCAATGCTTCGGGGAATTCTGGGGACATAATACTAATTTCAGGACACCCTCTTAATGGGGCGTCCTGGTTTTCTCACGGTAAGATCACATTGCGTTAACTTCTCAATCAGTTTTACAAAGTGTTCGCTTCGAGCCGGCCTCCCTGACTGAATAGCTTTGAGAAGCGTCCGTTCAGTTCCGCCATCATCGCGTTGGAGGAAAACAACCCAGTTTTCGACGAGTCCTAACAGGCTTCAGAAAAAGAGATCACTTTTGACCCCGCTTACTCTCAGCTCGTTTGACCCTTTCTTACCCTAAGCTGCCGGGCGATGTCCAGCCCTATCTTGAGACCCGTCCAGAAGTTGACACAACGCTATCTTATCGGATACTGTCCGGCCTAAAAAGGGCGAAGCGGGCTAGTCTGCTCTGCTAACGAGGAGGTACGCCTAATAATTATTGACCTTGACTCTCACCTGTAGCGTTACGTAGGAAGTCCCGAGTTAAGTATGGGAACTGTTAGGAGGGTAAAAATATGCGAATCGCAAGGGTAACAGTAGGGCTAGGGTGTGCTGTGGTCATAGGGCTGGCCGCTCTGGGCTTTGGCACGGACACGGAAGCGCAAACGCCTCCATCCGTAAAGGAGGCACCAAAGCCTGTCGATTTTAAGGGAAAGACGGTGGTAATCATCGTCGGCAGTTCGCCAGGGGGCGGCTGGGACACTGAAGCCAGGTCAACCGCATTGACCCTGCCGAAAATCCTACCGGGAAATCCCCGGGTCGTGGTGCAAAACGTCCCGGGAGGTGATGGTGATAGGGCTCTTCGGCGAATGGGAGAGCCCCAAACGCCACGAGACGGCACGGTTATTATGCCGGTTCATGGTCGCTTTTTCCTAGACGCTATATTGGGAAAGCCACACCCGTATTATGACCCTGACAAGCAATTCGTGGCTGCGTTAAGATCCAGGCAGACCGGCCACCTTTTGTGGGTTTGGAGGGAGATCGCCACTTCATGGGATCAAATAATGGCTATGCCTTGCTGCCTGACACTCGCCGCGGGTGCAAGGTTCGGCGGCGAAGCTGCCGAGTCAGGACCACATCTAGCGGCGATGTTGGGTGCTCCTATCAAGATGATTTGGAGTTATGCGCCGGGCAGCAAAGACAGAGCGGCTGCGTTTGCCCGTCGCGAAACTAAATTGCACGCTGGGTGGACCATAGCAAGGCACTTTCCCGAGCTGATTAGGCGGCGGGAGATCGTTCCTGTGCTATGGTGGGGGGAGCTTGCTCCGCGCGATTTTGAGGAGTGGGCGGAGCTCCTGAAGGCTGGGGGTGTGACGGAGAACCCTCCTAACCTGTTTGACGCCTTAAAGGTCACGAATAATATGCGGGTAGCATTTACTGTGGCTACTGAAGCGGTCGCTATACACCGTGGCAGCTATATCGTCCCTCCAGGCACACCGGTTCCTATCAGGGAATTCTGGGAAAAAATTCTCGCTGAGGTGCCAAAGGACCCTGAATGGAAAAAAAGACTATTCGCTGCTGGGATCTCCCCCACGGATATAGGATACACCCCGCGAGAGAAGGTGCTCGCCATGCGCAGCGCGGTAGTGGGGCTTGGGCCAGAGGAAAAAAAGATATTTTTGGCATTAATTTCGGGGGAAGAATCGGGCACGGGCAAGAAATGAGAGGGCGTGATTGACCTGCCTTATGGACGTCAGGGAGCTCCGGCCAGGTTGCGAGCAGAAGTGGTTGGAATTTGAGAGTGCGTAAGCTTGCCAAAAGGGAGGATAGATATGTCTATCTCAGCGAATCCGACACTCGCCATCGCCGAATACGTGCATGGCGGGATGTCTTATCAGGACCTCCCGCACGAGGCGATTGCCAACGCCAAGTTGGTGGTTCTTGATACCATAGGAGTGATGTTTGCGGGCTCCCGGCACGAGGTCGGCCGCATCATCACCGAGTATGTGCGCGCGAACTGTGCGGCGGGCCCCGCCACCGTGGCTGGCGCCGAATTTCAAACCTCAGCAGAACTTGCCGCTCTTGCGAACGGCGTCATGGCTCACGCTCATGATTACGATGGGGATGGGCATATCCCCACTCACACGCTGACGGCTGCCTTGGCTCTGGGGGGAGCGCGAGGCGCGTCCGGAGAACGGCTGATACTGGCCTATATCATCGGGCGAGAAATTTGTTCGCGCCTGATGGAGTGTTCAGGGACCTTCCATTCCAGCGCTGGGGAGGGATCGGGGCCGCGGAACCGCGGCTGGCACTCTGTTGGGGTGGATGGTTCCATAGGAGCCACCGCAGCTTCGGCGAAAATACTCGGTCTCGATACCCAAGCCATCTGTCATGCTTTTGGTATTGGCGCCTCTTTAAGCGCCGGCCTATGGGCCAATCGCGGCTCGATGACAAAGCCTATGCATGCCGGCAACGCGGCCCGGAACGGCGTTCTGGCGAGCACCTTGGCGAGCATGGGATTTTCGGCGGATAGGACGATATTCACCGCGTCCGGAGGATTTGCCGAAGCCTACGATTTACCGGAGGGCTGTATCGCTTCAGCGGCGGAGAAGCTGCGTCATCATCTTGGTATCGCGGAGCACGGACTATCATTCAAGCGCTATCCTTGCGTCAGTCCTGCGCATCGCTATATCGAGACGATGCGCTTGCTACGGTCCCGATACGGACTGACCGCGGAAGCTGTAGCGTCCATCGAATGCACCCCGTCCAAGTCGCTAAGGTGTCCTTATCCCCAGACAGATCTGGAAAGTAAGTTCAGCGCGGACTTTAGCCTGGTTGCGACTCTGATAGATGGAGAAGTGAATCTCCATAACTCCACCGATTCGTTCCTGAAGCGAAGCGATGTCCAGTCCCTTCTCGCGAAGACGGTCTATGTTGAAAAGCCGCCCGGGTACGAGGCAAACCATGCTGACGGCTTTGTTCGGGTAAAGACCGTGAGCGGCGAGGTCTATCAGGTGGACATAACACGGGAGAAGCGGGAGCTTACCACCTATGACGAGATCCAGGCCAAGTTCTATGACTGCGCTGTGCCTGTGGTAGGGGAGGAGCAGGCGCGCCGGATTGACTCATTGGTTGGTGAACTTGAGAGGTTAAAGTCCGTCTCCGTCCTGACCGCGTTGCTGCGACGGGGCGCTCAGTCTTCGGACTCAGTCCGGATATGACTCGTTACTCATGGGCCATAAATAAAGTCGCTGTGTTGAGAGTTGGCGCATGCGCAACGCTCACCACAACAGCTACCCGGGTCGAAGTGCAGCCGTAGCCCGGCACCCCCTTGGGCTGGCGCCTGCGGGTGCCCTTGGGAAATTTTCATTTGCGCAACAAGCTCCAGAAGGAGGTGTTAGATGAAGAAGCTTCAGCTAAGTATAGGAGTGGTGTCCAATCCCCGGACGTGGCCGATCCTCAACGGCACTATCGAGCCGGAAGGCATAGATCTGGTTGCGACCGTCTTTCGTGAGCCGCATTTCGGGATGGAGACCCTTCCTAACATGGGAGTGGCTGGGGAAGAGATATATAAGTATGGCCCTGGCAGTGTCGTACACCGGGTCTCAGGCGGCCCGGGCCAGCTTTTCGCCCGCCAGCTCATGTATGGCGATTTTGACGTGTCGGAGATGTCAATGACGCGGACCATCATGTCGATCGCGCAGGGTGACGATCGCTGGATGGCTTTTCCGGTCTTTATGAGCCGGCGTTTTTTTCACATGGACATCCTGGTGCGAAAGGACTCGGGCATAGAGAGGCCCGAAGACCTCAAGGGCAAGCAAGTTGGCGTTGCGACGTACCAGTCTGTGCCGGCGGTATGGAATCGCGGAATGTTCCAGCACGATTACGGCGTACACCCCAAGGATATGACCTTCTGGAGGGAAAGAGAGCCGGACCACCGCCCTGCGGGGTTCGTAGCTTTCCCGCGCTTCACGCCTCCTCCAGACGTTAAGGTCAATGACATTCCGCCCGGCAAGAGCGTCGTTTCCATGCTGAAGTTGGGGGAGCTGCAGGCGGCGTTGGAATCACCGGGGGACGCCGGACATGGCCCGGGCATCGACGTTCCAGAGATTCGTCAACTCTTCCCGAACGTGTACGCCGAGTGCGTACGTTACTATGAGAGGACGGGGTTGTACCCCATCAATCACGGGGCGGTGATCAAGCGAGAAATTGTGGAGAAGCACCCGTGGGCGGTGCTGAATCTGTTCAAGGCTTTTCAGCAAGCGGCCGAGCTGGCCGACAAGCAACGCATGGCTTACGTGGGCTACCACCTGGAGACAGGCTTGCTTCCGCCCGAGGCCGACAAGGCGTTGCAGAGGCCGCTGGCGCGGCACGGTATCCAGTTCAACAAGAAGGTGCTGGAGACGTGGCTTCAGTACTCCTATGAGCAGGGTTTGACGCCACGGCTAATGAAGCTGGAAGAGGTCTACCCGGCAAGCGTGCTGGAAACGTGATGGAGCAGTAGGCTCATGTCTATGCTTGAAGCCGCGATCTCCGCGGCGCAACAACTGTTCACGCTAGGCCCTATCTTAGGCATGCTGGCCGTTTTGCCCATAGCCCTGATATCAGGGCTCATGCCTGGTGGCGGGCTGCCTATCACGGCGGTGGTCCTTGGGTTAGTGGGATTCCTCGACCCGTGGATAGCTATCACTATCGTCGTGTTTCAAAGCGCCGCGAACGACGCCACCGAGCCTCTCCCCTCGATCCTGATGGGAATCCCCAGCTCGCGGGCTTCCCAGGCAACCATTCTCGACGGTTATCCAATAGCTCGACAAGGGCTCGCTGGTGTGGCGATCGGTGCCACTTACACCGCGTCACTCATTGGCGGTCTCGTTGGCGCGGCGGCACTGCTTGTCTCCCTGCCTGTCATGCGCGAGTTGTTGTTTATGTTTGGTTCGGCCGAGTTCTTCCTGCTCTCGTTGATGGGCATCATGACCGTAGCTATCGTCAGCTCCGGGGCGTTCGTTAAGGGCATGCTGACCGCCATGTTCGGCCTGGCCATCGCCATGATCGGCTACTCCCCCATCGGAGGTGTCGTACGGGCTGATTTCGGTATTCACTACCTCTGGGATGGCATACCGCTGACTCCCCTCGTGGTTGGTCTCTTCGCGATTCCCGAGGCGATTGACCTGGTGGTCGGCAATACCCCAATCGCCATGCAACGCATAGAGGAGATGCTGAAGGGAATGGGCAAGGATGTCTACCGCGGCATGAAGATAGCTCTTAACCATAAGTGGTTAACGGTGAGGTCGTCGCTAATCGGTGTGTTTGTTGGTGCGCTCCCGGCGCTGGGAGGATCCGTCGCGCACTGGATCGCTTATGCGCAGGCGCGGGCAACGGAGAAGGGCGCGAAGGAAACCTTTGGTAAAGGCGATATTCGTGGCGTCATAGCAGCAGAATCATCCAACAATTCCGTCGATGGCGGCGAGCTGATCCCCACCGTCGGCTTCGGTATCCCGGGAAGCGGCCACATGGCCCTTCTTCTGGCGATGTTCATCCTGTACGGGATCCAGCCGGGTCCGGCGATGCTTACAACCCACCTCGATTTGACTGTGAGTTTTGTCTACGTCATCGCGTTGGCCAACATCATCGTGGTGCCCATCATGTTAACGGCCAGCCCGATCATTGCAAAGGTCACGGCTATTCCGCCCAACTTAATAGCGCCGGTGGTTATCGCCGTCGTCTCCCTGTCAGCCTTCATGGCCACATATTCCCTGGGTGACCTGATGGTTGCGCTCGGCTTCGCGGCGTTAGGCATATTCATGAAGCGATACGGGTGGCCACGCCCACCAATCCTTATCGCAGTGGTGCTCGGCGAGAGCTTGGAGCGGTTCATGTATGCGTCGGTGTCTGCCTACGGGACGTCTATGCTCGCCAGGCCGCAGTTCCTTGCCATCGCGGCCTTCATGCTCCTGATCGTGGTCGGGTCACTGAGGTTGCGGCGAGGGGTGAGCGGGGCGATGGCATCGATGCCCCTGGAGCCAGCGAGGGGAGAAAACGCAGACGCGATGCAGCAGGAGAAAGAGGCGTTAGACACAGCTCTGCTGCGGAAGCAGCTAACCGTGGAGGTCATTGGGGAGATCATCCTGCTTGTCGCAGTGACGGTCTTCTTCCTTTACATGTTCATTCCCTCGTTGGACTGGCCATGGGGTGCACGCCTCATGCCGCAAATCGCTGTAGGCATTGGGACCCCGTTTCTCATTCTACGTATCATCTACGTGCTCCGCGTCCTATTCTGGAGCCGCACAGTATCATCGGTGACGCCCAGCCAGATTATGGACTTCGGGTTTCGAGTCGGTGACGATCCTAAGGGGGAGGGTAAGCGGTGGATCCGCATCCTTTCCGCCATCGGGGTCCTCTACCTGGGTATCTGGGTGGTGGGATTCCACATCGCATTGCCCTTTTGGGTGTTCGTCTACATGGTCTGGTTTGGAAGGGCGAATTTTCTCGTAGCGGGAGGCATCGCCCTGTTGTTCCTCGGCCTGATCGTCGGGGTCTATGGCCACTTGATTCGTGTGCCCTGGCACGATCCGCCGCTGTTCATGCTCTTCAGGTACTTCTTCAGTTCATAATTAGGCCCGCATCGAAGAGATGCTTGAACTTACGGTAACGACGAGGTAACTCGAAAAAAAGATGGCCGCTAGAGGCTCTCTGGCGCTATCGAAAGCTTTGCTTCGCCAGACCGTTCTGAATTAGTATCCCACACGCTCAATAACAGGCTGAAGGCGCTCTAAGTTGCGCTTAACCTCATCGGTCTGAGAGACCTCACGCCACGCCTCTTCGACAAGCTCTCTCCGCACGACCTCCTCGACGTCGGAGCGGCCGATCGACGGGGGAAGAGCCCCGGCGCTTTTGTGTTCCTCCAAAATCCGCAGAATTCCTTCCGTGCTAACCTGGCCGTCCAGGGGAAAGAAATGGTCATCCATGAGCATCATCGGAAAGAGGTCCCGCGTGCGTTCGGCCTCGTCGGGATTGTTGACGCGGAGCTTGGCCTCGACAAAGCGGAAAAACGGGTAGTTCTCCTTGATGCGCATGAACTGGTACGCGCGGATCGACGTCCTCCAGTAGCGCTTGATCAGCTCGGGGCTGCGCTCGATGAAGGACTTGCGCGCTACCGTCACCCGGTCCGGCCGCCCGTGGGGTTTGTTGTCCTCGACAAAATCATAGAGCTTGTTGAAGCCGTGCTCCAATAACTGCGGCACGAACGGATTTTGCACGATTGCGGCGTCGGTTTCCCCCGCCAATAAGGGTTTCCACGCCTCTCTTAAGGATCCGTATTTGTAACCGATCTTCCAGTCCACCTCCCGACCGGGATCGATGCCCACCTTGCGCAACTGATGCTCGTACCACATTGTGGCGATCCCGCCTTTGTACCAGTCGCCAATCCGCTTGCCGCGGAGCTCCGCCATTGACTTGATCCCGGGCGCCGCCACCAGGGTCCCCCGAAACTGGCTGCGCCATCCGCCGATGATCCGCACCTCGTCGTTGCCAAGGCAGCGCTCGGCAAACGGCGTGCGCACGTGCACATCAGGAATGATGTCAATGCCAAAAGCGACCATGTCGCGCACCACCGTGCCGACCTCGTCGTAGCGCTCGCCCCCAGGGCGGCTCGACTCAATCGCCTTGGGATTGATTTTCGCGTGCACGATCTCCACGTCCAGCCCCTCTTGGGCAAAAAAGCCCGCCTCCAATGCCACTGCAGCATGCTGAACGTGGAAGGCATGCCAGCAACCATTGCCAACTCGCAGCTTCAATCCATACCTCCTAAATCCTCACTGCCGTATTAGTTCCCAAGCAGGGCCTTCATTCGCTCGATGATCTCGGGCGGCTGGGCGATGACTTCTCTCGCCAAACCCTCAAGCTCCTCGCCGCTGGAGGGCTCTAGATCGAGCTGTCTTTTCTTGGCCTCCGCCATCAGCTCAGGGTCAGCAAGCGCTTTCATAAATGCCGCGCGCAGCGCCTTGACCCGGTCGACAGGAATGCCCGGCGGGGCGACCATCGGCCAGCCAAACTCGCCTGGGCTGAGCATCACCGCAGCGAGGCGACGGCCCCAATCTGGAGTCTTAAATTCTTCCATGAGCTCGTAAACCGTAGGCACATCTGGCAACTTTGCATCCCGCTTTCGCCCGGTTTGAACGAGCACGCGAGCCGATCCCGTTTGCCGCCAATCCTTGAAGTGACCAAAACCTGTAAACCCTGAGACGCTCGTGGCGCGACATTGAGTCTCGCCCCGCTGCACTGCCAAGTCCATCTCTGAACCCCCGCTATAACCTGTCACGACATGAAATTTCGCGCCAAAGATTTCGTTCATGAGCTTTGGAATGTAATAGCCTGTTGACGTCGTCCCGGAAGCGCCACACCTAGGGGACTCCCGGGAGTTCACTACATCACGGATGCTTTTGTAGGGCGTATTGCCGCCGACAAAAAGCACTTCGTTCCCCTGCACCGGGCTGCCGATCCAGGCGAACCTTGCCCAGTCAAACTGCACCTCCTTGCGGCCCACGAGCTGGTCAAAATACAGGGCGCGCGCGACCACTCCCATGGTCAAACCATCTCCCTTGGCTACGCGGAAAAGATAGTTCGCCGCGATCATCGAGCTTGCGCCAGCCATGTTTTCCACGATGAGATGCGGGTTCCCTTGGATATACTTGTCCAAGTGGCGCGCCAGCAGACGAGTCATCTGATCCTGGGTATTGCCCGCGCTACTGCCCACGATGATCCTGATGGTTTTGTCCTTATAGAAGGGCTCCTGGGCGAGCACGTTTGAGTGGCCAAGCAAGCAGATCAAAAATGCCAAAACCTTTTGCATCGCTACGCCTCCATAAGATGGATCTTCGCATCTAATACCGTCATCTCCGCGTCCCCCGCGCGCAGAGCGAGGGGATTGATATCGAGCGCGGCGATCTCCTCTTTGAGCTCGACGGCCATCTTTGACACTTTCAGGATGGCTTTGCTCAGGGCTTCGAGACTCAACAAGCCCCGTGCGGCTGCCTTTTCAAAAACGGCGTAAGCTTTCAGTTCCGCCACCATGTTATAGGCCTCACTCTCGGCGATGGGGGCAACGCGAACCGAGTAGTCGCGCAGCGCCTCGGTGAATATTCCACCCAGCCCCAAGAGCACAACGGGACCAAACGTGACGTCATATTTCGCCCCAAGGATGACTTCGTAGTCGTGGGGGACGAACTTCTCAACGGCGATCTCGACCGGGCCTAGTTCTTCCTTCTTCAGACCAGATGCCTTCCGGCTGACCGACTCATACTCGTCGCGCAGCTCAACATCACCCGCGACTAGGCGGCTTACCAACCCCGCCTCGCTCTTGTGCGCCAGATCGGGTACGCCGCCTTTAAGAATTACAGGATAGCCAATTTGTCTCGCGGCCTTAAGCGCGCCCTCGTAACTGGAAGCCACAATGCTGCTTGGCGTCTTCAGCCCATACTCGCGCAGGACTTCTCTGGTAGCCGTTTCCGGCAACATCGCTAGACCCCGATGGCTTCTGAGAATCTCCTTAACCGCCGCTTTTGGCTCGTTCCTATCCGTGGTTGCGGCGCCGATGCCCCGTGCGGCGCAAAAGCGACCATAATCAATAAAACTGCGCAGCGCTCTAAAGCACGCATCCGTGGCTTGAAACACCGGGATCTGGTGCCGGCGAAAAATCGCCGCTATCTCTTCCTCGTCCAGAGTTATAATAGCCGCGGCCGCTTTTCCCGCTTCCTTCGCTGCCGCGCAGAAGCTCGAGGCGTACTCCCGGCGCACCGCCAGCGGCCCTAAAAACATAAGCAGGCAATCGTTTGCCGGATCGGAAGCAAAGGCGTTGCAGACAGCGGGAAGGAAACCGGGACTCCGCGATTGGCCCGCAGTATCAAACGGGTTCGCCAGGATTGCTGACTTGCGCGCCGGGATGCGCGCCTGTGTTTCCGGCGAGATCGCGGCCAGCTCAATGCCGTACTCCTTCGCTTTGTCCGCCATGAGGCTCGCCCCCGCGCCCGTTGATGTCATAACCATCAATTTCCCCGCGCGCGGCGGCGGCTGACTCGCCGCCATCTGCGCGGCCGCCAAAAAGGCCTCCACAGTATCCGTCGCCACGACGCCGAATTGGCGAAAGGCAGCATCATAGACTTCGGCAGAACCGGCCATACGCGAGGCGTGCGCCAGCGTCGCAACGGCCCCGCGCTCAGACTTGCCCACCTTAAGCGCCACTACGGTCTTGCCTATCTCGTGCCCGCGTCTGACAAGCTCCAAAAAGCGCGGCCCATCCTTGAGTCCTTCGATCAATAGAGCGATGACTTTGGTTGCCTCGTCCGCGAGAAAAAATTCCAGGTAGTCGCTCAGACCCAGATCCACCTCGTTGCCGCTGCTGACGAGGTAACTCAGACCCTGCTCCATCCGCAGAGCGCGCGCGGCGAGCGCTCCGAGCAGCGCTCCACTTTGAGAGGCGATCGCTACCGGGCCTGGCAACAGGCGCAAACCGAAAGAGAAGTTGTAACCCAGCGGAATGCCCCGCGTTACGTTGTAAACGCCGTGACAGTTGGGGCCGCAGATCCTGATCCCATGCCGTTGCACCAGGCTCGCCAAGGCCTCCTGACATGCTTTGCCCTCTGCGCCAGCCTCGCTGAAGCCTCCTGCGCCGACGACAGCAGCTTTGACTCCTTTGCGGGCGCATTCCTCAATCACCTGAGGGACAAGAGCGGATTCCAGCATGACGATCGCGACGTCCGGGACCTCGGGGAGAGCCGCAATGGACGGGTAGCACTTGATCCCTTGAATCTGCTCGGCGCGAGGGTTGACGGGGTAAAGCCTGCCTGGAAATTTGGCGGCCAAAAGATTCCGCAGCGGGTATCCGGAGGCCTTCTCCACATTGGATGAAGCGCCCACAATCGCTACCGAAGCAGGGTTAAATAGGAAGCGGATTCGCTCGTCAACCACAAAAGCTGTGCTCCGGTTCTAGGCTGGAACCGCCAACGGCGCAATTCTCAGAGGCATGCTATCAGTGAAAGTCAAAGAGCGCCACTTTAGAAGAAAAACGCCATTCAAGAGAGCGGTCAGCCGCGCGCGGCCCTTCGATTGGCAACAGCTTGAGCGGCCGGCTGCTTGCTGGATTCCTCTGCCTTAGCTCCCTCTGGTCGTTGGAAGCTTTTAATGGGCTCCTGCCACGGCGAGGGCGCGCCTTCATAGACTGACGGACCTTCGATGAAGTGCTTGGCCTGGTCCAAAGTCTCGATGAAGGGCATGTCCATCGCATAGAGCTTGTTATCACGAGGCCGTGGCCCGGCCTTGGACACGTGCCCCCAGAGCGGATGGCCGACAATCTCCTCGGCCAGCCATACGGTCGCGATCAGTTTTTCCAAGTCCACGCCCGTGTGGATCCCCATTTCCTCAAGCATAAAAACTAAGTCTTCTGTTGGAGCCAAACCCGCGGCGCGCCCGTTGCCGCAGAACGGACAACCTCCCATGCCGCCAATCGCCGTCTGCAAGCGTAGCGCGTCCGTGCTAGCTAATGTCTTGAGCGCCACATAAGACGACAACAGCGCCATTCCCCGCGTGTCGTGCAAATGGAGGTTGAATGTGCGGATGGAGGGCCAGCGCTCCTTAATCGCGACCAGTTGGCGCTCCACTTGGTCGGGCATATTCCACCCCATGGGATCGGACAGGCTGACGCGCGTTACCGCAACTCCTGCTTCTTCCCAGAGACGATACTGCCGGTCGAGCATCGCCATGCGCTGTTCTTGGCTGACATCGCCGGTCCAGTTGGAGCCCCAGGCGGCGCTGATGCCGATTCCTGTTTCCTGAACCCCTCTGGCCTTGGCATCCTCGATAACCTTAGGCCAGCGCGCGGTCTGCTGGGTTTGCGTTTGGTTGATGTTTCTTTGCGCAAAGACGTCGCACATGTAGACAACGGTCTGAACTCCATCCTCCTTCTCCGTCAGAGGCGGCACGTATCGTCTGATTCTCTCTCTACCTTTTTCATTTAATGCCGTGGCGACGTACTTCACTCCCGGCTTGGGATGAAACTCCTTAACCAACTCATCGATGCAGGCCATTTGCGGGACCCACTTGGGACTGACAAACGAGCCTACCGCGATCTCTTTAAGACCGGTCTCCGAGAGCGCGTCGAGGAGACGAATTTTGTCCTGGACGGCAATGTCCGCGCGCTCGATTTGCAGGCCATCCCGCATGCCTTCTTCCGTGAGTATCACCTCAGGATAGTCGCCCATCTGTTATCTCCGCGTCGCCGCCCTGCGCACTGACGCTCGCGGCACCGGCGCATGGATTTCCCTTCTCATTCGCCTTTCCACGAGGCGGGGCGCTTTTCCGCAAACGCCCCAGCTCCCTCTCTAGCGTCGCTGGTCTCATAGGGGCTCGGTCCTGGGGCCATCTTGAGAGCAAAAAACAAGGGGCTTCCAAGTGATTTCACCGAAAGCTCCTTGATGCGCCGCAAAGAGACGGGCGCATTTTTGGCAATCTGCTCCGCCAGCCCGCTGGCCGTCGGCAGGAGCTCGGGCAAAGGAACCACCCTGTTGACCAGACCAACGCGCAGCGCTTCTTGAGCGGAGATATGATTGCCGGTGAAAAGCATCTCCATGGCGAGGCCGCGCGGGATAACGTACTGGAGCATCACGGACGCAAAGTTCGCGCCGCGACCGACCTTCACCTCCGTCAGTCCGAAGGAGGCATTCTCGGAAGCGATGCGAATATCGCAGGCCAAGGCCAGCTCGCATCCGCCGGCGAGGGCGTAACCGTTCACTGCCGCAATCACCGGCTTGTAGGTTTCAATGACGATGGTGCTGGAGTTGGGGGGCTCGTCGAGCGCGCCGTAGTCAGGCCCGACCCGATAGGACTTTTTGGCAAAAAGCTCCTTGTGTTCCTTCAAATCCCCGCCGGCGCAGAAAGCGCGATCCCCCGCTCCAGTAATGACCGCCACCCTCACGGAGGGATCGTAGCGCACCTTACAGAAGGCATCGATCAGCCCTTTGCGCACTTCGTGACCCAATGCGTTCATGCGCTCGGGGCGGTTTAGCGTGACGTAGGCCACGGCTCCTCTTTGCTCATAGAGTACGTAGTCCGGCATAATTCCAACCTCTAGCCAGCTAATTTAAAAGCCTCTTTACTCCAATTGGGGCCAGATGTCCAGCCCTGTCCTCGGGCCGGGCTCCGGTTGACACAATTGCACCTTATCGGATACTGTCCGCTCAAAAATCGCGATCCGGCTTCGGTCCGCCCTCTCTGATAACTGCTAGAAGCCGGCGAAGGGGGCCTGAGACGATAACCTATGTCGTAGGCCTGCCCGCGGGAGATTCAACGGACCTATGGGCACGCGCGCTTGCCCGTAACATGGTGAAACATATTCCGGGAAGCCCGAACATCATCGTCCAGAACATGCCCGGCGCGGGCACTATGGTTGCAGCAAATTATCATACAGCGTGGCGAAACCGGATGGGTTGACAATTGGCTCCGTATCACCGGGGCTCTCCTTTCACCAGCTCATCGGGCGTAAGGAGGTGCAGTTTGATTGGGGAAAATTCAGCTGGATCGGCTCCTCCTGGTACCGGAGCTCAAGGAGAAACTGGGAAATAGAGCCTATAAGTGGAGAAGAGTTGGAGTCATTAGCCAAAGGGTGGTCGATCAGCCGCCTGACGTTGTCGAGCGCCTCAAGGAGATTCTAGGTTCGTAGCGACACCGGTTGCATGAATTAAGGAGGAAATGATGAAGCGTACAGGTGGTGAAGCGTTGGTCGAGGTTCTGAAGCGGCAAGAGGTTAACACTATTTTCTGTTCTCCCGGGACCGAATGGGCTCCTGTTTGGGAAGCGCTGGTGAAGCAGCATGCCCAGGGCAATATGCAACCGGCCTATTTCAATTGCCGGCACGAAATGCTTGCCGCCTCTGCGGCTATCGGCTATGCCCTGAAAGGGGGAGGCCTGCCGGCGGTGCTGCTGCACACGTCGGCTGGGCTGTTACACGGTTCGATGGCTATCCGCGGGGCATACATGACCCAAGTTCCGATGCTGGTTATCGCCGGAGAATCGATCCGCTTTACGGAGGATAAGAAAGGCCAGGGCCACCAGTGGCTCCATGGCCTTTCCGACGTCGGCGGACCCAGCCGCATGGCGGCTCCATTCGTGAAGTGGAGCCAGGCCGTTACCTCGCGGGAGACCCTTGCCGGCACTATTGCCCGGGCATGCCAGATTGCTCGCATGGATCCTCAAGGGCCGGTGTTCCTTTCCACGCCCATAGAATACCTGCAGGAAGAGATGGAGGAAATCATGCCCCATATCCCGCTCCCCCGTGCCTGTTTAGCTCCCGACCCTGCGGATATGGAAAAGATCGCTGGCCTGCTCAAGGAGAGCAGCCATCCGGTCATCATCACCGAACGGGTAGGCGCCCAGCCCGAGGCAGTGCACAAACTGGTGGAACTCGCTGAGGCCCTCGCCATTCCTGTTTTTGAGACATCCCAGTCTTTTATTAATTTTCCCAAGGAACATCCCCTGCATGCCGGTTTTGATATTGCCGAGGCCCTCCGCGAAGCCGATGTTGTTCTTGTTGTAGCGGCCGGTATGCCCTGGAACCCCGCGCGTGCCAACCCCCTTTCCGAAGCCAAGGTGGTGTTTATGGATAACCAGGCCCCATACCAGAAGTTTCCCTATTGGAACTACCGGGCGGATTTGATCGTGGCAGCCGACCTCCTGCTGGCGCTAGGAGCGTTGGTGGAGCAGGTACGGACAAAAAAACCTGCCCTTGCAGTTTCCGCCCGCTTTGATCAGTTGAAGGCGAGGCACGATCAGATGTGTGCCGCATGGGACCAAAGGGCACGCGGGCTCAAAGAGCGGAAGCCCATTGATGCTCGCTGGATGTGCTATGCCATCAATGAATGGCTGCCTCCGGAGGTTATTGTAGTCCGGGAGACCACAACCCATAGGGAGGTGGCTACGCAGTTGATACGCCGTCTCGAGCCGGGCAACCTGTTCTTTGGGAATATCAGGGGGTTGGGATCCGGCATGGGGGTGGCGCTGGGTGTCAAGCTGGCCTCTGCAGGCCATCCCGTCGTGCATCTGGTGGGGGATGGCGCTTTCAATTATGCCCCCGTGCCGTCGGCACTGGGTTTCTCTCAGGAATATCGTCTGCCGGTACTCACGGTCCTGTTTAACAACGGCGCCTACCGTGCCATGCAAAGCGCCCATCTCAGGCTCTATCCTGAGGGCTGGGCGTCCCGCACCCGGACGTTCTATGGGGTGAATATTGGCCCTGCGCCCGATTACGCCCAACTGATGAAAGCGTTTAACGCCTATGGTGAGAAGGTGGAAGAGCCGGGGGAAATTATCCCCGCCCTGGGCCGCGCCTGGACCGAGATCCAAACGGGACGTTCCGCCCTGCTGGATGTTGTTCTCGACTCCGGAGACCCGAGGTAATTAATAATGACTGTTTAGGCCGGGCTCCCGTGCGATGCTCTGGCCTGTTGGACTTTCGGTGACAATATTCTCAGGGGGTCTGAGGCGCGAAGTCTCGGATTAAGGTTGAGAATGAAGGAGTTTCCTATCACTGAACGCAGGGTTTTTCCGCAGCCTGCTAGCTGTTGAAGGATCTTCTTAATCACGTCAGGCTGATCTATGTTAGTTGCCGGCCAGCTCCTTGCCGCGATCGATAACCTCTTTGGGTTGCTCCAGGATCTGCTTCACAAGTGCCTCCAACTCTTCGCCCGTTGAAGGGTCGACATCGAGTTTTTGCTTTTTCGTCTCGTCTAGAAATTCGGGATCTTTTAGCATCTTCGAGTAAGCTTCGCGCAGCAGTTTAAGTCGTTCTTGAGGCGTGCCAGGACTGATCAGAAGAGGACGACCGATATAGAACGGTTCTTGGGCCCAAAGGCTAGAGATGAACCCTAGACTCACGAAGTAGACAAAAGAAATGAGGCTCCCAACCTGAACCTGTCGCGATTTTTCATAATCTCTCCTGACAGATAGCAAGTCTTGCAATAAAAGCGGTGGATGGAAATACAGCCATGTCAGGCAAGTCCGGTTGTTAAACGGAAAAACGTTAATTCCCGCCCATGAGAAGCTGACAGAGGGGCTTGATATCTGGCAGCGTTTCTATCTGGCCCACATAACCCAAAATCCGCCCGATTGTTTTTTCGCTAATCGCCGGCTTGGAACATTCCACGAATTTCTCCTTGAGCTCGTCGGTAGTCAGAGGCGCTTCGGGGCTCCCCTTTGCACGTTCGACCTGCCGCGAGAAATTCTGCCCATTTTTCAGTCGCATGGTCACCCGACAAGGACGACTTGCCTCAACGCTATCTCTAAGATTAGGATCCAGTCTCATGTTGACTTTCTCCGCGAGTCTCAAAACCTTCTGATCGCGCACCGCCGAGTCCGTGAAAGCATCCAGGAAGACCTTTCCATCAATCATCGCCCGCGCCAAAAGATAACCCATGGAGAACTTCCCTTGCAGTCCGGTTTGGGGAATGCGGAAAACGATTCTATGATAGGTGTGCTTTGTAACGTCCACGTCGATAGACTCAACCATGTCAGGCGCAATCCCATGCCGGGCCCGCATCTCAAGCACCGCGTCGATGGCTGAATGAGTGAGGCCGCCACAGGGATACCCTTTGATCGTTATGCCCTTCTCTATCAGCTCATAGGACTGGCCCAGCTCGTCTAGAGAAGCGGTATTGGCGGGAGATGAAGAAAAGTAGGCGTCAAGAAAACCATTTTCTGCTTCGAGGGCATGCGAGTGGGCTGTATAACCGGATTGCGCGAGTTTGGCAGCCAAGACTCCATTTCTTGCGGCGAGTCCAGAATGCAAGGGTTTGGTCATTGTTCCGTAGTTACAGACAATCCCGCTCGCCATTGAAGTCGACATCCCCAGTGCCATCTGCACCTTCTCGAAATCAAGTTTCAACAGCTTCGCGCAGGCCAGAGCAGCAGCCAGAGTGCCGAAGACTCCGGTACTGTGCCAGCTACCGCGAGCTTCATTGGGTATCGGCTTAACGATCTTCCCAGTGACTTCGAATCCCACCACATAGGCCTCCAATAAATCGCGACCGCGTACGCCAATAGATTCTCCCAGAGCGATTATGGCAGGAATCAGACCAGCCGTAGGCTGACCCATATAAAAGCTATGATCGTAATCCAGCGCATGGGCAGCGGTCCCGTTTGCAAAAGCCGCCTGAATCGCCGAAGACTTAAATCCCTGAGCGAAAACGGTTGCCTCACCGGCACCTGCTTCTTGCCGCGCTATCTGAGCGCATATCTTTGCGCACTCTTCCTGGCTCCCTGCAAGAGTAACTCCGAGACAGTCCAATAGCGCTGTCTTTGCAACTTCCACAGCTTTCGGTGGAATCTTCTCATATTCTAGGTCCACCACGAAATGGGCGATTTTTTCTGTAGCATCCATTCACCAAATCCTTCTGTACAAAGTATCCAGCTAATCCGAGGATCTAATTGATTTGATCCATGCAACTAGCCAGCTAATTTAAGAGTCTCTTACCCCAATCGCCGGGCAGATGTCCAGCCCTATCTTCGGGCCGGGCTCCGGTTGACACAACTGCACGTTATCGGATACTGTCCGGCCTCAAAAGGGCGAAGCGGGCTAGTCTGCTCTGCGTGATGGATGCTAGGAGCCGGAGAAGGCGGGACGGAGCGGGGTTTTCGGAGGCGATATCGAGTTCTCGGCGGCTGAAACTCAAAAGGAGTTTCCTATCACTTCACTATCACTAATAGTAGCGAGAGGAGTATCCGATCAACCTAACTTTCCGCGGCACTCCGCCTAGTTCCTGACACAAATAAGGAGTTAACCATGCCATTTATCAAGACGATTCCGGTGGATGAAGCCTCTGGTTTATTGGGAGAACTCTATGCGCGTCAACAAACGACGCGTCATGGACGCCTCCCCGCTTCCAAAATGTTGCTAAGTCTGAATCCTCAGGCCATGAAGGCTGTGGAGGACCTGCGCGATGCTTTCTGCGCCGGCTCGCCGAATATTGACGCGCGTCGCCGTGAGATGATCGCAACCGTGACTTCCGCGCTCTTACAGTGCACGCATTGAACCGTAGCTCACGGAGGGTCCCTCCGTAAGGAACTCGATGGCAACACGGACCAAGTGACGGACCTGGTACGCGACTGGCGCAGCGCGGATATCAGCACCTCTGAACGGTCTATGTTGGAGTTCGTCGAAAAACTGACCCTTAATCCCGGTCAGATGACAGAACAAGATGTCCAACAACTACGCGCTGCCGGCTTCGGTGATGAGGATGTCCTGGAGATTTCACTAATTTGTTCGTACTACAACATGATTAATCGGCTCGCAGAATCCTTAGGGGCCGAGGCGGAAGAAGAGAAACTTGAGGGACCCATAGGACAAGCGCTCCCATGGCGGTAGCATCGCGTATTAGGAGCAAGGCCGGAGCCGTTGGGGTCTACCATCGGATTTTGACAGCAACTCAGGATCGTACGCGAATCCGTAAACCGGCAAAGACCGTTCGGTAAAACCGAAAAGCAAACGGAGATCGCCTCTATGTTTGGGCTTGGAAGCACGTTGCGGCCACGTGGGCGTCCAAAATATGAAAGGAAAAATAGCCTGTCCCTTTTATGATTCTATGATTTAAAAGGAGGAAGCCATGGAACGAGAATTAGAACGCGTCAGGGAACGAGAGCCTGAGCCTGAAAACTTCTACGACTTCATGCTGCGGTGGAAGATAGAGAAGAGCCGCCAGAGGCAGGAAGGCCAGGTCCTGATCAAGGGAAAGGAACTGCCCTGGATTCAGAGCCGCCATGGGTTGGGGAAGATGTACGTGGGCCCCGCCAACTGGGACCAGGTAGGCGCTCCGGGCTGGATCGTCACCCGGACGGGCATGGAGAAAATCAGGCGGGGTAAGCACAGCCATACGGGCGGAGGGGTGCTCTTCTACATTCTGGAGGGTCACGGCTGCACTGTCAA
>JACPSE010000003.1 GCA_016193465.1 Deltaproteobacteria bacterium
GACGGACATCCGCCCCTTTGGCATGGCCGCTTTGGTACCCCTTATGGGTGAGGAGTGGGTAAGGGACTACGCCAAGAAAATAGCCGCCCAACAGCCCATCTGGGTGCGGGGGCAGAGCCGGGGGCTCACCGCCATAGCCGCTGGGGAGTATTCCCTCAGCCAACTGGCCTACTGGCACTCATGCATGAGAGCTGCCGCCAAGGATCGCACCGGCTCACTGGCGTGCAAGGTAATCTCGCCGACACCGGCGAGACTCGCGGACACAGACGCCGTGCTTAAGACGGCCGCCTCCCCTTACTCCGCCTTGCTCTGGCTGGAGGCCGCGGCCAGCACCGAGGGTCAGAAGATCACTGACGACTACGCTCCGCTAAAGTCCAGCATATATGCCCAAGGGAAGACAGCCGAGGTTATTAAAGGGCTCAAGGTATCCGTCATTGACTTCGGAAGCTTGCAAAAGCTTCGCCAGTGGATGGACATGATAGTGGCTGCTTACGGCTTCCCTAAGGCGGAGAAATGAAGTAGAGGCGTTGACTGCCAGCGAAGCGGAGATTTTGCATAGCTACAGTCACCGATATGGGAAGTCCCTGCTGAAGCTGAGGGAAAGGAGGGAATATGGCTCTTCAGGAGATCGTCATGACCGCCCCGGCCTTCACCATGAACGTTTGCGCCCACTGGGTCGCCATGGACAAGGGCTTCTTTCAGGAGGAGGGCATCAAAGTCAACTTCGTTTTCACCGATATTCCATTTCACATGAGCACTGGGTGGGAGACGAAGTTCCCCAATCAGCCGGTTTTCCAGGCCCCTGGAGGCTCCCCCCCCTTCAATACCCATAGGGAGGGAAAGACACAGTTGACAAACGTCATCTCTATCCAGGACCACCCTGGCCACCACCTTCTGTCCCGGCCGGGGATAACGGAGGGGGCCGGGCTTAAAGGAAAGAAGCTCATCGCCAGCCTGCGTGGCGCCTCTTACATAGACGCTCGCATCGCCCTGCGCCATTACGGCGTGGACCCGGATAAGGATGTGGTATGGACAGCCAGCGAGGAGGTTCCTCCCGATACCGAGCGCTCCCGGATAGACGCCCTGGCGCGGGGGGAGGTAGACGGCGTGTCCGCCGGCCCTCCCCACTGGGTGATGGCGATCAAGATGGGCTGCACGAAGCTCATCTCTGCCCGGGACCTGGTGCAATGGCCCGACGACGGCCTAGTCACCACCAGGGACGTTATTGAGAAGCACCCCGATGTGTGCAAGGCGGTGGTGCGGGCCCTGATGAGGGGCACGGAGTTTGTCCGGATGAACAAGGAGGAGACTCTGGATGTCTTCCTCCGCCACAACACCTTCGTGGACCGGGATACAGCGGCTGCCTGCTATGATGTTATTCACAATGACTGGTGCGTGTGCACGGATATGTCCTTATACCGGAAGAAGATAGAATACTATTGTAAGGAGTACGGATTGGAGCCCAAGCCGTTTGACTCCTACTACGAGATGCGCTTCGTCCGGGAGGCCCTTGAGGAACTGAAGCTCCTCCGGTCTTGGAAAGATTAAGGGTTGGACGCCAAGGATCAACTTGCTCTCCCGTTCGGCATAACGAACGTAACGAGACCATCATTCGCTCTGTAAAGGAAGAGATGGCAACCATGGAGCGTCTAGTGAAACTTTCGAAGAAGGTCGGTACGGTTCTGGATCTGAGCGGTGACGAAGCTCTAGTAAGGAGTGCGACATGAATGTCGTTTATGTTAAGCGGATCGTTCCACTATTTTTCATTTTGGGCTGGCTAGGCACGGCGAGTGGCTTTGCCGCCTCCTTGAGCCCATCACTAGTCAAGGCTAAGAAAGACGCTGAGGCTAAAGGGTATACATTTGAGACCAGCCACGATGAGATAGTGGCCAAGGCCAAGAAAGACGGTAGCGTTAAGGTCCTAATGTCCCTCAGCCCCGATAACCATAAGCCTACGATCGAGGCCTTCAGGAGGAAGTATCCTTTTATCAATATCGAGATCCGCGAGATCACGGGGAGCGATGCCTTCCAGAATTTTTTGCTGGGATTAAAGGCAGGGACGGTTAGGGATTGGGATGTTGGCGATGCGGCTACGGACTTCTACAGCGAGTTTCCTCCCTATGCAATGAAGTTTGATATCCTAGGCATGGCCAGGGAACGCGTTCTGGCCATTGACCCTCGAATGGTCGACCCGCTTCACCGAACCCTGGTCTCGGTGGCCTCCACGCTTGCCAGCGTGGCCTACAACAAGAGTCATATTGCCGCGGAAAAGGTCCCGAACAGTTGGGAAGAGTTTTTGAAGCCGGAGATGAAGGGTAAGAAGTTTGTGGTAAACATCCGGCCTAATAACATGACCTCTCTCATGGCAGGATTGGGTGAGGAGTGGGGATTGAATTACGCCCGCAAGGTAAAGGAACAGGAGCCTATCTGGGGGCTTGGGGAAACCCAGATTCTGTCATCGATCGCCCGGGGGGAATACGCGCTCTACCAAATCGCTAACTACCATAGCTGTGTGCGGGCGTCACAGAAAGATCCGACCAAATCGTTGGTATGTAAGCTGATAGATCCGGTGCCCGTAAGGCTCCACGAGATGGAGTTCGTTACCAACGGGGCGCGTCACCCCTATGCCGCCTTGCTGTTCCTAGAGCATCAGGCCAGCCCGGAAGCGCAAAAAATCATAGACGAAAACGAGCCTCTCAAGTCGAGTCTCTATGCCGATGGGGAGATCGCAAGGCTTGTTCGGGGTAGAAAAATATCCGTCAATGATTTTAGAACTTTCGAAAAAAACAGCCAATGGCTGGCAAAGGTGGTAGAGGCATACGGGTTTCCAAGAGCAGGGATCAAGTAGAATAGGTTTTTAGAAAGGGGTTAAGCCCTCTCGGCCACCAAAGCGCCTCAGCCCTGTGCCTTCGCAGAGAAAATGGGATTTTCCCCGGCCCCTGGCCATATCGGTGTTCACGTTATTCAGGATCTATCAGGGAGTTTGGTGAATAAGTTCGAGACGGAAGGGGGAACACAATGAGATTTTTTGTCGCCTTTTGGTTTATTTTTTCTCCGCTTTTGGTGTCGTTGGTTGAGGCAGGACAACCACAGTCAATTATCGAAGGTGCTAAAAAGGACGGGAGACTGATTTGGTGGGGCGGCGGAACGGAAGCTGAGGACCGTGAATTCATCAAAAGATTCAATCAGACATACCCCTTCATCAAGGTAGAGCAGTGGAACACCTCCAGCAAAGCCACTCAGGAGCGGGTTTGGGCTGAGTTCATCGCCAAAAAATACTCATGGGATGTGGTGACCGGAGGAGGCCGCTCCGCGCTCGATTGGGTCAAGGCTGGGATGCTCCAGAAATGGTCCGTCCCGGGTCTCGCCAACCTGCCTGCCGCAGCCAAAGATCCGAATGGTTATTATGCCGCTTTTGGATTTAACGTCAGTGTTCCGATCTATAATACAAATCTCATTTCACCCAATGAGGCGCCAAAATCCTGGGAAGATCTTTTAAACCCCAAGTGGAAGGGGAAGATAGCTGTGCCCGATCTTCTGGACATCTGGGTTGCTCTGGCTCAGCCCGGGGTGTGGGGCAAGGAAAAAGTAAAAAACTACGTGACAAAGCTTGCCGCAAATCAACCCAAGATTTTGAGCTACACTACGGGCCTGACTCTGGTCGTTGCGGGCGACCTGCACATCTCAACTGAGGCATTTCTTTTTAGGACTATGGTGAATAAAGATAAGGGGGCCTCGATCGACTTCGTGAGGGTCAACCCGGTGATTGGCAAAGGCCCGCGGAGCTTTCTCAGCAAGAACCCTCCCCATCCAAACGCGGCTCTCGTCTGGCTTGATTGGGTCTATTCGCCGGAAGGCGAGAAAGCCATTGACGAAATCCTGAACAAAGGAAACCCATCTCCTGAAAGCAATACGCGCCAGGCAAAATTGGTAAAGGGACTTCGATATGTGCACGGTGACGATGATTTCTACGTAGCCAACAAGGATTTTCACCAAGAGTTGAAGAATCTGTTCGGCATCAAATAAGAGACCCCTGACAGATCCTCTTAAGGGCTGTTAACCGTGAGGGCAGAGAGGGCAATCTACCCCATTGATTTTTTCAAGTGGGATACGAAGACGCTGGTGATTGTGCCCGTCCTCGCAATCACGATCTACTTGGTTGTTATTCCCCTGGTATTTCTTCTCTGGACCAGTTTCCGTACTGCCCATGTGGGAATGCCAGCGGAACTGACATTATCGAACTACGCGCGCGCCTACGCAAACCCCGGAACCTACTCGTTGATGCAAAACACCGTGGCCTTCGCCGTCGGCTCTGCCGCAACTGCCATCTTTCTTGGTATCATCTTCGCGTGGCTACTAGAGCGCACAAACCTACCTTTCAAAGACATCATCCATCCTCTCTTTATCGTGCCCATTGCCATACCGGGCGTTCTTTTCTCGATTGCGTGGGTTCTTTTGCTAAGTCCCGGCGCAGGCGTCATCAACATCACACTCAAGCAACTGTTCAATCTGGATCAGCCTCCTCTAAACATTTACAATTTGACAGGAATGATCCTTCTGGAAGGACTGCATCTTACTCCCGTAGCCTTCTTGATGATGGCAGGCGCGTTTCGACGGATGGACCCTTCCCTGGAAGAGGCGTCCGACAGTGCGGGCGCCGGCCTGTTCACAACTTTGCATCGAATCACTGTGCGGGTACTGCGGCCGTCCATCATGGGGGCTCTCATTTATGTTCTCATCTCAGCCATGGAATCCTTTGAGATTCCTGGCGTCATCGGAATGCGCGCAGGCATTCAGGTGCTGGCTTTCAAGATTTATCTTGCGAAACAGGAAACGCCGCCGGACTACGGGATGATTAGCACCTTAGCCGTTCTGCTGCTCGGCATCAGCGCGCTCTTGATTTTGTTTTACGGCAAGTTTTCGCGCGAAGCTGAAAGATACGCTACGATCACAGGGAAGGCCTATCGCGCGAAAATCATTGACCTCGGTTCGTGGAGGGCTCTGGCTCTGGGTTGTGTCGGCCTCTACTTCGCCGTAACCATTCTCTTGCCCTTAATCGTTTTGATTTGGGCCTCTCTCCTCCCCATCTATCAGGCCCCTTCTGCGAAGGCGCTCGCCAACGTCTCATTGGAAAACTATCGCACCGTATTTGATATCCCGAAGGTCGGACTTGCACTGCGAAATAGCCTCTTGATGGTCCTTCTGGCCCCTACGATAACAATGTTCATCTGCTCGGTCCTGTCGTGGATTATTGTGAAAAGTCGTGGGCCGGGGCGAAAGGTGCTTGATTTCCTGACCTTCGTTCCTCATGCCATTCCGGGAATTGTCACCGGAGTGGCGCTCATGTGGGTCTATATTTTTCTCCCTGTTCCCATATACGGAACCATCTGGATTTTACTCATTGCGTACGTGACCAGTCGGATCTCCTTTGGAACCAGGGTCATGAATGCGGCGATGACCCAATTGCATAAGGAACTCGAAGAGGCCTCGTATGCCAGCGGCGGCTCATGGTTTAGGACATTCAGAACGATTACCCTTCCTCTTTTGATGCCTGCTTTGGTTAACGGTTGGATCTTCTCGGCCATCGTTGTGGCGAAAGCCATGGGGTCCGTCATCATGATTTACAGCCATGATAGCATCGTCCTTTCAGTCCTCGTTTGGGAACTTTGGAATAATGGAGACGTCGCGGCCACAGCCGCCTTGGGAGTCATGTTAATTTCCGGACTCATTGTCGCAACTCTTATTGCCCGAAAATATGGAGTGCAGACTTTGTAAAAAGGGTCAGTCATGGAGGGGAAGATATGAACGAGACTCGAGAGATTGCAAGGTTCGTTTATGGGACCAAATATGAGGACCTTCCACCAGACTTGGTAGGCGAATTTAAGATATTCGTCCTCGATGCTCTTGGCGCTGGTTTTATTGGCTCCCTTCAGCCCTGGGCCAAGATGGTCATAGAGATGGTTCGGGGGCTCGGCGGCAAGCGGGAGGCTTCCGTCATCAACCAATCGTGGAAGTCCGATATCTCCCGGGCCGCGCTGGCCAACGGCACCATGATCGGCAGCTTCGAGTGCGAGCCGCTGACTGGGTCACACGCGGCCGGCACTGTTCTCCCTGCCGTTATGGCAGTCTGCGAACGGGAGCATTTGGATGGCAAGGGCTTCCTCACGGCCTTGGTCCTTGGGACAGAGGTCTCTGCTCGGATAGCGCGGACAGCCGTAGGTCTGGAAACGGAACGGGGGTTCCACAATCCTGGAACCCAAGGGCCGTTAGCTGCGGCTGTGGCGGTAGGGAAGCTGTACGGTTTCGATGAGGCTACTCTGGTGAACGCCCTGGGCATCGCCGGCTCCTGTGCTGCCGGACTACTAGAATTCGCGTGGGAGGGGGCCAATACCAAGCGGATCCATCTAGGAAGGGCGAGCCAGCTCGGTCTCGAGAGCGCCCTGCTGGCGCAGAAGGGGTTCACCGGTCCTTCCACAATACTGGAGGGCCGATACGGGTACTACAACGCCTTCTCACGTCCGCCTAATATGGAAAAGCTCTTGGACGGGATCGGGCAGCGCTGGGCTGTGCAGCCGCTGTCTCTCAAGTCCTTCGCTACCCATGTAACACATCAAGCAGTGGTGCAGGCTATCCAGACTTTCAAGAAGAGCCGCGAACTCGACCCCAAGAAAATAACGCGGGTGGCAATCAGAGGCAACAAACACATTATGGAAGAGCGGCATTCGGTACGCGACCCCCAGAGCGTTATGGGAGGGCAGTACAGTCTGCCTTTCACTACCGCCGTGGCCCTGACACGGGACATGTCTAACCCCCTGCTTTACGATGAGCAAGCCCTGCGGGATCCGGTGGTGCGCGACCTGGCCAATCGGGTTGAGTTGATACCGGTGGTAGAAGAATCAGGCCACTCGGAACCGGGCGCGTTTTCTGAGGAAGTGAGCCTTGAAGTTGGCGACGAGAGTCACAGGCTGCCCATAGTTGCGCGCAAGGGTTCGCCCAAAAACCCCTTTACCTGGGAAGATGTGTGCGAGAAGTTCCGCCGCTACGCTGGGAGAGTCATCGGCAAGAGGCAGGTCTCGGCAATAATCAAGGCAGTAGAAGATCTGAATCGCTGTGAGGACATGGCGAACATCGCATCTCTCGTTGCAGCCCGGCGAGGAATGGGTGGCAGTGTTGAAGGAAGGTGAATGCCCGGTGGAAAAAGTACGGTTTGTCCCCGGTGGAGTAAGCATAGATGACAGGCGTCCACGGGTTGGCGCCTACCCTATTTCTTGGTCTTCTCTTTCTGCTCCTGAATGCTCTTCTCCAGGCTCTCCATTCCTTTCTGCATCCCTTCGACCATCTTTCTTTCCTTCTCCACTCCTTGCTGAATCGCCCTCTGCGCCTCGGCAGCTTTGTCAGCCGAGCTCTTTTCGTCCTTTCCGCACCCCGAACCTGCAGGCACCAGCAGCAATATAAAGGCGAGTCCTTTAAACCAACTTCTCATAAGACACCTCTTTTCCAGGCCGACGCCTATCAAAATGAATAGCGCGTAACGAATTTTGTTCTTATTTCTTCTCCGCTCTGGGGAACCCAAGAGCCTTCACGATCTCCTCTTCGTACCGTGCCATCTTTAGGTAATGCTCCCACGCCAGAACAGAAACTTTCTTTCCCCGGGCCAACTGCTCATGAGCCGAGCCCGGACTAAAAATCGACGCGGCCAAATCTATTTCGTCCAGTATCTTCTGTCCCTCAGGGCCGGCCTGAAACTCCAACCATAAAAGTCCAGCATGGGGATTTTGCCCCGTAGCCAGAACCCCCTGGGTCTCACTGAGCCGAACGGGAATCGGCTCCACCACCTTGAGTCCTAAAACCCCCTTGACGTCCTTTTTCTGAACCCTTACGAAGGTTTTGTAGTTTTGCCCCAAGGCGATAGGGAACTGACCTGTCATCAAGAAGGTGATGATCTGGGCGTCTCCCCTCAACCAGATCGGTTGCTGAGAAGCTAACTTCTTGGCGAAGTCCAGCGTTTTCTCCAGACCCCACGCAGGTACAAGGGCAGCAAATACCTTTGGCCTCACATCGGTCGCAAGCTTCCTGTCACTGAACTCCGGCTTCAGAAAATTCTCCCAGGTGGACGGGACTCTGTCAGGTGAAATCAGCTCTTTATTGTAGGCTACCACTTGTGCGTTGCTTTGGAGAGCGACGATGTGCCGGTTAACTGGGTCCACCAAGTTGGCTGGCATTTTGAGCACACCGTATTGGGCCATGCCCAAAAAGTCAAATTTCTTCTGATAAGGAAGGAACTCGCTGTAAAAATCAAAAGCGACATAGTTGACATCCCAACTCTTGGCCAAGCCTGCTTTCATCTCCTGCAGGATGAGCTGATAGTTTTCCATGCCCATCACGTCCTCAGCGCGCACGTCAATGAAGGGATATTTTTGCTTGAAGGCGCTGGCGATAGCTTTGATCGATGCCGGTTCCTGCGTGCTGAGCACGCGCAGCTTGCCCTCTTTTTTAGCCTGGGCCACTATCTCCTCGTGGTTAGTAAAAAAGACGTACCCCTTGGCCTCGGCTTCCTGTTTCGCCTTCATCAAAGACGGGCTTGGTGCTGCCGCAGCAAAAACGCTCAAGGTTTGTACCCAGGACCCCAAGAGAATTGCCGCGACCCAAAGATATCTTGCTTTCATGATGCCCTCCTAACGGGTGTTCAGTATCCCAATCGTTTCGCCACGCCACTAACCCTTTCAAATTGATCCGCTAGATCTGGTCGCTCCCTAAGTTCTTGGAAAGCTTCTTCTACTAGGTCCAACGCGCAAACTTCCTTTATATCGGGAACGTCATAACTCAGTTCTCCTGCGGTTTTTTCCTCTGCCAACAGATCCTCAAAACCAGTTGGACGCCCGTCAATAGGAAACGGCATTCCTTCCATATCAACCGGACTTTGGCAGACGAACTTGCCCACGCGTTCGTTTGGGGCGAGGCTTTCTAGACGTAGTCTTTTTTCTAATTTATTGACGTAGTCAAAATTGTGGGGTTGGTCCCTAATAAACCAATAAGCGCGAATCATCCCCTTGAGGAAGCTCTTCACCCACATCGGTTTATCCTCCAGAATCGCCCCCGTAGCCGCAATGACTCGCTCGGGGCGCCCGTTCGGGTACTGGTCCCTGAGGCTCAAAAGAAGATTAAAGCCCTGCTTTCTGAGGTTATCCACTTCCCACGGCGCCACCGGGCCACAATCGATCTTCCCTGTTCTCAGGGCCTCGAGATGTGTGGGCGGAAATATGCCCGTAACCCACTCGACATCCTGCTCTAGGTTAAGGCCCGCTTTTCGCAGCCAGATTGAGATTCCCCACTGCCTGTTGCCGGAAAGATCCCCGACTCCAACGCGCTTGCCTTTCAGCTCCTTCAGCGACTTTATCCCCGGGGCCCCGACCCAAACGTTCACGTGTTGGTTGCGCCACCCGGCTATGATGTAAAGATCCGCTCCCCTGGCGCGCTGAAAAAAGACCGTTCGCGACTGAACGTCAAGTGCTATATCGACCGACCTCTCTTTCATTGCCTGAGTTATGCCAAATTTCTCCAGACCAAAGGGAACCAACGATTGCCGTTGAATCTCATAACAGCGAAATCCAGCTTCGGTGCGGAGACCCTCGTCGTAGAACAGGCCCATTTCGTGGGCTACCATTACTGGAATGAGATGCAGGACGTGGTAGCACGTCGGTGCGATCAGCAATTTCCCATCGATCATTTATTTCTCCCAAAAAGATAGCGCAGCCGAGTTGAGGGGCACCAACGCCCATCAGCAAGTGCAAGTGATGGCGTTAGCCCGTCGTCGCAGCTAATTAACCGGGCGCCCTCTGATTAGCGTTTCCGATTGGCGGGAACGGCTTCCTCCGGACGACTTAACTGTTCTTCTCCAGAGTATTTCCAGACAGGACGCGGTTCGATATCAAGATCATAATCCGGCATCTCAATTTCCCACCAGTTTTTGGTAGGTCGGTTGTTCTTCAGCCAACGGAGGTAAGGCCAAGCCGGGTCATAATAGATTCCCCGCCTGATCGTTTCGAGTTCACTGATGTCTCCAGGGTGTGCGTTGCCGATGTTGACGTCAGGCCCAAACTCGTGCACAAGCCATGCGCGATGCATGCTTTTGCCTCTTCCACGGGCGTCCGAGACCTCGAACACCATAATATCTTGACCGATCGCTTTCGCGACCTGCCTGATTTGATCTTGCCCGGCCTCGTTTTCAAGCTGATTGCCTATAAGGGCGCGGAGCGGGTACGCATCCCAAACAACCTCATCCGCTCCTGCCTCAAGCAATTGTTCCATCGCGAGGATAACTTTCTTGGGATCACACAACCCCTGGGCTATGCGCGTCTCGTCGTCCTCAGTCCACTTGGCCCCTACCTCGCCAACGATCTTGAATCCCTGCCCTTTGAGTTTTGCTATCTCCTGTTTCAGTTGGTTGAGCGAAAAGGCACCCAGATGGTTTTCGACCTCTACAACATTGACACCAACCATTTTGGCGCGTTGCACCATTGCGTCTAGCTTCCCCTGCAAAGCTGCAAGTTCGAAGAAGATGCCTCCCATTTGCACATCAATATCCAAACCACGATACGTCTTGATGGCCTCTTCGATCACACCGGCGGGCATGATAGTGTTATGGACGTAAAGCTTTACTTGATCGATGTAGCGCGCAACTTGTTCGATGCTCTCTCGCCCGCGACCAAGGCTTATGCCACAGATTGTTCTCCCTACCTTTCTGGGTTTTTCCGACCGCGAAGGCAGCTCTAAGATATCACGCAGGAACAATTGATCTTCCATTTCTTCCTCCTTTTTTCACTAAAATCTAATCTCCTTCATTGTTACCTAAACAAAACCCCAAGACTTCGATCGCTAACGCCTCTCTTCCTGTGGAAAGCCGAACGCCTTTACCGTTAGCTCCATCCATCTCTCCGTATTATAGAAACTATGCCAGTCGTTAACGGAAATTGTTTTCCCTTTGACGAGCTCATTTATCTTTGATCCTGGCGCGTAGAGGGAAGATTTCAACGGTTCATTCGTGTCAATAATCCGTTGAGCTATGGCACTTGCCTGAAACTCTACCCAGAGCAACGCGACGTGGGGATGGGCAGCAAAAAGACTCACGGCTGTTCTGTCTCCGATCCGAATTGGCACTGGCTGGATGACTTTGCAACCCAAAGTATCGGATATGCCTAGTCGCTTCTCCCTCTCTCGCATGCATGAGTGGTAATAAGACAGGTGCAACATTGTGCCTTCTCCCGTCGCCATACGGGCGAGGGGTTGGGCGGGGCCACGAACCCAAATCGGCTGCTGCTCCCTGATCCTTTGGGCGTAGTTTATCATCCACTCTTCACCCAATCGTGGAGCCAGAGCGGCAAACCCCTGAGGGCGGATATCGACCATGAATTTTTTCCCTTTGAACTCAGGCTTAAGAAAATCCTCCCAGCTTTCTGGAACCTTATCTTCGGGTATTGCCTTCTTATTATAAGCGACGACATGGACGCCGGCAGTTACGCTCACGACCCTCCTGCTTTTGGGATCGATCGTCTCCGCGGGTATGTTCAGTATCCCCTGCTTAGCCATGCCGAGGACGTCAAATTTCTTTAGGAAGGGTAAGAACTCAGAGTGCAGTTCCGGCGCTACATCAAACACATCCCACTCCTTACCCCTTCCTGCTTGAAGCTCGAGGATGAAACGCTGCGGAGCCTCCGTCCCCCGAAACTCAAACTCCGTGACATCGGTGACAAAGGGATATTTCTGCCGAAACGCAGCAATCATGTTCTTAAAGGTCCCGGGGCTAAGGGAGCGAATAACCGCAAGCTTTCCCTCTTTCTTGGCCTTTTCCACTATCTCGTCGTGGCTGGTCATAAAAACGTAGCCCTCCGACTCCGCCTTCTGCTTTGTCTTCACGACCGAAGAGTCGGCGCCAAGAGCAGTCCCTGAAGCAAGACTGCAAACCATTAAAATGACGCACATTTTAGTCTGGCTTTTAAATGCCATCGGACACCTCCCTCTCTAGCGTGTCAACGTACTGCCGAGTGCCTCATCTCTGCACTCGTTGCGATCAATCGCGCATCTACAAAAGGAACTTGCTACCAATTACGAAAATAGTTGACACTTGTCAAGATTTAAGATCAATTAGGGTTGGATTTGAAAAAACTCAAGCTAAATACCAACCTGTCAGGATGAAGGTCAGCCAGCTAACAGCCTTTTGCTTGGTAGCAAATCGAGGTAGCCTGCAGCACGCAGCGCAGGCCCTGAAATTGACTCCGAGTGCTATATCACTCCAACTTAAGCGGTTAGAAAGAGATGTAGGAATTAAATTATTCCACAGGACCCCAAATAAGCTATTGCTGACGGACGCGGGGAGAACCTTTTTGAATCATGCGCAGCGTTTTTTGCAGGAGTTCGAGCGTGGAATTGCTTCGGTTTGCGGAGGGGATGCGGGCAACATAATCATGACCAGTGGAAATGACATGGCTCACTTCCTGGCGCCGCGCATTGCAGATTTCATCAGAGACAACCCATTGGTGAATATCAGCATACTGACAAGATCGACTCCCGAATCACTCAACCTAGTCTTAGAAGGGCAAGCAGACTTCGGCATCGGAAAATTTCCAAGTCTCCCCCGCTCAATCAAAGGAATTCGACTTTTCACCTCTGGACTTGTTGCGCTCTACCCCAGGGGCCATCCGCTCTCACACGTTAAACGCCTCTCTATACAGGATTTAGTCCCCTATGGCCTCATTGTGTTTCCCCAACCCTCCGTAACAAGGAACGCTATCGAAAGGGTATTTTTGAGCAAGGGCTTAGAGATAAAAAAAATACTCGAAGCAGGAGGCTGTTCCATTATCAAAGAATATGCGGAGCTCCACCTGGGGGTGGGGCTGGTTCACGAAATATGCATTCGAGGAAAAAAGGGACCTATTTGTGCAAGCGATGTAAGACATCTCTTTGGTCAGTTCGATGTTCTCCTCATTCATCGGGCCGACCGACCGCTGGGAACGGCCCACAAAAGATTTATTGAGTCGATTTCACGGGGATGGGTCACCTAAGTATCAAAGGATCTGCATTCCCCTCGCTCGCCCCGGGAGTGCAATATGTTTTTTACTTGGGCCGTTGCTTGTCCAGCGTCTCCACAAACTGCCGGTCAACGAACTTCACAGGATCGGCTCCTTTTGCCTTGGGGTGCTTAGACCAATCCAGGACTGTCTGAACACCCTTGACGCTCGGATAAGGCTTTTCCTGGAAGCCATGTAGGTAGCGCGAGTATGCCTCTTCCAGATCGTCGGGGCTCAATCCTTTGAGATATCTACCCGTGATGGCCAGGCTCCGCGCCTTGTTGCCCCTGTAGAAGTGGATCGCCTCGGCGATGGATTTAATCACCCGTTCCGTAACCAATGGTTCCTTACGAACAAATTCCTTAGTCGCGATGATGGAGTCGGCTGGATAGTCGATGTTCTTTAAAGAGGGGATATCATCAAAAACATTATATCCCTCTTTTCTTGCCATCGAATTAAAGGGGCTGGTCAGAACCGTCGCGTCAACGATACCTGACTTAAGGGCGGCAAATCGGATTGCAGTATCACCGAGAGCCAAGTAGGTAACGTCTTTGTCGGGATCAAGACCCAGTGCGCTCAAAATGATTTTGGCTGCAAGGATCGAACCCCCGCTCAAGCTATTCAACGCGACTTTTGCGCCTTTTAGCTGGGTAGGATTTTTGATCTCTTTCTTGGTGACCAGCATTTGGTCCAGGAGATTTGAATATCCCGCCAAGATCACAAGATCCGCACCAGAAAGTATCGCTTCGACGGCGGCCGATCCACTCGAAGCGATGAAACTGACAGTCCCGCTGATTAGCGCCTGAGTTCCAATCGTCCCGCCTCGAACAAAGACAACCTCCGCCGCCACGCCATTTTTTTCAAAAAGCCGCAAGTCATTGGCAATCCATATAGGTGCGCGAGCGAAGTTAATAGTGGTGTAACCTATGACATGCTTTGCAGGTTTAATGGGTCCTGCGGCACCCATAGAAAAAAAGCCCACGCTGAGAAAAACAACGAGGCGCCCCAAAAAGATCCGGGCCGGTGAGTAGCGCTTGCAGCAGATTCCGCTCGTGCTCGAACAGGTTATTAGCCTACGCATCTAATTCTCCCGAAACATCGGCTGGGTTATGTTTTAAAAAACAGGAAGCTCCAGCTATAAAGGCAACATTGTATTGTCTCGGCCAAAAACTGGCGCTAGTTTATGACAGGAGATTCATAGGTGTCAAGCAGCAGTGATTAGTAAGGTGTGATTAGAAGGTGGTCATCGCCTTGACACCCTGGGGGGCATAGCGATATCTTCAGCCGTGTCCTCCGGTATTCGTCCTGTGCCCCGGGCCCTTGAGGGGGGTAATGATAAAACGCCCGCTGACACTATTGTTTTCTTTCTCCCTGCCTGTTTTGGCCGCTCTGTTATCTTTTCCGGCCGCTTTTGTCCTTTGGATTGAGCCGGTCCTTGCTATTGAGGGATTTGGAAAGAGCCTGAGCGAGATTGTTGCCTTGGCCAAAAAGGAGGGCAGGGTGCGGTTTTGCTCGTCGGATCCGGATGAAAAAGACGCCGGGAAATTTTTCCAGGGATTCGCCAGCAAATATCCGGGAGTCACTGTGACCTATGCGCGCTGTCGCGGCACCGAAAGCAGAGAGAGGATTCTCACGGAACTCATGGCGGGCCATGTGGAGTATGACCTCATTCATATCTCTGAGGAGCTTATTCCTAAATACAAGAAGGCCGACGTCGTTGCCGGACCCTTTGATTGGGTTGCCCTTTTTGGCATGAGACCGGTTTATGTCAGCCCTGACAGATATTTCCTGGCCGCCGGAAGCTCCGTCTATATTATCGCTTACAACGCGGACCTTGTTCCAAAAGAGCGCGTCCCGCGTTCATGGGAAGATTGCTTGGACCCTTACTGGCGGGGGAAGTTTGTTGTCGATACCCGTCCGCAGAGTTTTTCCAGTCTCTACTCAGCGTGGGGTAAAGAGAGGCTCTTGAATTATGCCCGGCGGCTGATTGAGAACAAGCCGATCGTCAAAAGGGGACAAACCGAGATCCTGGCGCAGGTTGCCGCCGGCGAATACCCGATGCTTTGCGGCGCTTACATGTCGTCGGCCCTTAGGCTTTTGGCTCGCGATCCGGCAGCCAGGCTCGCTATTGCCATCCCTAGAGAGTTGGGGGCGGATTCCTTTGCAACTTTGGCGGTCGCAAAAAAGGCACAATACCCCAATGCCGCGCTTCTTTTGGCCGGATGGCTTGCCTCGGACGACGGTCAACTCATGGCCTACGACAGGGTGATCTTCCGGGGCTCTCCCTTTGACGAGCGGGGTGAAACAGGCAGGAGGATCAGTGAAGCAAGGGGAAAGGTGCACTACACGGGGTGGGATTTTTCACCGGAGCAACTCGAAGATGTCAACCGCTGGATCGTCCAGGCTTGGGGTTTGCCCGTGGGCAAGCAGAGATAGAAGGCCGTGGTGGTTTTTATTGTGTGCCAAGCATGTTCGACAGTTTGGAGGTGAAAGTCCTCTACCCAACCTGATGGGGGTGAAGGGTTAGCGAAGCGCAAGGGCGTTTTCGTGAGGAGGCGTCTGAAGGGAGCGCAGAGCAAAGGCGCGAGCC
>JACPSE010000200.1 GCA_016193465.1 Deltaproteobacteria bacterium
AGACCGTTGAAAAAGGCCCATCTGCCGTCAGCCGGCCTGAGAGTCTCTCTCAGGTCCGATGCGATAGGCCTGTGCTACGCTCGACGGAAGACACGCTTGATGCTCCTCGCTCGACGCATCGGCCCTTCGAGATCCTCCCAGACCGGCAAGCTGATAGCCGCCAATTACAATAAGGACAGGAATCTGGCCGGAACCTCTTTAGCGAGAAAGAGGGGCCCAGAGGAGTAAAAAAGGATTCCACTTGCGTTGGCGGCACGCGAATCAACGACCAGCACGGTAGGAAAAGGGTCACTTCTTTTTCCTACCGCGAGCGCCTCCTCCGCGGAAGCGCTGAGATGGACATGCTGTCTTCCCCGCGGCTTTAGCCCTTCCCGCAGGATCGTCTCAGCCAGATCCCGGGCGGTGCCGTGATAGAGACGGGGAGGCGGTTCGACGCTCTCCAAGCCGAGGTCCACGGGGAAGGAGTGGCCGTATGTCGCCCGCACTTTACCTTCCCTCAATTCAAAGCGTTTCTTGTCCGAGCCCTCGATAAGGCGCTGGATCTCTTCTGCTGTAATTTCCGGGAAACGGCCTTGAACCAACGTAACAAGGTCATGCCATAAAACATAGCCCTGCGGATCGAACCGCAAGGGATAATCCTTGGGACGATGGCGCAAAAGGAAACTCAGAAAACGAGAGACGCGTTCGGGAGAGGCCACAATGATCTCTTAGCCTCTTTTTTGCCCGGAGATCAAACTATAAACATGATACGCGATGCCGGTCGCCTCGTAGCCGTCCAGGCCATTCACCTGCGCAATGGAAAAGAGCTGATAAGCCATTGCGCTTCCCATTCCCCCGGTGCCAACGAAACCCAATGTCTTCATTGTCTTCTCCTTTTCGCCTGGACGGTGGTCTCTACAATGTTCAGGTACGCTAATACCACGCCTTCGTCCCCCACAAAAGAGGCCGCACAGGTAAACCGGACTAGCCCCCTCCCGGCCACTTCAGGGCTCCTTGAGATTTTTTCGCTTAATGTGTTAAAGCTTAGTACTTAAACCGCTTTTCGTGTGCCTTGTTTAACTGGGGCGACCCATGCCAGGGGTGGCTATGAGTAAGTTATCAGAAACTGCGATCCATGAGGGAACTTTGGAAGGACAAAAGAAGAGCGTCAAAGCTTTGCACCGTAACGTTAAGGTTCTGGGCTTAGTCACTTTGCTGAATGACCTTAGCAGTGAGGTGGCGGTGCGCACACTGCCATTGTTTCTCGCCAATGTCCTCGGAGTCAAGACCGGCATTATCGGCTTCATTGAGGGGATTGCGGAGAGCACATCGACTCTTTTAAAGATTGTGTCGGGTTCTTTGGCCGATCGGCTTGGGAAAAAAAAGGGCCTCACGCTGTGGGGTTACAGCCTGTCGGGCCTGACCAAACCGCTGCTATACTTTGCCAATAGTTGGGTGGTAGTTTTGCTGATCCGCTTCTTGGATCGTGTGGGGAAGGGGATTCGTACCGCGCCCAGAGACGCCCTGATCGCCGACGTAACTCCAGAGGAGCATCGGGGAAGGGCCTTTGGCTTCAACAAGGCGATGGATAAAATAGGGGCGGTGGTGGGTCTCCTCGTTGCGGCCTGGATCCTGTCAGTGATGCAGTCCGGCCAGGGGACTCTCACCCACGCCAGTTATCAGGCTCTGGTTCTGCTCTCAGTGATCCCTGGGCTTGCATCGGTGCCCGTCTTGGCCTTGGGCGTCCGGGAGCCGGCAACCTCGCATGACAGGCTTTCAAAAGAGGGCTTCCTTGGCTGGCGGAGCCTCGATGGTCGGTTCAAGACCTTTCTTGGCATCATAGTGCTCTTCACCCTGGGCAACTCCAGTGATGCCTTTTTAATGCTGCGGGCTCAAACCGTGGGTCTCTCGACGACGGAGATTTTTCTGTTGCTGGCTGCATTCAACCTGGTTATTACTCTATCCTCCCTTCCAGGGGGGATTCTTTCTGACCGTCTGGGGCGCCGCAGGCTCATCATCGGCGGCTGGCTGATCTATGCCTTGATCTATTTCGGCTTCGGCATAGCCACGGCTGCCTGGCATGTGAGGGTGCTTTATATCCTTTACGGACTCTACTACGGGGCGTTCCAAGGAGCGGCGCACGCGCTCGTGGCGGATCTTGTTCCAGCCGAGCGGCGAGGGACCGCCTACGGTCTCTTTAACGGCGCCGTCGGCGTAACCGTTTTTCCCGCCAGTCTGGTTGCTGGATTGCTTTGGCAGTGGTTCAGCCCGGCAGCTCCTTTCTTTTTTGGCTCCGCGCTGGCTTGCCTCTCTTCCTGCCTTCTTCTGCTGATACCTGAGAAAAGGATAAAGGGTTAATATGTAGTGGACGAGCACAAGCAGACCGTTGAAAAAGGCCCATCTGCCGCCAGCCGGCCTGGAAGTCTCTCTCAGGGCCGATGCGATGCACATGTGCTACGCTCTACGGAGGATACGCTTGATACTCCTCGCCTGACGCATCGGCCCTTCGAGATCCCCCCAGGCCGGCGGTTACGAAAGTGGCGTTCGACCGCTCGGGACTTCGTCCCGCTCCGAGCGGAGTCGCTCCGACGTACTGCTCAAGTACGCCTGCGCTTGTCGGTTTCTCGCGCGCCTCGCATCTGGGACCTTTTTGACCGGCCTGAAAACAGGGTTTTTCGACACCCTGCAAGGGGTTGACAAGGGCCTTCATAAGAAATATGACAATTTTCTGCAACTTTGGCAGAGGAGGTTTTCCCTTCTCTGGCACGCGCCTGAGGCTCTTTGGTGCGGGGAAACTCTTGCTTGTTGGACATCAGCCCGACATGACATTCCAGCATGGCCGGAAGTCACGGGGACGCATCGGTGGAGAGGCCGCTCTAAGGTCCAGTGCAGCATTCGACTATTACTCAGGAATCGCATACCCTCACTAACCCAAGTCTGGGAGTGGTGGCGGGATCGGTGTGCTACGGGCGCTTCTATAAATCAGAAACTATACTAGAACCACTAAATTTCAACCAAGGAGGAATACCAATATGCCTTTAATATTTTTAGGCGGCGCGAGAGGAAGCGGAAAAACCACGCTAGTAAAAGCGCTAAAGAAAAGGGTGCCCCACGTAGAACATATTGTGCTAGCCCAGGAGGTTAGTCGCGACCTGCCTCCTGCTATGTTTAAAGATGATTACGCGGGCATGAGACGGCTGACACCGGAGCAACAATACGAAGCGGTATCAAAGGTGATAAAAAGGATCGCCGATAGCGTTCAAGAAAATCCGTCCCGAATGGTTTTTCTTGATGGGCATTATGTTAGCTCTTCCTACGTAGATAATCACGAGAGTTTTATCCCCTGTTTGGACGATAACGCAAAATTGTTTGACGCAATGATCTGGGTTAGAATAGAACCCGAAGAGATAATTCACAGAAGATTTATAAGGGAGTGTATACCACGCCCTTTAGGACTTACCATAAGGGAGTATCTGGCAGAAGGCATGGAGGCAAAGTTTTTAGAAAGAAGTTATGGTACAAAACTCATCGTATGTCGAGACGACGAATTTTTCAGAGCCGTGTATGTCCATCTTGGGCAATACCTGAAGAAGCCAATCGAGCATGATTACTTGCCGATACGACGCCAGGTAGATGTCGTGCTTCGGCTAATACGAGGTGAAGACCCCGGTGCCCTGGCGCAAGAATTGGGTGTAACTCTGGCTACCCTCTCCAACTGGCAGCAGAGGTTCGTTGCAGCGGGAACTGTGGGGCTTCAAAGCCAAGGGGCCAATGGCCGGGAGCGAGAGATCGCGCGAGAGGTCGCACGCTTGAACACCCTGGTGCGGGAGATAACCATGAGTGCCGGGGCTATGCGAAGGGCTGAACGGATCTCCCAGCCTACCTTCCCTTTGCCGTTGGGGCAGCAGAGGCTTTCAGCCGCGCCATTTACAGGGGTAGTCCACAGGGATTGGGCTTTAAAGAAGCAGGATGCATAAATGCGCTTATAGGCGTTTTTAGCAAAGGTCCCACACCCTCTTAAGAGGCCTCTCCGCCTCAGTAGCCTCTCTATTCCTTAGAGCGAACGGGCCCGCATACATCTGCCAGTCGGGTATTGAATCTCCTACCCTTTTAAACAAAATTGTGTTATATTAAGGCGTCTTTGGATATGGCGGACTTCTATCTTTATACACTGTTTGAAAGATACCCCTTAACGGAGGTCGATGTTGAGCAACCAAGCTATGAAGATCCTTAGAATAGCCTTCTTCGCTGTTGCTGTTCTCCTTGCACCCCAGGCTATGTGGGCGGGGCAGATTAATATAGGTGATATCTATCCCCGTCCGGCAGATGCCATCAAAAGGGCTTGGCCCCTTGTGAGTTATCTCGCAAAGCAGTTGCAACCAGAAGGAATCACCGACGGAAAGATTGTCGTCGTGAAGACCATTCCCGAGATGGCTGACCTCCTGAAAGAGAAAAAGGTTGATCTCTTTATTGACAGCCCCTTCCCCGCAGTGGCTGTCAGCCGCCTCTCTGGGAGCAAGCTTCTCCTCCGGCGCTGGAAGAAAGGCGTGGCGGGCTATCACACCGTTATCTTTGTGGAAAAGGACAGCGGGATTAACCAATTGGAGGATCTCAAAGGCAAAATTATTGCCTTTGAAGAGCCTCACAACACGTCTAGTTATTTCCTCCCAAAGCTGGTTTTAGTACAGAAGGGATTAAAAGTGATACAGAAAAGAGGCGCCTCTGATGCTGTCGCCCCTAATGAAGTGGGTTATCTCTTTGCTGGGCAAGATCCGAATACAATGTTTTGGGTGTTGAAGGGAAAGGCATCGGCCGGCGTGATGAGTAATGAGAATTATCTGCTCGAAGCGAGGAGGTACCTCAACAGCTTGAAGGTGATTCATAAGACCTTTACTATCCCCCGCCATGTTCTCGGTTATCGGGCGGACCTCGATCCCAAACTTGTAGCTAGAATTAAAGAAATATTGATCAAGATGGATCAGTCAGAGGAGGGGAAAAAGGCCCTGCAAGATTTTGAGAAGACAACCAAGTTTGATGAGATTCCCAAAGGAGTCCTGAACCCTTTATTACAATCAATGAAGTTTATTGAGGCCGAGTTTAACATCAAATGAATCTTAATATCCGCTTAAAGCTCGTTGCCTTCACAGTCTGCGTAGTCCTTCTTGTAGGAGGAAGCATCTCTCTTTATTCCATCCTTCAGGTCCGCGAACAAATCCTCACAACGTTTGAGGACCAGAGCCAAGAAATAACAGCCATGATCTCCAGGGATATCCTTAATCCGCTCTATTTTTTTGATATTAGCTCGCTACGCCGGCAGCTAGAAAATATCCGTCTAAACCCTGATTTCAGTTATACCTACATTACGGATTTGAACGGCGTAGTGCTGGCTGACGGCACGAGGGAAAACAGCCTGCGCGATCAGAGATTAAGCGATCCTTTTAGCAAAGAAGTCATGCTTGCGGATCATTGGATATCTAGGACAGAGGAAGGAACTCTTAAGATCGGTGGCCCGGTTTTTATGGCGGACGGCAGCCGTATCGGCTATCTTCAAGCAGGATTTGCCCTCCATAGAATTTACCAGATCATCAACGATACAACAAAAACCAGTCTCTATATTACCTTCATTTGTCTTGGCATCGGTGCCATACTTGCGGTCCTTCTCTCCGCCAGTTTCACGCAGCCCATTTTGTCTATCGCGCGAGCCTCAAGAGAGATCGGCGCAGGAAAATTGGACACCCGCCTGCCCATTAATAGGGGCGATGAATTAGGTACGTTGGCAGAATCCATCAACCAGATGGCAGTAAACTTGAAAATCAATCTGGAGCGTATCCAGGCGCTGCACGAGATTAACCTCGCTACTACCTCGACTTTGGATACTCAGGCCGTCCTGGATCTCCTCTTAGTAAGAACCGCTCTCCTTCTCCCCTATTCTGCCGCCACCGTCACGTTATTGAACCGGGAGACCGGGGAATTGGAATCCGTGGCCGGTCGAAACCTTAACGGAGAAAAATGGGGGACTTCCTGGAGGAAAGTCGAGACTGGTCTTGCCAGAGCCGTGTTCGAGAATAAGGCCCCTCTGGCGGTTGGTAATATTCAAACAGACCGGCGGACACGGGACCGTGATTTTTTCCTGCAACATGGGTTGGTCTCTTATCTGGGGGTTCCACTCGCTGTTAAAGACGATATCCTCGGGGTCCTCTCCTTTTACGCGAAAGAGGAGCATCAATTCAGCAACGATGAGGTCGAATTTCTCACCACGCTGGCAGGACAAGTAGCCATAGCGGTTCACAATTCCCAGCTCTATGATCAAACCAAAAGGCAGGCAGTTGAGCTGGTGACGGCAAACAAGGCGAAAGACGAATTCCTCAGTGTCATGTCCCACGAGCTTAGAACACCGCTGAACGTGGTCATGGGTTATGTGGGAATGATCAATGATGGGCTGCTGGGGGACATTAACCCCGATCAAGAAAGGGCCCTTGGAAAAGTTATAAGTCGCTCCGAAGACCTATTGAGAATGATCAACGAGATATTGCAGGCAACCAGCCTTGAGGCCCGGGCGGTCAAGGCGGAGAGCCGGGAAATTAGCCTGGGTAGTTTCCTCGACGATCTACGGTCCAACTACGAAATCCCGATGGACAAGCAGCTTGCCCTCAACTGGGATTATCCCGCCGAGCTTCCGGTTATGAGGACTGACAGCGAGAAGCTGAAGCACATCCTGGAGAATCTTATCAATAATGCCGTCAAATTCACGATCCAGGGTAATGTAACCGTATCAGCCCGGTATAACCCCAAAGCCAAAGCGGTGGAGTTCAAGGTGGCGGATACGGGGGTCGGTATTCAAGAAGAGATGATTCCCTCGATTTTTGAAATGTTCCGTCAAGGAGACAGCTCAGAAACGAGACCCTATGGGGGTGTGGGGATAGGCCTTTACATCGTCAAGAAGTTTACCGATTTATTGGGAGGAAAGATCGAAGCCGCCAGCGAGCCTGGAAAAGGCTCCATCTTCACTGTCACGATACCCTGCTGACCCTACTCCAAAATTTTTACCCCTCTCGGCTCCGTCAGAAAGCCCAGGAGTTTTCTTCCTCAGCGCCCCCCCTATTATCATTGAAAGACCGGGCTATTGCTCTTCAGAAGATTGAGCACCTCTTCCGTGGTTAGAACCTTTGTCCTGTCAGCCAGGATCCTGAGGTAAGGGGAATTCGGCTTGTAGGTAGCATCGCTGACCGGAATCATCTGATACCCGAGGGCAATGCCGTCCCTTATGGTGTCGCTCGCACATCCTCTTATGGAACCTCCCGTAACGATGCAACGCCCAACATCTAAATTGCGCAGGAGTCGGTGGAGGTATGTGAAGGGGAACGCGCTGTTTGTCTTCTTAACAAGAACAAAGTCTCCTTCTGCCGGCTCCAGACCTTCAACGAACTGGTTCCCCCAGGAATTTTGTCTGTGCTTCGTGCCCAGAGGCATTGCCGCGCTTCTTGCCCGGTAGTAGAGAGCGGAGCCACAGAAGTCCAGCTCATCAGGACGGTACTCGGGTAGGGTATGGATAACAGCATAACCCCTTTTTCTCATGGCAGCCATGAGTTTCTGATTGTTTCGCACCACCATTGCAAACTCAGCGGGCGTCAGCTTTGATCCCCCATATGAAGCATTGGCGCCTTTCGGATGAATGGAGTCGTTTTGAAGATCTATAACGAGGAGCGCAGAATTTCTTCCCAGACGATTTTTACCGTCTGGGACCTTCCGCGGCATCAACTTATTGCGCAAAATGTCCACGACCTCTTGGGTTGACCTGATCTGAGCTTTATGGTCGAGGCTAGTTAAGGGAAAGTCATCCAATGGATAGGTGGCATCAGAAACAACCGTAACTTCATATCCTAAAGGCGCGGCCTGTCTTGCGGTATCATCCACGCCCCCTGAAATCCCACCGAAGCCGACGACAAAGCATTGAATGACGCCCAGATTCGACAGGGTCCGGTCTAAGGTTGTGTCCCGGAACGCCCCATGACCCTTCTTCGTGACCACATAGTCGCCTTTTTCCGGCGTCAAGTCGTCGAGGATTTCCGAGCCCCAGCTTCCCTCCACCAGGAATCCAGTCTCAGGACCCAGACCTCGTTCCCGCCAGGTAAGGGATAAAGAACTGTCGCTGTGATCAGGTCGCAAAACCGTTACGACATAGAAGACAGGAAAACCTTCATCTCTGGCAGCCCGGATCACCTCCTGGCAGTTTTGGACAAATTGCTTGCGGGCCACCTCATTACGCGTGATCATACCCTGCTTCGCCATGATGCCCGAGGCGTGAAGAAAGTCGTTCTGTGCATCGACTATGATCACAGCAGCCCTGCCTTCCTCAGATCTCCGGTTTAAGTTTTCGAGTACGTTCATCCTGTTTCACCTCTGCCAAAAAAACCTTCGTTCTCCTTCGCTGGAAGGGCATCCCAGACCCGCATGATTTCATCCGAAGGGGCAACAATGGCCCCCAGTCTTTCGGTAGCTTGGTTAAGAACAATCTCATGGTCAGGTCCAGAGGCAGGCACAACACAATCACTTACCACCACTAAGTAGTAACCCCGCACAAAGCATTCCTTCGCCGCCGCCTCTACGGCTCCCATCACCGCGCCTCCGGTTAAGAGCACACTTTTAATCCCCCGGCAGCGCAGCATGAGATCCAGCGGTCCGTGGGCGAACGCGCTGTAGGAGTGTTTGATCAGAATGGCTTCACCCTCTTTGGGTTCTAATCCGTCATGAAATTCGACTGCCCGGGTTCCCTCCGCATAATGATGCGGACTGTAGTTAGGCTGGGATGACCACGCATAGCGCAAATTGGCAAGGACCGTCCAGTCGCTATGGGAATTCCTGACGTAAATAATCGGCAGTAAAACTCGGCGCCCGGAGGCAATGAGCTGGATCAGGTGCTGCAGAGGTCCCCGAATCCGCGGAATTTCCATGCTCGGCGGGGCGTCAGGATTGGCCTTGAGCATATCAAGGATAATAAGGGCCGTCGTCTGCGGATTCACCCTTTCCGCCAACGTGCGCAGCCAATTTTTTTCGTTCATTTGCCCGCCTTTTTTCCCTCCTTTTTTCTCGGCACGAGAGAATCCCAGTGCTTGATGATCTCGTTGGACGTCGCCACGATAGCCCCCAGCTTGGACGAACCATGTCTCATCACAATTTCGTGATCCGGTCCGGAGTCAGGCACCACACAGTCGCTCACCAGAACCAAATAGTATCCTCGGACATAACACTCCTTGGCTGCCGACTCTACGGCCCCTAGAACCGCGCCTCCCGTGAGAAGAACGCTCTTAATTCCCTTACAGCGCAGCATCAGATCCAATGGCCCGTGGGCAAAAGCGCTATAGTAGCGCTTGATCATTACGGCGTCGCCTTCCCCAACTTCCAACCCATCATGAAGCTCAACTCCTTCAAGATAACGACGGGGGTTGTAGTCCCGACGCCGCGACCACGCTTCCTTCCAATTGTCCAACCGGACCCAGTCGCTATAGGAGTTTTTGACGTATATGACAGGGAACCCGACTCGATGCGCCGACCTGACAAGCCGAACCAAATTTCCCAAAGGATTGCGCAAGCGTGGGATCTCCATACTGGGTGGAGAGTCCGGCTCGCTCTTCACCATGTCCAGCACGATTAAAGCCGCGCTGGCGGGGTCAACTCTTTGAGCCAAAGTTGCGAGAAACGACACCGTCTCTACCTCCTGCTAGATCCTTCGGATTCCCCTGAGATTACCTTCGATCCATCCCGAGAGAGATCAAGGGATAGCCAGGTTATTTAAAAGCCCCTTTACTCCAATCGGGGGCCAATGTCTATCCCTCCCCACAGATCGCGCCCAAGTTGATGACCCTATCAGCCCGGTATAACCCCAAAGCCAAAGCGGTGGAGTTCAAGGTGGCGGATACGGGGGTCGGTATTCAAGAAGAGATGATTCCCTCGATTTTTGAAATGTTCCGTCAGGGAGACAGCTCAGAAACCAGAGCCCATGGCGGTGTGGGGATAGGCCTTTACATCGTCAAGAAGTTTACCGATTTATTGGGAGGAAAGATCGAAGCCGCCAGCGAGCCTGGAAAAGGCTCCATCTTTACCGTCACGATACCCTGCTAATTCTACTCCCGTTCTCCTTTATATATACGCTGCTTCGCGCAAGCGCATCCTTCCGGAAGCTGCGCCCGCGTTGACATAACGCTACCTTATCGGATAGTCTCCGGCCAAAGGGAGAAAATCATGGCTAACAGGACAAAGCTAGTCTTTATGATTTTAGTACGTGACTCAGGCTGGTGGACTCTCGGTGAAATTACACGGCAAGCGCTGGCCCATGAGGGCTTTGAGGTAGAGCTTTCATGGGCGACTCGAGAGGAAAGGATGGAGCGTGTTGCTAACGGCGAAGCGGACTTTGGTGTGAATGCTGGTTATGAAGTGTCATGGGCTCATCGAGGCATTGGAATATACGAGGGACGAGCGATACCGAACCTCAGGGCGATTGCGTCGATCGGACACCCGAATTGGCATGCTTTTGCCGTAACATACGAGTCGCGCCTGACCGCCATCGAGCAGATCAAGGAGCGGAAGTTCCCGCTCCGTATTTACACGCCTCACGCGGGTTTTGGTGGGCGTATTGGATCAGGGGGTTTCATCACTGACAGAATATTGGAGGCCTATGGCTTCACGCTTGAAGATATTAAACGCTGGGGTGGAAAAGTATTGACCGGCGAAAATGAGGGCAATAGATCTCAACGTGAGCGGAACTTGGACGCCATGGTATACCGGGCATATGCAGGGTTCGGACCTGGCGGTCACCGTTGGCAAGAGGCCACGATCCTAAATAATCTTCGTTTTCTCCCCATCGCCTCTCATGTGCTTGCTGAGGTGGGCGAGAAGTACGGACTTCACCGAGGTCTCATGCCCAGGCTGTTGATGCGTGGGGTCAACGAGGATGTGCCTACGTTTTATTTCCCCAATTTTGTTATCTACAGTTCAACACACATGGACGAGGAGATCGCATTTATGACTGCGAAGAGCCTCGATGAGCACAACGAATATTTTGCGGAGAGATATGTGCCGTTCTTGTATAATCCGTTTCGCGTTTGCAGAGATACCGGGGCGCCCCTTCATCCTGGAGCGGAGCGGTACTATCGATCACGCCGCTATCTGGCTTAGTCAGATTTAAAAGTGCTATTCGAGGAAGAGGTGTCTTTCAACAGCGGCCTTCCCGCCTTTTTGTCACTGCTTTGCTTTAGGGAAGCCGAATGCTTCTACTATTAGGCCTGTCCATTTCTCCTTCATATGGAAATTGTCCCAATTGAGCACGGATAGCTTCTTGCCCCGTAGCACCTTTTCAACCAATGAGTCAGGCGCGTAGAGCGAGGATTTTAACGGGACATATTTATCGATAATCTCCTGTCCCTCCGGACTAGCCTCGAACTCCAGCCACAGAATCCCGGCGTAAGGGTGTGGAGCCGCAACAAACACTCCCTCTGTGTCCACCATGCTCACGGGCACTGGCTCGACAACTTTGAGCTGGAGATTCCCAGTAGGGTCCTTCTTCATAGCGCTCACGGTAAAATGATAGCTAATACCCGCGTGCAGTCGGTATTCACCAGTAGCGATAACGGGGAGGGCTCTGGTTTGACCTCTAAACCAAATAGGCTCCTGCGCAGCTAGCTTTCGACAGTATTCGAGGACCCAATCCAGACCCATAAGCGGAATCATCGCAGTGTAAGGGTGAGGGCGAAGATCCACCATAAATTTTCGCCCTTTAAACTCTTGTTTAAGGAAATCCTCCCACTTCTGGGGGACCTTGTCTCGAGAGATAAGACCTTTGTTATAAGCAACCACTGCAAACTGAGAGGTTATCGCAACGATGTTACGGTTTTCGGGATCTATCATCCCTGTTGGTGTCCGTAGCACCCCACGCCTGGCCATGCCAAGAATATCGAATTTCTTCATGAAGGGTGTGTACTCGCTGTAAAAGTCTGATGATGCGTTAATTACGTCCCAGTCCTTTACGGCGCCTACTTTCAGCTCCCGTGCAAACCGCTGGTGTGCGTCGGTACCAGTAATCTCCTGGACCTGGACATCTATAAACGGATACTTACGCGCGAAGGCCTCTCTCATCTCCTTTAGAGATTCCAAACTGCTAAGCACCCGGAGTTTACCTTCTCTTCTAGCGTTAGCGAGAATGTCATCGTGGCTGGTCTCAAAGATAAACCCTTTATCCTCTGCCTCCTTCTTTGCCTTCAGTAAGCCGGCGTCCGGCGCAGCAGCAAAGACAGCGAAGCTAGCGATCCACGAGCCTAGAAAAACTAAAGCAGGTATCTGCAAGGGACCGAATTTCATGGTTCTCCTGCCCGCGTTAAAAGCTCATTCTCTTCTCTCGATAGCATTGGAAATGCTCCCTTGAGATATTCAGTTTGCGGCCGCTCGATTTGCCGCCGGCATCATCATAGGAAAAAGGATGTTGAAGCGCAAGCGAAAAAACCCTTGTTGTCGGAGCGGCTTGACTCAAGCCGCCCTTGCTCATATGATGCGGCAGACTAAACGTTCAAGGAGGTCATCTTATGATGTCTGAGCAGGAGGTGCCCGCTCCGTTCAAGGTCGCCAAGATTCGCCCGGAGATAGTGAGTCGAGGCAAGAAGGGTTTCTCGCTTTTTAGGACGGATATCCTCGGAGCTACGGTCCAGGTGGTCACAGAGGGCGGCGAGACGAATCTTCACGCCCACGCAGGGAGCGATGCAGCTTGGCTGGTCTTGGCCGGCGAGGCGACTTTCTACGGCGAGGGGGATAAGATTGTGGCGAAGCTGGGCAAGCATGAGATGCTGTTGATTCCGCGCGGCGTGCCTTATTGGTTTGAAAGCAGCAGCAAAGAGCCGCTCGTGATCATGCGCTTCAGCGCCAGGGCTCAGGACACCGCGGATAAGCGAATCGATTACACCGAGCGCAAAGAAAAGCCGAGAGACGTTATCCCCGGGGTTTATTTTAAAGGGTAGAGGCGCTCTCGTTTTAGCCGGACTAAACGTCTTGCCACTTTCCCCTTATCTTGGCGACTGCATCGGGATCTCTTAGGAGGTTCTGCGCGCGGTCCGGTAAGGGATTGACGGGATCTCGGCGCCTACGCCAAAAAAGCAAGTCTTTACCCCTTTCGTACAAATGGGAATTTCGCCTTAAGCTTTCCAATAAAAGAGAAGCTTCCCGCGCAAAAGCGCTGATTGCCCTTTCTGGGAAAAAGGTCGCAAGACCTATTCCGTGGCGGCACAGTTTTTGCGTCTTTCTACTCTGGCGGGTTTAGGTTCGGAAGGCTTACCCGTCTGGTCTCACCGACCTAGGGTTATGGAGAGGTTAAATCTATTTCATAAGTTCCTTCTGATCCTTTCCCTTTCTACTCTTCTGGGAATTGTCGCCCTCGCCGGCACTATCTCCTACCTTCTAAAAAAGAACCTTGTAGAGGAAGAGGGGCAAGATACAGCTAGCCTCATGAGGGTTCTTAGCGGTTCTGATCTTTCCCCTGAGATGTTTGCGCAGGCGCTAAGACAAGGAGAGGGCGTTGCCTTTGCGCGCTTTGCTGACCGAATCAAGGGAATGCCTGAGGTCTTTCGGGTTAAGATCTACGATAAGGCGGGGACTTTGGTTTGGTCCGATGAAGAGAGGCTCGTTGGCAAAAACTTCACGGACAATCTGGAGCTAAAGGAAGCCTTGGGAGGCAAGGTTCAAGTTGCCATGGGTCTCCTTAAGAGGGAGCACATATACGAGAGCGATAGGTACAACGAAAATAGGCTCATCGAGGTTTATGTCCCCCTACTGCATCCAGACTCAGGTGAGGTTTACGGAGCCCTGGAAATCTACAAGCATCCGGTCTCCCATTTTGCTTTAATGGATAGAATGCGTAGAGCAGTGTGGGTCATATCCTTGACCCTGGGGATTTTGTTATTCGCCTCATGCTCCTGGCTTTTCTGGAATGCTCTAAAACAGCAGAAGAAGTTAGATGCAGAGAAGGGTCTGATGCAGGCCCAGCTTATTCAAGCGGAGAAGCTTGCCACGATCGGAGCAATGCTAGCTGGATTGGCCCACGAGATCAACAATCCTTTAAACATCATATGGAACAAGGTTCGACTAATGCTCAAGGATCTTCAAGGGGTAAACCCCGGTATAGAATTGGTCCAGGATTTGCGGGTAATCGACAGCAATATCTCGCGCATCGGAGGAATCATCCGGAACCTTCTTGCCTTTTCGAGAAAATCCAACTTTGACTCAGTCCCGTTGAATCTCAATACAGTTATCAGCGAGAGCCTGCTGCTGGTCGAGAAACCCTTTGCCAGAATGAATATCGTGTTTGACCAAGCCTTGGACCTTTCCTTGCCGCAGATATTGGGAGATCCAAACCAGATACAGCAGGTGTTATTGAATCTGTTGAGCAATGCCCGGGATGCTGTGCAAGAGGGAGGCAAAATCTCAATTCGAACCTATGTGTTGAAACACGGAGGCCCTTGGGTTGTGGCGGAGGTGCGTGATTCCGGCCATGGAATTCCCCCTGAGATCATCGGGAGGATCTTTGACCCATTTTTTACTACCAAAGGGAGCCACGAGGGGGTGGGTCTTGGACTCGCGGTGAGTTACGGGATCGTCAATAGTCATGGAGGGAGCATTCAGGTAGAAAGCCGGCCTGGACAAGGGACTGTTTTCACTCTCAGGTTCCCCGCAAGGGCCTAGATTTTGGGCGGCGACGCAATGTTTTTGAACCTCAAAAAAATCCTTTTTCGTTTAGAGACGCTCGATCTGTGGTTTCTCGCTCTTCGTCTCGTGATGATTCTAGTAGGGATAGCCTGGCATTCCTGGGTACCCTATGACCCGCAGACCGGTTCCGTTTTCGGCCTCCTCCTCTCCGGCTTTGTTGCTTATACTATCATCCTATATGTTGGCGTCTTTTTATGGCCGGGAAAGATAAGAGGGTTCTACCTTTTCGCTCTGGCTGTCGACCTCTGCTTTATCTTCCTCTTGGTCAAATATGTCGAGCAACTGCAAGGGAGCTTCTTCATCGCTTTCTATCTCTTGGTTGGCCTCCACTCATTTTATTTTGGCCCGCTGGTTGGTCTCCTCACCGCCGCGGCCGCCGCCGGCCTCTATGCGTATCTCTATTTGTATTTCGGCCGTTCCCTTCCCCCGCACGAATTCATACTGCGGATCGCCTTTCTTTTTCTGATTGCAGGTTCTTTTGGTGTACTTTCCATCAAGGAAAGAAAGGATAAAGAGAAGATAGAAAGACTAAACCAACAACTGGCGCATCGGAACAAGGTGCTGATGCAGGTTTACCGCTATCTCTCGATCGGCAAGCTGGCCCCATGGATCGCGGAGAAGGTTAACAACCCAATGGCGATCATTATGGGACGTGCAGCTATTCTACAGAAAGAGGCGCAAAGGAATGGCCTCCGTCAGGATGCGGTCGAGGGGTTAGAAGTGATACTCTCCCATGCTCAGCGTGTGACCTCGATGTTCAGAAACCTGATTGGTCTGTTGACTGCGGGGTCAGCGGAGCCTACGAGAGTTGATCTCAATGAAATTGTTAGCGGTGCACTGTGGCTCATGGAGAGAAGGCTTGAGGAGCAACACATCGAGGTGGTATCCAAACTCTCCCAAAATCCCTCTTTCGTCCTGGGACATTCTCAGGGACTCCATGAGGCGATTGTCCATCTTCTGAACAATGCCGTGGATGCCCTGCCGAACGGTGGAACGATTCAGGTGGAGACCTCCTTCGAGAACCCTTCTTCGGATCAGGTACTCTTAAGGATCTCAGATAACGGGGCAGGGATCAGGGAAGAAGATATGGAAAAGATCTTCATTCCTTTTTTCACTACAAAGGTGACGGGCAACGGCGTTGGGCTGGGACTGACCGTTGCCCTGAACATCATCAAGAGACACAACGGGGTCATGTCAGTCCAAAGTGAGCCGGGTAAGGGGACGACATTGACCATCTCCTTTCCGCCTTATGACAGCTACGATGAGGGATCATCATGACAATCGATAAAAAGGTTTTGATTGTAGAGGACGAGCTGGATATGGCGCTCAACTATGAGCGGATCCTACGCGATTCCGGGATGAAGTCTCTCATCTGCGCAGAACCAAGGGAGGCTATTCGGTTGGTATCTTTGGAGAAACCCGACATTGTCTTGTGTGATCTGCGCATGCCCGGGATCGATGGAATGGAACTGCTACAAAAGATCAAGGCAGAATGGCCAGAGCTTCCTGTGATCATGATTACGGGATATGCGACGATTGATGTCGCGGTCGAGGCCATGCGCAAGGGGGCCTATGACTTTCTTGCGAAGCCCTTCCCGCCAGATGAGCTGTTGCTTAAGGTGGAGAGGGTCTTTGATTATTCCAAACTGGTGCAGGAGAACCTCTATTTGAGAAGGGATCTCGATCGGGAGCGGCAATACGAGAGAATTGTGGGCGAGAGCAAGGCCATCAGGGATGTGCTTCTCCAGATTGAGAAGATCAGCGCTACAGACTGTAGAGTGCTCATTACTGGTGAGACCGGCACGGGAAAAGAGCTGGTGGCGCGGGATATCCACCGCCGCAGCCTGAGAAAAGACAAAGGCTTTTACGGCGTGAACTGCGCCTCTTTCACTGGGACCCTTTTAGAAAGCGAACTCTTTGGACACGAAAAGGGCGCCTTTACCAGCGCCCATTCAGCCCAACGAGGGCTTTTTGAGCTAGCCGATAAAGGAACGATTTTTTTTGATGAGATCGGGGAGACGAGCCCTTCGTTTCAGGCGAATCTGCTGAGGGTCATCCAAGAAGGCGAGTTCAAGCGTTTAGGTGGAGAGAGAATCCTCAAGACTGACGTGCGCGTCCTTTGCTCAACCAACCGTGATATTAAAAAGGCTATTGCCGCGGGAACTTTCCGAGAAGACCTTTTCTACCGTCTGGGCGTGGTGCAGATTCGTCTGCCGCCCCTCAGGGAGCGGAAGGAGGATATCCCTCTGCTCGTGGATCATTTCTTAGTCAAGTGCTTCTCTCAGAGTAAGAAGCGCATCGGGGGAATCACACCAGACGCGTTGGACCTCCTCTGGCGCTATCCCTGGCCGGGAAACATCCGGGAGTTGGAGAATGCAGTGGAGCGCGCCACTCTCATGGCCTCGGGAGACGAACTCACTGCCGAGGATTTTGCCTTTCTCTTTGCTCCGGAGGGCGGTCTCCCGCAGAGAAAAGGGACATTGGAGGATGTCGAGAAAGAGCTGATCCAACGTACCCTTGTCGAGTGCAACTGGAATAAGACCTTGACTGCAAAACGGATGGGAATCTCGCGCCGTGCCCTTTACGAGAAAGCGCTCCGCCTCGGCATTTCTCTTAACCCGGCCAACTATCTTGACCGCGCATAGTTTACTCGGTTGTGCACACACCTGTGTAGATTTTTCTCAACAGCTTCTTTTCGCCGAAGCAAGCCCCCATCTCTCCGCCGATTTCATCCAGCAATAATCGACACTTTGTTTAGTCATCAATAAGCCTACCTGGTGGCAAGGGTATTGCTATCCATCGTCTACACACCTATCGAGAGGTGTGTTTCAGCAGGGACGGAAACTAAACATCCAAGGAGGCTTCTATTATGAGGAAAGCGACATTGCTCTTACTTGCTACGGGTATTGCGACCTTTTTGACCTTGGTTTTTTCTCAAGAGGCTTCAGCCATTCCTGCCTTTGCCAGAAAATACAGGACATCTTGTCTCACCTGTCATGTGATGCCCCCAAAGCTTAACGCCTTCGGCGAATCGTTCAGACTTAACGGCTACCAGATCCCAGACGGCGATGAGCCGCACATCAAGGATGAACCGTTAGTCACGGCCGCGCCGGCCTGGAAAGAGGCGTGGCCCCAAGCCAATTGGCCGGGCTGGATTCCTGGTAGCCCGCCCATTGCCCTCCGCCTCCAAGTGGATACCCAGACCACCAAGGAAGAGGACAAGAAGTTCAGCACCAACTTCGAGTTTCCCCACGAAGTTGAGCTCCTCTGGGGAGGGACTTTCGGGGAAGACTTGGGCTTCTTCGGTGAAGTCGAATGGAAACAGACAGGGTCCGGCAACGACGGACACATAGAGACGAAGCAGGGCTTCCTCAAGTTCCAAAATCCTCTCTCATGGTTCGGTGTGCCGCGCAGGTGGCTTAATCTGTGGTGGGGGCAGATGGATCAGACTTATCTTACCAGCTACCGAAATCTTGACCGGGTCGGGATAAACCATCCCCTCTGGGGCAACAAGAAACCTAACGACTTTACTGTGAGAAACCTCGCGGCTGGCACCACCCGGACATCGGGGAACAACTTCCGCCTCCAGAATGTGCAGCCGGGGATCGAGCTTAACGGGATTCTTGGCAGCCGTCTCTTTTGGGCCACTGGGGTTACCACAGGCGGAGGAGAAGCACGTTTCGACATCGACAACCACAAGGACCCCTACTATATGCTAAGGTACAAGTTCGGCGGTCGAGCCTATGATGGCTCTCTGCCGGGCGAGAAGGATATATCGCTTGCCCCAAG
>JACPSE010000233.1 GCA_016193465.1 Deltaproteobacteria bacterium
AGCGAGAAGGAGTAGAAGGCGCCGTAGCCACCCACAACAAGCAAGGGGATGACCCCCAATAACACAAAGGCGATTACCAGTTTGGCCCGGATGGATAGCCTGCGGAAGAGCTTGTTAACGTTGATCATTAAAGCTCATGCCTGTATGAATATTGCGCGCTGTCTAATAATCGGGTCTACGCAAGAATCGCACCAATAAGGACGGCCCGCACGGATAGACCGGGGAGGGGAATAGCTGGCGAGAATTTTCCAGAAATTAAGAAATTTCTAGCTCTCTTTTCCCTAATCTGGAAACACACGGTATAGAACGTATTGAAAATCGCATCTAAACCCCGGTGAAAAACAATATGACGGCAAGGAGAGAAATTTCTGACAATCTACCTCCTGAGGCTGAATAGCTCCGTCTCTGGGTAATGGTCTACCCAGCCGAACCAGAACGAAGGCGTCATGGGCAAAGGCTCAAGCCTCTTGCTTTTGAATGGGCCCTGAATAGCAATGCCCGTGAGCCCCTCCCAGATCGAACTTGTGGCATCATCGGTTAGGAAGAGCCCCTTTTTATTAGCCGGATGAGCCCTCTTGAAGGAGGGAGTTTTTCCTTCTGTCTTTCTTCTAAAGATCGCGCCGGTTGCGCTGTCAGCCTCAAACGCAACAACAAGCGGGACTCCTTGAAAGGTATCGTTGATGACGAACTGACGGCTCAAAATCGAAAAGGGGTAGGCCTTGGCCTTGTCGTTGAGAACGAGTCCAAGGACATATTCCTTGGGGTAAATCCGCTTATCCGACAGCCGTGTGGGTATGATGCCGGTGTCCGGCGAGCGGTAATAGGACTCGTAGGGGTCGCGGAGGGTAAAGATGGAGCTTCGTCCGTTATTGAGGACTTTGGAGTTAGGGTGCAACCTTCTCCAGGTGTCCCATTGGGTGAACATGGACTGTAAGGGGTTAAGCTTTTGTCCTTTCAGAGGGCCGGTCACGGCCGCGCCCACTAAGTGGCTCCAGAGGCTGTCAGTTTGATGATCATACATAATGAGGGAGTTGGCGTGGAGCTTACCTGAGACCCCAAAGGTCAACTCCTTGCCCTTGATCCTGCGGTCATACACGATGGCCGTATAGCAGAGAGGTCACCATGTGACCGCTATCGGTGTCCCGCCAATCCTGTCATTGACGATCTCATGGCGGCTTAGGGTCGCCACGGGGTAAGCCCGACTGTCGCTACCGAATTCCACGCCGACGACGGCATCTTTCTCTTTAAGCCAGGAAGCCTTTTTGCCCTCATCAAATGTCGGTGAGAGGATGGCTGGAATGGCATCTTTAGGAAGAACTGTGACGATCTCTTCCGGGCGGAGGTCTGCTGAAAATGCCGCCGGTCCGTTAGAGACAGCCCACAAGGAAAAGGCTAGAGCGGCAAGGGCACGTGGAAAATCGCATGGCCTCATCATACGGGGGACTTTCGCCAGGATCTTAACCAATAAAACCGGCGGCGAGATCAAAAAGTTCCCACAGGCTAAGGGAGTTTTCTTAGCTCTCGCAAAATTTGTTCGTTGCTTGGCCTCTTTGTGTAATCCACTTCAACAACCCTCCAGCGCACCACGCCCTGTTTGTCGATGACATAGGTGGCGGGATGTGGCCAACCCTTGCCGTCTGGATTGAGGATGCCGTAACGGTCGATGACCTTGTGGTTCTTATCCTCTAGCATAGGGAAATCGAGCTCAGCAGCGGGGAATCTCTCTTTTAGCTTCTGGACGAACTTCTTCGATTCGTCGTGGGTGTCGATACTAACCGCCAGAATCTGTACCCTTTCTTTCTCTTCTTTGGTCAAAAGGCTCTTCAGCTTCCCGAGCTGTTCTGTGCAGTAGGGTCACCAGTGGCCGCGGTAAAAGACCAGGACTGCGTTCTTCTTGCCGCGGTAGTCCGAGAGCGATATTTTCCGCCCGTCCATGTTTTCAAGCGTAAAGTCAGGCGCGGCATCCCCCACTTTAACCCTTTCGAGATCCGTCGGTGGCAGGCTCGCTCCATCTTGCGGACCCAACTGGGCAGCGGTTGCTGAAATTGCAAAGCAGACAAGAAAAGCTGCCAGAATAAGGTGCCTTTGCAGCATAGATCCTCCCTAGACTTGGTTAATTCCTTTAGCCACTCTTTAGTCCCCGTTTGCTTCGCTTCGCGGTCCTCTTCTTGTCTGGTTAGCCGATAGTAACCGGAGGAAGTGGTAAGAGACAAGCCGAAAAACTCAAAATTTGGAATTCCACTCGTCGTTGGCGTAGCGATCTCTGACGAGCCGATCGATTCTAGCGGACGGAATATCCTTAAGCTCTTCCGCGGCGTCCCACGCCTGCTGGAGCGCATCCTTAATCGCCGGCGGTGGCAGATGGAGGTTGGTTAGGAAATCGCTGGCCTGCTTACAAACGGAAAAATTTTACCTGTTCCAACGCTCTGCTGTCAATCACCTTTTGTTGTTCTCTTGCGGCTCAAATAAAAAGCTTGCAACTTTTTCACAAGGGGGGTAAGAAAGCCCCGAGTTGACCATCTTTTGTGTCCCTTGTCGTGGCGGGAAATCGTGGTAATTTAGAGATGTCCCTTGAACACCCCCTCGAGGTGGGTTATGGGCAAAATTGATCTTACGGTCGGAATAGGCGGAGCGGCCGGCCAGGGCATTGCGACACCCGGCGACGTTCTGGCCCGGATCTTTGTGCGCCGCGGTCTTCATCTCAAAGCCTACAATGCCTATCAGTCCATCATTCGAGGCGGCCATATCTTCTTGATGCTTCGGACCGGCGACCAGCCAGTGCTATCCCAGGGCGGAAAGATCGACATCCTGATCCCTCTCAACCAGGACACCATGGATCGGCATCTCAAGCTAATGAGATCTGGTTCCATCGTCCTCTATAACTCGGACAAGATCGGGCCAGGGACAGCCGCAGACGGGGTGCAGCTTTGCCCCTTTTCGGTCAAAGAGCTGCTGCCTCAAATGAAAGGCGATCTCGTTCAAAACACCATCGCGGTGGCCGCGCTTCTGCGTCTGGTCGGCGTTGAGTTCAAGATGCTCGAAGATATCCTGACGGTGCAGTTCAAGAGAAAGGGCGAGTCGGTGATTGCCGAGAACGTGGGAGTCGCCCGGGCGGGCTACGACTATGCTGAGGCCCATTTCAAGCCGCTGCCTTTTTCTCTGCCCAACACCGGAAAGAGGCTGGCTTTTTTTGAGGGGAACCAGGCTCTCGCTATGGGAGGCGCTGCGGCTGGAGTACGTTTTTACTGCGCCTATCCCATGAGCCCTGCCAGCGGCGTCCTCCATTGGATGGCCAGACATGCGCGCCAATTGGGCATCATGGTGCGCCAGGTGGAGGATGAGATTGGAGTGATCAATATGGCCATCGGCGCCGCGCATGCGGGCTGTCGGGCCATGTGCGCGACCTCGGGGGGCGGCTTCGCCCTTATGTCGGAGGCCCTTGGATCAGCAGCCATGATGGAAATTCCCGTCGTCTGTATCAATGTCCAGCGGGCCGGACCTGCCACAGGTGTGCCGACCAAGACCGAGCAGGGCGATCTGTGGCAGGTGATGGGAGCCGGCCAGGGGGATTATCCCCGGATCATCGTGGCCCCGACCAATATCCCGGACTGCTTTAAAACCGTTCCCGAGCTATTCAACCTGGTGGACAAATTTCAGTGTCCCGGCATCATTCTCTCTGATCTTCTTCTTTCGGAGGGGCGCTCCAGCGTGGACCCTGCGGAGCTGGACTTCAATGTTTCCATCGAGCGCGGCGAAGTGATTGGACTCCGCGGCGATGCGCCTCCTGTCAACGGAGGCTATAAACGCTATCTCGTTACTGAGAGCGGCATTTCGCCGCGCGCTGTGCCGGGCACGCCGGGATATGTCCATGTGGTGGCCACCGACGAACACGACGAAGAGGGCGTGCTCATCAGCGACGAGTTCACCAATCCCCACAAGCGCCGGGCCATTCATGAAAAGCGCATGCGCAAGATGGAAGGTGTCCTGCCGCTCCTGGAACCGCCAGAGCTGTTTGGGCCCGGGGAGGCCCAAGTCACGCTGGTGGGCTGGGGTTCTACAGAAGGTGCTATCCGTGAGGCCATCGAGAAGCTGGCTGAAGAAGAGGGGATCGTGGCGAATCATCTGCAGGTCAAATGGCTCGTTCCCCTGCAGGGCGAGGCGATCCTTTCCATCCTTTCGCGAAGTAAAAAGATCGTCATTGTGGAAAACAACTATAGTGGCCAATTCGCGCGCTATCTCAGGTCCGAGACCGGCATCGCCGCCAACGGTCATATTCGAAAATACGACGGCGAGCCGTTCCTCCCCCACCACATCGTCGACGGCGTGAAGAAGATTGTGGCTGGCGAGACTGAAAAATACGTGCCTGTCCATGAAATCATGGTTTAAGGAGGAAAAAATGAGCACCGCAATAACCGATATCGAGGCGAGAACGCAAGGAGAGGCCGGGACGAGACATGGGCACGTCCAACTCACCGTCAAGGAATTGAAAGGTAAAGTCGACCCGGATTGGTGCCCGGGCTGCGGGGACTTCGGCGTACTGGCCGCCCTGAAGCAGGCGATCGTCGATCTGGGGCTCCAGCCTCATGAGGTCCTAACCGTCAGCGGCATCGGCTGCTCTTCGAACCTGCCTGGATACATTAACGCCTACGGGATGCACACGTTGCACGGCCGTGCCCTCGCGGTGGCTACGGGCGCTCAGCTCGCCAACCACAACCTGAAAGTCGTCGTCACCGGAGGCGATGGCGATGGCTATGGGATCGGAGGAAATCATTTTCTCCACAACATGCGCCGAAACGTGGATTTGACCTACCTCGTCATGGATAACCAGATCTATGGCCTAACTACAGGCCAGATCTCTCCCACCAGCGTTAAGGGGATGAAGACCAAAAGCACCCCTTTTGGCAGTGTTGAGAATGCCATCAATCCGATCCCGCTAGCCATAGCGGGCGGGGCCACCTATGTCGCCCGCGGATTCACCGGCCAGCAAAAACATCTGGTCGGGCTCATCAAAGGCGGCATCCAGCACAGAGGCTTTGCCCTTATCGACATCTTCAGCCCTTGCGTGACCTACAACCACGACAACAGCCATGAGTTTTTTAAAGCCCGCGTCAGGAGGCTCGAAGAGATGGGCCATGACCCAACGGACTTTCACGCCGCTATGGACAAGGCCTACCTCTGGGGCGAGGCCATTCCCATCGGCCTCTTTTGGAAGCGCACGGACCTGCCCGCCCTGGACGAGTTGGAGCCCGTTCTAGCCGAAGGGGGTCCACTTGCCTATCGTCCTCTCGGGGTTTCTCCCGAAGCCGCCAAGTCGCTGATTCAGGATTTGATGTAGAAAGGCCGGTGACTACGCGGAACTAACTTCGGCTGGGTTCCCCGATCCGGTCACATCATCGACCCACATCATCGCCCGGACTGGCTCTCCCTAGCCGGGCTTTTTGTTGGGCGACTGGAAGCGCAGCAGGCTTGGCCATGTTAGGCAAGTTTGACATTCAGGTCATCCACCTGCGTAGGTCAGACGCGGTTTTCGCAGTCTCTTCATCCTTGCCAAGAAGCTCTTTCCCCCCGCCCGCAAATCGCGTAGAATCACCCTACTACGCGAGACCGAGTAATCGTTGGACCGATCGAAAATCAAAACGGCTCTTGACCTGCGCAGCATCGATTGGGAACGACACGTATTGGAGAGATTGCTTCAGCGGAGCATTCCACGCGAAGCCGTGATCGAGGTCTTAAAGATAGGCGAGTGCATTGAAGACTATCCTGATGATCGTCCGTTTCCGAGCGGCCTCTTTCTCGGTTGGCATGGAGGCAAACCTTTGCATGTTGTGGTAGCTCTGAACGAATTGGCTCCTAGATTGTTCATTATTACCGCCTACGAGCCTGACCTTGAGCATTTTGAGCCTGATTTCAGAACGAGGAGGAGGCAATGAAAAAGAATAAGTCCGCTGACCTATGTCCTCTTTGTGGCGGAAAGAAGAAGACGGGCATTACGACATTCACTGCTGATTTAACCTCAGGTGTCGTAGTTGTACGGAAAGTTCCGGCCACGGTTTGCACCCAGTGTGGGGCAGATTGGATCGACGACCGGGTTGCCAAGCAGATCGAAAACATCGTCAACGACGCGAGAAAAAAACGGCTGCAGGTAGAAGTAACCTCTTTCAGCTAAGTTATATGGCTTACAACGCAAAAAAGACCGAGCACGCGGGCCCAAAAAAAGGTAGGGGCGCGTTCTATGGCCCCAAGGCGGAGGCGAAGAAAGCAAGCAATCGCCGTCGGCGCGAAGATGACAAACGTGCGGCATTAAGCAATGGCACATCACAAGCGTAGGCGACCCAAAAACCGCCGATCCGGCTGCCTTCTCTGCAAGCCTTGGAAAATGAACGGCTTTGCCAAAGGCAGGCTGGATGCCGAGCGGCTTTCCGATCATCGTCGCCGGGATTCGGCGGATCGAGACATAGAGCAGGCCCGACAAGAATC
>JACPSE010000238.1 GCA_016193465.1 Deltaproteobacteria bacterium
GTGGCCGAAATGGTGGCCGAGATCGGACGGCTGCTGGGTGGGTGGAAGAAAGTTACCTTGCCTGGAACAGGGTAGTTTGAGGCTTCCGAAGTTATCAAGGGCAATATGCGGCTCTTAGCCGCAGTTGGGGGGTGGGTTCAACAAAGCCGCGTGTTGCGGGGCGGCTCCTTTGACAACAATCGCAGGAACGCCCGCTGTGCGAATCGCAACAGGAACAACCCGAACAACAGGAACAGGAACATTGGATTTCGGGTAGTGGCGTCTACGCTCTTCTCTAACCAGAAATGCGGCGCGCTTAAGGGTTCGCCGCCGAGGTCTGAAGAACGGCGGAATCCATCCCTGGCCGCGTACCCCAGATTTAGGGCTCCATTCGTTTTAATGGAGTCTTTGAAACGGGGGCCGGGCAAATAACAACGGCCCCGCGCCCTGGAGATGATCCTGGCGCGGGGCTACATCGCTAGGTAGTCTGACTTGCTGCTCCGAAATCTATGTACGAGCAACTGTGCTCCTGGGAGAATTTGTTGCTGGCCTACAAGAAGGCGAGCCGAGGTAAGCGCGGTCATCCTAATGTAGCTGCTTTTGAGCACAGGTTGGAAGATAATCTGTGTATGCTGCGAGAGGAGCTAATCAAGCAGACCTATACACCGGGCGGCTATGTGAGCTTCTATATCCACGAGCCCAAAAGGAGGCTGATCTCAGCGGCGCCATTTCGCGACCGGGTAGCGCATCATGCTCTTTGCAATCTGATCGAGCCGCTCTTCGAACGTAGTTTCATCGCCGACTCGTATGCCAACCGTGTGGAGAAAGGGACGCACCGCGCGCTGGACCGTTGCCAGAGGCTTACACGCCGGTATCGCTACGTTCTTCAGTTCGACATCCAACAGTTCTTTCCGGCTATCGACCATGCTATCTTGCGTGGAGTCCTTTCCCGTAAAATTTCTGACTTACAGGTGCTCTGGCTGATCGATCAGATTCTTGCCAGTAGCGAGGGGGTGTTGAGTGAGGTCTATAAAATGGTTTACTTTCCCCAGGATGATCTGTTTGCCTCGGCCAGACCGCGTGGCTTGCCGATTGGCAATCTAACGAGCCAGTTCTGGGCTAATGTCTATCTGAATCCGTTCGACCACTTCGTGAAGCGCGAACTAGGCTGTCCAGCTTATCTGCGCTATGTGGATGATTTTTTGTTATTTGCCGATGACAAGTCTCTCTTATGGGGGTGGAAGCCGGCCATTGTTGAGTGGCTGACTCGGCTCCGGCTCTCGGTTCATCCGGGGGCGCATCCCCGTCCGGTGTCGGAAGGCATCCCGTTCTTGGGCTTTATCGTGTGCCCGAACCGTAGAACGCTCAAACGGCGGAAGGGTATAAACTTCCGTCGTCGGCTTCGGGCACTAGCGGCCCAATTTACTGAGGGTATCGTGACTCTGGAGCAGTTGGCTGCCTCTGTGCGGGGCTGGATCAACCACGCTCGCTACGGGAATACCGTGGGACTACGCAAGGTGTTGCTAAAGTCCGCATGTCTGTTCCCGGCGTCACAATAGCTCTCGATAACCTTCATGCCCTTTGCTTACTACAACCGCCTGACACGCGCGCAGCAGCGCATTTACAAGCAGAGCGACGAGGTGAGTTCGGTTCGTCTCCCTCAGGGGGCCGATTTTTAATGGCTGCTAGAGAAACTAGCTCAGGCGCTGGAACGTGAAGGGCGCCGAGAGACAGAGGCCGCGTGCCAGAGGCTTGTCTCTTCCCTCACGGCTGGTCTCAAGGTTCGTCCTGTCCACGTTGAAGTCATGGAGGCGCGCCCTTCACGGAGCTGGGGCGAGCTCCACGGCTTATACAACCCGCGGCGCAACCAAAGGACTCCCAGGATCACCGTCTGGATGCGCACGGCTGAGCGCCATCAGGTGGTCGCCTTTCGGACTTTCTTGAGGACCCTGATCCATGAACTCTGCCACCACTTGGACTACGAGCTTCTCCGGCTCGCGGACTCTTTCCATACCGAGGGCTTCTACAAGCGCGAGTCCAGTCTCGTCCATCAACTTGTAGGGAGTTGATGGTACTTTCATTCCACAACGTTACGCTTTCTTGCTTGTCTTTTTTTTCTGAGTGCCGTATGAATGAGGTCAAGAGTTTCAATGATTGAAGACACCATCAGTCAAATCTCGGTTTGGGCGCTGCCGGTGCTCGCGGCTATCGTCTTTCACGAGGTGGCTCACGGGTGGGTAGCCTACCGGCTCGGAGACCCGACCGCAGCGCGCATGGGGAGATTGACGCTCAATCCGCTCTCGCATATCGACCTTTTCGGAACGATTATTCTGCCGCTGCTGTTGATCGTGGTCCGTGCCCCTTTTCTTTTCGGTTATGCCAAGCCGGTGCCGGTAAATTTTTACAACCTCAATCGTCCCAAGAGAGACATGATCTGGGTGGCCCTGGCCGGACCGTTGACCAATATCCTGCTCGCGCTTGGGAGCGTCCTGATTTTAAAGTTCCTTCGTGCCCTTGAGTTCTCTCCTGGTAGTTCCTATACACCTTACCTGCTGGCTATTCTTACTCCCGTGTATTTGATGGCGCAAAACAGCTTGATGATCAATGTGGTCCTGGCGGTGTTCAACGCCTTTCCGGTCCCTCCGCTGGATGGGGGCAGGGTGCTGGTCGGACTCCTGCCGGAACCCCAATCTTCAGCCGTGGCGCGGATAGAGCCGTACGGTTTTCTCATCATTCTACTTCTGCTCATGAGCCATGCCATGGATGCGGTCATGGGTCCGGCCGTTTATTTTCTCCTGCGGTTGTTCCATGGGATACTTTAACATGGGGTTTTATGGAAACCGTCGTTAGTGGCGCCCGGCCCACCGGTCGTCTACACCTGGGCCATCTCCACGGCGCCTTGAAGAACTGGCTTCGGCTGCAGCAGGGCTATCGCTGTTATTTTTTCGTCGCGGATTGGCATGCCTTGACTACCGACTACTCCTCACCGCAGGGAATCCAGCAGAGCACGCGGGAGATGGTGATGGACTGGCTGAGCGTCGGGCTGGATCCCAGGCTGTGCGTTCTATTCCGGCAATCCAGAATCAAGGAGCATGCGGAGCTTCATTTGCTTCTCTCGATGATCACGCCTGTTCCGTGGCTGGAGCGAAACCCAACTTACAAGGAGCAGATGCGGGAATTGGAAGGCAAAGATCTCTCTACTTACGGTTTCTTGGGATACCCGGTTCTGCAGGCGGCGGATATCATGATGTACAAGGCGCACAAGGTGCCGGTCGGAGTGGATCAGGCTCCCCACGTAGAGCTCACGAGGGAGATCGTGCGCCGTTTCAACCAGTTCTACGGCTCGATTTTTCCCGAACCGGAAGTTCTGTTGACCGAAACTCAAAGGCTTCCGGGTCTGGACGGAAGAAAGATGAGCAAGAGTTACAATAATGCTGTTTTTCTTTCTGATTCGCCAAAAGAAATCGATCAAAAGCTTGGCCGGATGATGACCGATCCGGCGCGGGTGAGGCGGCAGGATCCGGGCGAGCCGGAGAAGTGTCCTGCGTTTGAGCTTCACAAGATTTACTGCACGCCCGAAGAGATTAACGAGGTCTCCAAGGGTTGCCGCAGCGCGTCCATCGGTTGCCTGGATTGTAAGAAGGTTATGATCAAGCACGTCGTCGGCGAGCTAGCCCCTTTCCGTGAGAAAAGGGCGGCATACGAAAAGCATCCCGGTGATGTGGATGATGTGCTGGTTGCCGGAAACCGAATCGCACAGGAGAAGGCTTCCGAGACTATGGCCGAGGTTAGAAGCGCGGTAGGACTGTGATCAGCGAAACAATGCAAATTTTTCAATTTGAACTTTGCATTTGAATTGAAGGCTGTCTGATAACGATGACCCGCGTACAACTGGAGATCTTTGAAGGCCCTTTGGACCTCCTGTTGCATCTGATCAAGAAAAACGAGGTCAATATCGCTGACATCCCCATTGCGGCGATTACGGAGCAGTACCTGGCGACTTTAGAGCTGATGCAGAGCTTGAATCTTGACGTGGCCGGGGAGTTCCTGGTTATGGCCGCGACCCTGATCCATATCAAATCGAGGGTGTTGCTGCCGCCAGGAGAGGATGAAGATGGGGAGGAGGAAGAGGGCGATCCGAGAGAGGAGCTGGTCCGCCGGCTTTTGGAATACCAGCGCTTCAAGGAGGCCGCCGAAGAGCTGGAGGGGCGAGAAATTCTCAAACGTGATGTGTTTGTGCGCCGCTCCGAGGTTCCGGAGGACCTTGCGACTGCGGGATTCGAGGGGCTCTCCCTTTTCGACCTGATCTCGGCGCTGCGCCAGGTCTTGGAGCGGTTTCCCGACGAGGGGATTCACGAGGTCACGCTGGAGAGGATATCGGTAAGGGAGAAGATGAGCTCGCTCCTGGATGACCTGCAGCGCCGGGGAAAAGTGATTTTCCAATCGCTCTTCGAGGCGGCCGCCTCTCGGTTCGAGATCATTGTGACTTTTCTCGCTATGCTGGAGCTGGCGAAGATCCGGGCCATCCGGGTATGGCAGGAGGAGCGGGAAGGGCCGATCGTCATTGAGCTGGCTGCCCCGCTGGAGGATATCCAGGAACGTATGGCGCAGGAGAAGATAGAAGGGGAAGGCGATGGAGCGTGATCGGTTAAAATCGGTTCTTGAAAGTCTTCTCTTTGCCTGCGATGCTCCGCTCGCGGTTCATCGCATGGGCGAGGTGCTGGAAGGCGTCGACAAAAAAGAGATTGCCTCAGTGCTGCAGGAGCTACAGGCGGAGTACGAAACTTCTGGGAGAGGTTTTCGGCTGGTTGAGGTCGCTGGTGGCTTTCAGATGAGGACCCCGAAGGAGAATGCGGAGTGGGTCAAAAACCTGTTTCGCGGTCGTCCGGCGCGCATGAGTCGCGCCACCCTCGAAACCGTCGCGATTATCGCCTACAAGCAGCCCATTACCAGGGCGGAAATCGAGGCGATCCGTGGAGTGGATGTTGATGGGGTGCTCTCGACCCTTTTGGAGCGCAGGCTGGTGCGGATCGTCGCCCGTAAAGACGTCCCCGGAAGACCTTTTCTTTACGGCACTACGACGGAGTTTCTGGAGATGTTTAACCTCAAGGACCTCTCGAATCTTCCCACCCTCAAAGAGATGGAAGAGATGACTCTCCCCCCCTCCCAGAACCAAGAGCCCTCCGGTGAGGAGTGAGGAGTGAGTAGCGAGTAGTGAGTAATGAGGCGAGTGGTGGGGACTGTTGTCTCCTGCCTGTTGCCTGATGCCTGTTTTCTATGGAGCGGCTCCAGAAAATCCTGGCCCGTGCCGGCTTAGCGTCGCGGAGAGAGGCGGAAAAGTGGATTGAGGACGGACGCGTGACCGTAAACGGAGTCGTGGTCAAAAAGCTGGGCTCTCAAGCGGATCCGGCCAGGGACAAGATCAAAGTCAACGGCAAACTCATCTCTCGGCCTCGGCAGCTCTATTATCTTTTCCATAAACCCGCAGGATTGATCACCTCCATTCGGGATCCCCAGGGACGCCCCAGCTTGGGAGATTGGCTGGAGTCTCTGGGGAAGAGGGGGCGTCTTTTCCCTGTCGGAAGGTTGGATTTCAATTCCTCCGGTCTCCTCGTTCTCACCAATGACGGCGAACTGGCTCAGCGGCTGATGCATCCTCGTTATGGGGTTCGGAAGGGCTATCGGGTTAAAATCAGTGCCTGTCCGACAGAGAGAGAGCTGGCGCGTTTGCGTAAGGGCATCAGACTGGAGGATGGCATAACAGCGCCTGCCAGGGTTCGAGTGTTGCAGGCTCTCAAAAAAAATGCCTGGATCGAGGTTGAGATCGGTGAGGGACGATACCGCGAGGTGCGCCGGATGTTCCAGGCGCTGGGATATTTCGTTGAGAAGCTGATCCGGGTTCGCCTGGGACCGATCCTTTTGGGGGCGCTCGCTCCCGGAGAGATCCGCCCGCTCTCCGCCCAAGAGATTGCCGCCCTAAAAAAATCCGTCGGCCTCTAGCCCCTGAAAAAAATCTCGTCGGGAAGGTTCGTTCGGGGACTTACCTCGCTCCCCGAAAGCAATGGGCCGGTGGGTTCTTTGAACCGTTTACTCTCGGTGCTTTCGGCTCGCTCGGCAAGCCCCCTCACTCCCGAAGCCTGCGCGCAGGATTTGAACCCTTTGAACGTTTTGAACCGTTTAAACCGTTCAAGTCGTTCAAACAGTTGTCAGGCTGCGTGTGCGGCTGCGCGTAGAGTGCAGAACTCTTCGTAGTCGATGAGTTCCTTGATGGTAGGCTTTTCCCCGCACATCGGGCAGGCAGGATCGGCCTTGAGCCTGAGCATGTTAATGTCCATGGTCAACGTGTTGAAGCACAGCAGCTTTCCTACCAGAGTCTCGCCCTTGCCTAAGATCAGCTTGACGGTCTCCAGAGCCTGAATCACGCCGATGAGGCCTGGGAGCACTCCCAAAACCCCGGCCTCCTGGCAGCTCGGGGCCATTCCAGGGGGAGGCGGCTCAGGGTAGAGGCAACGATAGCAAGGACCCTTGCCCGGGTAAAAGACCGACGCCTGCCCCTCGAACTGGAAGATGCTTCCATGAACATTCGGCTTCTTCGCTAATACGCAGGCATCGTTTACCAGGTAGCGAGTCGGAAAGTTGTCGCACCCGTCCACTATGATGTCATAGTCCTTGATGATCTCCATGATATTCTGAGAGGTAAGCTTTTGTTGGTAGGGGATGACCCGGATATCAGGATTGAGCGCCTGAATCGTCAGCTTGGCGGATTCGGTCTTGGGCATACCGATCCGGTCATTGGTGTGCAGAATCTGCCGCTGCAGGTTGGAGAGATCCACCACATCGTTGTCTACAATGCCCAGCGTTCCTACGCCGGCCGCCGCCAGGTAATAGGCGGAAGGCGAGCCCAGTCCTCCGGCCCCAATCATCAGGACCTTAGCCTTTAAGAGCTTGGCCTGCCCTTCTTCACCTACCTCGGGCAGGAGGAAGTGGCGGCTGTACCGGGTTGTCTGCTCAATCGTGAACTGGTGATCCTGGACGCAGTTGTACCCAGCGGTCTTCCAGGCCGTATAACCCCCGGACATGGAGACAACGTTCTGATACCCCATCTCTTTTAGAACCTTCCCTGCCAATAGAGAGCGTACCCCACCGGCGCAATAAGCAAGAATCGGGGTCGATTTATCGGGCACTGTGGACTCGACCTTGATCTCGAGAAAGCCGCGAGGTAAGGATACTGACCCCTGCAAATGGCCCTCGCGATACTCGTCCTTTTCGCGGACGTCGAGCAAGAGATACTTTCCGTTTTTCTGCACGAGGTCATGCGCCTCTTGAACTGAGACCTCCTTGACCTCTCTCCGTGCCTCGTCCATCAGTTGCTTAAAGGTCTTCGCCATGTCTCCTCCTCATTCCCTAGGGGCGGTGCTTGGATTCTTGGACCTTAGAGGTCTAAGTTTCACTTATTTTCGGCGAAAAGTCAAGATTGGCGACAAATCCGGTCATAAAAGGCAAGTTAACGGATGGTTTATATTTCCGTTTTTGGGCAATTTTGGTCCATTCTAGCCGGTCTTTGTCATGGCTGGAACAGGCCGTGACTCTCCGTGCAAGAAAAATCTTTTTGAAAAACGGCACCTTTCAGATTTGTTATTCCCTGGCATTATCCTTGCTGGTACTGTATTATAAGAAATAACTTTTACCGGAGGCGGCCTAATGCACGTGGTGGACAAAGGCGAAGGTCTAATATCTTCTGCAGAAGAGTTGGGGATAAATCCCAGAGAGGGAATTGAAAGAAAGCGGGTTTCGACTGGCATTACGCAACTCGATCTGCTCATCGGCGGAGGTTTTCTAAAGGGCAAGACCTACCTGATCACCGGTGATTCCGGCACCGGAAAAACGATTTTCGCCACCGCCTTTATTCTCAAGGACCTTATGGAGGGGGAAAAGGCGGTTTATGTCTCGGTGGACGACAAACCGAGCGACATCGTGGAGCAGGCAGCCTCGCTTGGCTGGGATCTGATGAAATATATCGCGGACAAGCAGCTATTGATGCTGGATGCCGCTCCTTTCTTCACCGGCCACGGCGGGATGAAAAAAGAGCTCGATATACCCAAGACGGTTGCCGATCTGGCCAGTTATGTGAACCGCTTGGGGGCATCCCGTGTTGTGGTCGATCCGGTGGGACCTCTGGTTCCGTCCCGGGAAGGCAGGCATATCAGAGACAACGCCCGGACACTGATCCGCTCCCTCAGGGACCACCTGGAGACTACCAATCTTCTGGTGCTGCCTTCGGCTGGCACCGGTGACGTCGAGGAATGGGAGGAATACCCGGTCGCGGGCGTCATTATATTGAAGCTGACTGAGACGCAGAGAGGTCTCATGCGGACCGTTCTGGTGAGAAAGATGAGAGCGACGGCAGTGGAGCTTACGGAACATCCATTCAAAATCATCGGCGGCAAAGGCATTGTCATCGAGCCGTCGATGCCTGTCGCAGCGCCGCCCGCGCCGGTCGAAAGCATCCCGATTCCGACTCCAACCCACGTGGAAGCCGCGCCGGTTCAAGCAGTTCAACCTCGGCCCATACCTCCCGAAGAGGAGGGCAATATTTTTGAGGCGTGGAACCCGATCGAGGAAAAGGGAAAGAAGGTCACTAAAAAGGGGGCATAATTAAGAGAAACCCCCAAGCTCCTTTCTCTTCGTTAATATCTCCGACTCTTCCTCCCCGCCATTGCCGGGTGTTTTTTCTGTTTGACAGCCCCCGTCTCGTAGAATAGTCTGAGGCCCGTTTATTGAGCTTCTATGTTTAAGCTGGGTCATTTGATCCAGTCGCATCTTCGATACGTATTACATTAGCCCGGACTGGGTCTCCCCAGCCGGGCATTTTTATCGTCGCGAGACTAGAGAGGAGGCAGCCATGAGACCCAATAAGAAAGCGTCCGGATGGATAAATTGTGTGTGTGCGAATGTAACTCTTCTACTTGCGTTTCTGCTCATAACCTCGGCTAACGCCAAACCGCCAGCTAGTCCCACCTCGCCGCAGATCCCGCAAGCTACCAAAGACCGCATTCAGGCTACGTTTCTAAAAGCCCCGTTACACTTTGAGGCCAACCAGGGCCAGAGCGATGGGCAGGTAAAGTTTCTTGCGCGTGGCAGCGGCTACACGATGTTTTTGACAGCCACAGAGGCGGTACTCGTGCTGCGCAAACCGGAGGCTAAGCCATCAGCGATCAGCCGTCAGCTTTCTGCGAAATCTAAACCAACCGACTCAAAACTCGAAACTCCAAACTCGAAACTTGGAAGCATTGTGCGGATGAAGCTTGTCGGGGCCAACTCGGATGCCAAGGTAGCGGGGTTGGAACAACTGCCTGGTAAGGTGAATTACTTCATCGGCAATGACCCAAAGAAGTGGCGAAGGAACATACCGACATACGCCAAGGTGGAATATCGAGACGTTTATCCTGGAGTAAACCTTGTTTACTACGGCAACCAGCGCCAACTTGAATATGACTTTGTCGTCGCCCCCGGCGCTGATCCTTCAGTGATCCAACTTGCCTTTGAAGGCGCTGATAAAATTGACGTGGACTCTAAGGGTGATCTTATCCTTCGGACTGCCCTGGGCGATCTGCGTCTCCACAAGCCCCTCGTATATCAGGAAATCGCCGGTGTTCGAAAACCAATCTCCGCTTCTTACGTATTGCTCCCTCGCCCTGTGGGAGAGGGTAAGGGTGAGGGCA
>JACPSE010000201.1 GCA_016193465.1 Deltaproteobacteria bacterium
TTGCGCCTGTGCCGGTTCTTCGGCCTTTCTAACGGCTACTGGCTGCGTGCCCAGGCAGCACATGACACGGAAGTCGCGGAACGGACTTTGGGCGCTAAGCTGGCGAAGATTAAACCCTGGGCGGGGTCAATGGAAGTCACGCCCTAACCCGCGCGTTAACACGGACCCTTCGCAAGAGGGGGAATGGGGTCAAAGGGAATGGGGTCAAAGGGAATGGGGTCAAATCTTTACCTTTGACATTCTCCCCTTTTGGTGGTAGCTACGGTCATGGCCAGGCCCCTTAGGATCTGCTATCCGAATGCCTTCTACCACGTCACCTGCCGGGGCAACGAGCGAAGAGACATCTAGAAGAGACATCTATAGGGACGACCAAGACCGATCCCTGTTCTTGGAGAAGCTTAAGACCTCCTTGGATATCTACGGGGGTAAGGCTTCACGCCTACGTGCTGATGAGGAATCACGTTCATCTCATTGTAGAGACACCCAAGGCGAATCTGTCTGAGTTTATGAGGCATTTTAATATTGCCTATACGGGGGCTTACAATCGCAGACACCGCCGATGTTTCCTTGACTGCTTTCCTGGGCTTTGGTAACTTACAGCCAATTCGTTCGGCGCAGTGAGTTATGAAACTTCGTGTTGGAAAATGAGGCGGGTCTCTTTGTGCAGGAAGGCCTCGATGTCGAAGTCGTGACCGCTAAAATCTATACCAAAGGCATGGAGTCCAGCAGGCCCGACGGGGAGCGCTACGATGAAGTAGGCACTGTGCTCCGCGACATGATCGCCTTCAACATTGACATCATTCCGGATGTGCACGTGCGCACGCCGTTTGCCGAGCGCGCCTTGGGCAACGACGAGCTGCGGATCATCGGCGGCTGGCGTAACTGGTTTCCTGCTTCACTCGTGACCGCGCCTGGAATCAAGTCCATAAGGGAACTCAAAGGCAAGCGCATCGGGGACTGGTACAGGGGCGGGGTCGCTACCATGTGGCTCGAACGTCAAATGCGGCTGGCGGGGCTGGATCCGGATCGGGACGTGGAGTGGAAGATCGGCTATAAGTACGGCTCGATGCGGGAAGCCTGGAAGCCGCTCCAGGCCGGCGAGACCGACGCGGCGATTGTGCGCAATCAATGGGTCCCACAGCTCGTCGAGCAGGGCTTTAACAAGCTCTATGATTTCGTCGAGGACACCAAGCCGCACGGGAGACCGGACCGGGTGACGGTGGCGCGCAAGTCCTTCATTCAGCGCAATCCCGAGATGATCAAGCGCTTCTGGAAGGCGACGATTCGTGCTTACCATACCATGCGGATGATCCCGGAGAGCTACCCTTTCAGACGATACGTGGAAGCGAAGCTGCGGGTTGACAATCCAGATGAGTCCGAGCGCATGCGCGACCTTGTTCCCATCGTCATGTTGGAAAGCTCTTTTTTCCCCCTCGACGGCCAGCTCAGCCCCGAGGGGGTGTGGCGCATTTTGGAGGAGCATCAGGATGCGGGGGTGCTGTCGCGCTCGATCACGCGCCAGGACCTGGACAAAGTCATACAGCAAGACTTGGTGCAGGAGGCATGGGCGGAGTTGTCGCAGACCGACGAGGTGAAGCGCAACCTCGAGCGGCTCCAACCCGTAGTTGAGCGTTATGGATATTGAGATGTCCAGCAAAAAGTAATAATTCAAAAAGCCTTTAGTCTGTACCGGATGATAAGGAAGGAAAATGAAGCTTAGAGTTGGTAACGGTTGCTGGCACGCCTTTCATATTCAACACGCGTTCCTGTGTCAGGAGGCGGGTTTTTTTGCTCAGGAAGGGGTGGATGCCGAGATCGTGCATGCCAAGATCAACCCCAAGGGGATTGAGGCGAGCCGCCCGGACGGGGAGCGCTACGACGAGGTGGGCACGGTAGTGCGCGACATGGTGGCTTTTGGCATCGACATCATCCCGGACGTGCACGTGCGCACGCCGTTTGCGGAGCGTGCACTGGGCAATGACGAAGTACGGATCATTGGGGGCTGGCGTAATCAGTTTCGCGGCACGCTGGTAGCGGCGCCTGGGATCAAGTCGATCGCGGAGTTGCGGGGCAAGCGGATTGGGGACTGGTACAAGGGCGGGATCGCGACGATGTGGTATGAGCATCAGTTGCGGCAGATAGGGATTGATCCGGATCGGGAGGTGCAGTGGAAGATAGGGTACAAGTATGGGTCGATGCGGGAAGCGTGGAAGCCGTTGTTGGCGGGGGAGACGGACGCGGCGATAGTGCAGAATCCTTTTGTGCCGATGTTACTGGAGCGCGGGTTTAACAAGCTCTATGATTTTGTCGAGGACACCAAGCCGCACGGGCGGCCGGACCGGGTGACGGTAGCGCGCAAGTCGTTCATAGAGCGCAATCCGGAGTTGATCAAGCGCTACTGGAAGGCCTCGATCCGCGCCTACCATTTCATGCGGATCGCGCCGGAGAATTTTCCTTTTGTTCGTTACGTCGAGGCGAAGCTGCGCACGAACAATCCTGACGAAGCGGAGCGCATGCGCGACCTCACTCCGATCGTCATGATGGAGGGGAGCTTTTTCCCTCTGGATGGTCAGTTGAGCGTGGAGGGGGTGTGGCGGATCTTGGAGGAGCATGAGGATGCGGGGGTGTTGTCGCGCTCGATCACGCGCGCTGATGTGGAGGAGGTGGTGCGGCAGGAGCTGGCACAGGAGGCATGGGCAGAGGTGTCGCAGACCGACGAGGTGAAGCGCAACCTGGAGCGGCTGCAGCCTGTCGTCGAGCGTCTGGGATACTAAATTAGTTACGGAAACCTGCCACGATCACATAAAATCCGCGTAAAAGGAGGACCGCACCATGAGGGTATGCATGAAGGGTTTCACTGCCTTTCTCGGCGTAATCTTTATACTCGGCGCAGCGTGTGCGCTCGCCGCGAGCCCCACCCTGCTCAAGGCCAAGATTGAGGCCGAGGCCAGGGGATTCATTTTCGAGGCTGGCCACGATGAGATAGTGGAAAAAGCGCGGAAGGAGGGCAAGCTCCGCGCCATAGTCTCGCTTGAGTCCAATACTAATGCGTCTCTGTCCAAGGCATTTAGGGAAAGATATCCCTTCCTTGATGTTCAAGTACAGGAGATCGCTGGAACAGAAGCGAGGGAGCGGTTTCTTCTGGAGCTTAAGACCGGCAGGGCGCAATGGGATATAAGCTGGACTAGCTCAGACGGTTTTACAGACTTCATCCAGCATGGCAAGAAGGTTGATCTGCTGGGAATGGCGGAGCGAGGCGTCCTAGCCATTCCGACGAAGATTATCGACCCGAAGAGCCGTAAGGTTGTTGCCGTATCCACTACTTTGGGCGCCATTGCCTTTAACCGGTGCATCCTCGATGCGTCCAAGGTTCCTGAGCGGTGGGAGGACTTTCTGAAACCGGAACTCAAGGGCAAGAAGTTTATTGTCGACGTCCGCCCTCTCAATTACGCGCCGATGGCCGCGGGAGCCGGGGAGGAGTGGATGGTGAATTACGCAAGAAAGATTGCCGCCCAGCAACCAGTTTGGCTCCGGGGTCATGCGAGGGCTCTGCCCTCCATAGGGGCTGGCGAATATGCTCTCCATTCGCTGACGAATTATCAGACTGTAATAGAAGCGATGGAGAAAGACCCGCGCGGTTGTTTGCAAGTGAAGGTCATCGAACCGGTCCCGGTTAGGCTCAATGAGCCGGAGATGATCGTGGAATCGGCGTCCCATCCTTATGCGGCAATCCTGTGGCTGGAGTTTATGGCCAGTCCGATTGCCCAACGCATCATTGATGAAAAAGAGCCTCTCAAATCCTCTATCTACGTCTCAGGCTCGGCCCTGGAAAAACTTGTGCGCGGAAAAAAAGTTTGGCTTCTTGATTGGGACAACTTCGAGAAAAGCCCAAAGTGGATAAAAATGGCTCTTGAGGCCTTTGGCTTCCCGCAAGCGGAAAAGAAGTGAGGGAGTCCTGGCGTGAAGGGCAGTCAGTCGCGTAAGACAGTGTGGAGACGATTCGGCACGTTACGCGGTGAGGTTGTCATTGGGCATAGCAAAAAGTGACGGGGCAAAAAAACACGTTCCAGCGGAGCTAGAGAATGTTGGAGAGGTGCTTCGGCTCTACACGAAGGCGTTGAGCGGGCACGAGATCCGCCTTGTTCCCCGCGGCGGTTCAAGCTCTCGCGGCGCTGGCTGGGTCACGCCGTCCGACGACGGCAAAGCCATCTCCTTGAGGTTGCCGCCAAAGATTGATCGGTTCCCGTCGCACCGGGAAAACTTTGGTTGGTATAAGGTTATCCTCACCCATCAGGCCGGGCACGTAGAGTTTGGCACATTCAAGTTTAGCTTCGCGCGGCCTGCGCAATTCTTTCACGACTGGCGTCCTGGCCTCGCGGAAAAAACTGCCGAAAGTAGCGGCGCGAGCGAGCTGCAAAAGCTACGCCAGCTTTTCCCGGATCCAGCGCTCGGCATGACGATCTTCGAATGCGTGGAAGATGCGCGCATAGACGCTCAAGTCCTGGCGCGCTACCCGGGGATACGTCCCACCTGTAGGCAAGTCGCGCTGCAGGTCCTTTCCGAACGGCCGCGGCTTGGCGCGCTGCCGCTGCGAGAAGCACTGCTTGAGGGTCTGGTGCAGGCGAGCCTGGGCGGGCTGCCGCTGCGCCAAGCCTCAGAAGGACTTCGGTCGTCCCTGGAGGCGGCCCTCGATCTCCTTTTCCGCGTCACCAACGCGCCCGCGACCGTCGAAGATTCAGCGGAGGCGACGCTGCGCATCTATCAACTCGCCGCGCAACTACCCAATACCGTGGTTGACGACCCATGCCATCACCACCACGAGCGGCGGCCCCGCCCCGCGGACGAGGATGCAACGCCAGACAGATTGGAGGAAACGACCCAGGATGCAGAGGAAGTGCCCTTTAAGCCGCCGCGAGAGGTCGAGTTTCGCCTGCAAATGGATCAGCAGCTTTTCGACCGGCCTGAACCACAATCTGAGTCGCCGGATGAAGGCCAGGAAGATCTGGCTGAGGCCGATGTGGAGGGTCCGCTCAATCGTGACGAGCCGTTCTGTTACTTATATCCGGAGTGGGATTTCAGAACCGGCAGCTTCAGAGAGCGCTGGTGCCGGGTGCGCGAGCGCGTAATGGAAGAGAGCACCTCGGACTTTTACACCGAGACACTCACGGAATACCGCTGGTTGGTAAGTCAGGTGCGGGTCCGCTTTGAGCACTTTTTGCCTGAATTGTTTCGCAAAGTAACCCGCCGGTATGACGGCGAGGACGTCGACATCGATGCGGTGATCGATATGATCGTTGACCGCCAGGCGGGCGCGACGCCGTCGGAAAAAGTTTATTGGCGGCGCGAGCGCACCCAGCGCGATGTGGCAGTGGCGGTGTTACTGGACATGAGCGCGACCACAAACGAGTACGTGGAGCTTAAGTCTGCGCAGGCCGTCCGTCCTGTGACTGCAACGGCACAGGGCTACAGTAATTACCTGCACCAGGTTGCGGCGGGTGTCGACGACCGGGGTAAGCCGCTGCGCAAACGCGCCATAGACATAGAAAAACAGGCTGCCATTGTTCTTGCCCAGGCGTTGGAAAGCATTGGGGACAGCTACGCGCTCTACGCGTTTTCCGGGAGCGGCCGGGGAAACGTGGAGTTCCATGTAGTCAAAGATTTCCAGGAACTGCTGAGCCAGCGCGTGGCCCGTCGCGTGGACCGGCTCGCGCCGGCTCATGCGACGCGCATGGGTGCCGCGATCCGGCACGCGATCAGGAAACTGGAGCGCGTCGATGCGCAGACGCGGCTTTTGTTTCTCGTCAGCGATGGGCGTCCCTACGATCGGGATTACGGACGCGACCCCAATGACAAGGAGTATGCGGTGCACGATACCCACCAGGCGCTGCGCGAGGCCGTGCGGCGCAAGATCCGCCCTTTCTGCCTGACCATCGATAAAGATGGAGCCGACTATATGCGGGCGATGTGCGAGGATCTTCCCTACGAGGTGGTTGCTCGCGTTGAAGAATTACCCATCAGCCTGATTACCGCCTACCCGAAACTGACGGCGTGAGTCTCCAGATTGACAGTGTCACTCAACTCTCATGCGCCGGGTTGCAAGGTGCCTGCCGCTGAAGGTCATGATCAGCATTACCGCTATCAGCAGGACGCCCAGAGCAGATGCGTGCCGCAAATCTCCGCCCTCCCAATGGGCCCATATAAGAAAGGATATGACATTGTTGGAGGTTGAGTTGAGCATCAAAGGCATTGACAGCTCACGCATGGCATGAACCGCGACCCATAGAGCGACTCCGGCCATTGCGGGAAGAAGGAGCGGAAGAATGATTTTTCGCAGAACAGTCAGCAAAGAAGCGCCGCTCACCTGTGCCGCCTCCTCAAGCTCTTTATGGATCTGGATGATGCTGGCGCCGATACTTCGAGTGCTGAAGGGCAGGTATTTTGTGACGAAGGCCACCAGGATGATCGTTGTCGTACCGTAGATGGGTATGAAATTGAAGGTTAAATACACGTACATGAGGGCAAGCGCAAAAACAACGCTGGGAATAGCATGTGGGAGAAAGGTTAAGATATCCAAAAGGCGGCACCCGAACCATTTAGATCGCGCAACGACCCAGGCTATAATAGCAGCAATCAAGGTCGTTACCGCGGCGGATTCTACCATCAAGAGGGCGGTGTTTCGCAGCGCCTTTCGAACCTCCACGTCTTCCAAGAGATCTCTATAGCCGCTGAAGGAGGCAACAGAGAGAGCCTCCACAGAGGGGGCTTGATAGTACGGAATGAGACTTGCCCAGAACATAATGAGAATGGGAAGCAAAACTGCCAGGCAAAAGTAAGTCAAGAAAAACAACAACACGACGTATTTCCAAATGCCAAGATCAATGAGTTTAGGGCGATAACCCCTCCCCGTGACTGTGACGTAGCTTTCGCTGTGCCGGGTCGCTCTCTGGTACGAATAAATCAACAGGACGCTTATAAAGAGATACGTTGTGCTTAGGGCGCTGGCATCACCATACCTTGGTATGCCTGCGTAGCTCGAAGTCGTGGCGTAATAGATCCTTGAGCTGAACACCAGGATCCCATTGCGAAGGCCCAGGACGCCCGGAATTTCAAAACTCTCGATAGCGGTCATAAAAATGTAGATGGCGGCTGTGAGCACTGAAGGCATTAATACGCGCAGTGTAATGAGCCGGGTGGTGACGAGCCTGTTGGCCCCCGACACGACAGCAGCCTCCTCAAGGGCAGGATCCATAGCGCGAAAGGCCCCCACCAGGAGCAGAAATGTGGTCGGAACGAGTCTTAGCCCCTCTGTGAAGATCATTCCTCCCATGGAGTAGATGTTTAGCGGCGCTTCCTCAAAACCGAAGATAGCCATAAGAATCTTGTTGATCACTCCCATATTGGGACTGAGGAGAAGAACCCAGGACATCGAAAGGAGCATCCCGGGCATGGCAACAGGAGCTATAACCAGCGCATACGCGAGATTCCTCAACGGGGTGTTGGTTCGTTCGATCGCCCATGCAAAGGCTATAGAAATGGGAAGCGCTAGAAGGACCGAACCCGCGGCAAAAATAAAAGAACTGTAAAAAAGCTCTAAGACCGAGAGGCTGCCATAAGAGCGGGCATAGTGAGCAAACGTAAGAGAAGTGAAATCACCGGGCATTCCACTTGTGAAGCCACCGATGATCAACAAGCCCAGGGGGAGAGCGACCAGATAGGTCACAAGACCTGCCAGGCCGGCGATGATTAGGTTTGACCACCTTGGGCTCACAAGCGTCCCTAGATGCCGTCTCAGAACGATACCTGTAAGATTGTCCTCCCCGGGTGAGTCGTAGGCGAAGAGGCCGAGCTTACTTCTTTGTCCCTAAGATCTCCATGAGCCGGTCCTGTATCTCATCTGCTTTGAGAGCTTTTTCACTACTATCTTCCCAACCAACCACGCCCAGCTTTTTTCCTGCCAGCATCTTAGCCATTACGGTGCCCAGCCCTTCGTAAGGTAAAGCTCTACCATCGGCTTGTTCAAAGGCTTTCTGGCCTTCCGGACTTGCAGCCCAACCAAGATAGAGGACAGCGGCGTTGGGGTGGGGGGCTCCTTTAGGGATAATGCGGCCCGCAATGTCACCCCCAAAGGGCTCCATGGGAATCCAATCAATGGGAGCGCCTGTGGCCCTGGCGTCAATGATATTGTAAAGATAAACCGGCGCAATTTGAAAATCTCCCGCAATCAAGAGCTGGGCGATGGCGCTTCCCCCGCGACCAAACTTTGGCTTGTTCTCTCTTAATCTTCTTACGTAATCTTCTCCCTTTTCCAGACTCCAGGCCCCCGCAGCAAGGATGTAAGTCCAGGGCTGTACTCTAACGTCTGCTCCCAACTTGCCTTTCCACTCCGGACTCAGAAGGTCTTCATAGGTTTTCGGCAGTTTTTCTTTGGCAACCAGCTTGGTGTTGTAGGCCATGGTCCAGATGTTTCCATAGGCGCCAACACCAGAATTGGTCTTGTCTATGGCCTGAGAGGGGATTTCTTTGAATACCTTTCTCCACGGGAAACTCATGAACACCCCTTCTTTCTTGCCCAGTTCGAAAGATACCTTGTTGCAGGCTATCACATCTCCGCTGGGCGCTCTTCCAGCACGGGATTCCATGATGAGCTTTTGTATCACTTCATCGCTGTGCACGAGCGCTTGTTCTATCTTGATAAAGGGGTATTTCTTCTCAAAGCTGCGAAAGCGTTCTTTCCCCTTCCCCTTCGTCGTATCCCAAACGATGAGCTTGCCTTCCTTCTTGGCCCCCTCGACGAGTTCCTCGTATGTCTTCTCAGTGACCGGCTTTGTTTCTGCTCCGTCACTCGGGTTTGGCCGAAGCGCCAAAAACGCAAACAGGGAGAATGCGAGAATGGAAGAAAGACCTTTGTATGTCAAAAGTTTATTCACGAAGCCTCCTTATCCAACCACAAGACCGAGCCTTTGGCGCTCATTTCGACTTTTCCGCTTTTGGGAATCCGTAAGCCTCCAAGACCTTCGCCTGCCACTCCGCCATCTTCTGGTGCTGCTCCCAGCTCACCACCGAGAGCTTTTTCCCCCTGAGCTCCTGCTCTACCGCTCCGCCGCGCGCGTAAACGGAGGATCCTAAAGGCTCGTGCTCGTCAGCCAGTTTCTGCGCCTCCGGGCCTGCCATCCATTCCAGCCACAAAAGCGCTGCATGAAGATTCCGGGACCCGGCTTGAATCGCCTCTAACAGGGACAGTCGCACGGGTACCGGCTGCAGAACCACGTATTGCAAAACAGCCGCCGGATCTTTCTCTTGAGACCTCTTCACAGTATGAAAATTAGGCCCGATCATCATCGGGATTTCGCCGGCCAATATGGAAGTCAAAGTTCTGCTTGCGCCTCGCACCCAAAGGGGTTGCTGCGCCGCCACTCTGCGCGCAAAGTCCAGGGTCTTCTCCAGGCCCCAAGCCGGTACCAATGCCGCAATCTCACTAGGCCGAACATCAGCGGCAAACCTCTTCCCCTTAAACTCGGGCTTGAGAATGTCCTCCCAAACCTTAGGCGCTTGCTGCGCGAGCACCAGGTTCTTGTTGTACGCGGTGACCTGAAAACGACTGTAAAACGCTACGATGTTCCGATGTCTGGGGTCGATCATGGGAGCCGGTATTTGGAGAATTCCCCGCCCGGCCATCCCCAGAACGTCGACCTTTGATAGATAAGGAATGAAATCGTTGTAGAAATCAGTCCAGAGGTGCAAGATGTCCCACTCCTTAGACCGGCCTGCCTTCATTTCCAGGGTGAAGCGTTGCGCCGAGTCGGTGCCGGTAATCTCCTGGAGATAAAGATTAATGAACGGATACTTTTTCATGAACGCCTGGACCGTCGTCCTGATGGTCGGAGACTCCATCTCCACCAAGGCGCGGAGCTTACCTTCCTTCTTGGCTTCAGCTATGATTTCGTCGTGACTGGTGAGGAAGATATACCCTTTCGCCTCAGCCTCCTTCTTGGCGTTGAGCAACTCGGGACTTGCCGCAGCGGCAAGGGCGACAGAGCAATACCCTAAATACCCCGCAACAAGGGACAGATAGACCATTTTGAAAAAAGCCATCCCAATGCCCTCCCGAAATGAATTATTTGATGCTGTACTTTCTCCATGTGTTCCTTCAGCAGTTCGCGGCGCAAGACGATCCCTGTTCCCGGTGGAAGCTATAACGATACCGTTCCGCGTGTCAAGCATCTGAACTTGGGGCGCGGCTCCCAGACAGGGCTAGACATTTTCTCCGCGTTGGAGTATGGGGGATTAAATTCACTGGTATACAGAAGGGTCACAGGAGAGAAAAAGATGTTACAGGAGGAGACCGGCCCGCGGTATCGGGATCTGAGAAACTGGATAGATCGGGTAGAACAGATGGGCGAGCTGAAGGTGATACGGGGTGCCCATTGGGATCTAGAGATGGCGGGAATCGCGGAGATCGTCGCGCGCGAGACCAAGGGGGTCATGCCAGCCCTTCTATTTGATGAGATAGCCGGCTTTACCCCAGGGTATCGGGCGCTGTTCGGCCAGCTCGAGTCGATGCAACGGCTGGCATTCATCTTGGGTCTAAAATTGGACCGACCTGACACGCTGACCTATGTCCTGGCTTGCAGAGATAAGCTGAAAAACATGAAGCTGATGTCTCCCCGCTCTGTGACGGATGGGGAGATTCTGGAAAATGTGGATCAGGGAGAAAAGATCGATCTATTTAAGTTTCCCCTTCCCAGGCACCATGAGAAGGATGGCGGCAGATATTTTGGGACCGGCCATTGTGTGATTATTCAGGATCCCGATGAGGGTTGGGTTAACCTGGGGACGTATCGGTGCATGGTGCATGATAAGCGCACTCTCGGACTTCACATGAGTCCGGGGAGACACGGACGGACGATGTTTGAGAAATATCTATCCCGCTCCCAACCCATGAAGGTCGCTGTTGCCGTGGGTGCCGATCCGGCCCTTTTTCTTGCGAGTACCATGGCCATCCCGCGGGGAGTGTCCGAATATGAGTTTGCCGGAGGCTTGAAGGGCTGGCCGATCGAGGTCTCAGAGGGGCCGTTCACGAAGCTTCCCATCCCAGCTCGTGCCGAGATCGTCGTCGAAGGCGAATGTCTGCCGGGCGAGACGAAAGAGGAAGGGCCTTTTGGCGAATGGGCGGGTTACTATGCGAACTGCGGTTTGACTCCCGTGCAGGAACCCGTCATCCACGTGAAGACTGTGCTCTATCGGAAAGACCCAATCATGACCTGTGCTCACCCGACAAAACCGCCCGGTCTTAACCTTGCCCAATGTTTATTCCGCTCAGCGATGATGTGGGATGAGCTGGAGAAGGCAGGGGTTCCGGATATCCGGGGTGTGTGGTGCCACATGGTGGGTGCAGGCAGGCTTTTTCTCGCCGTTTCCATTAAGCAGCGCTATCCTGGCCACTCCCGTCAGGCTGGGATGATAGCCTCTCAGTGCGCCACAGGGGTTTATGTCGGGAGATACACAGTGGTCGTCGACGACGACATCGACGTAACTGATCTCTGGGATGTGATCTGGGCCGTGGCTAGTCGCGCCGACCCTGAGCGCTCGATTGAGATTATCCGCCGCTGTAGGAGTAGCTCCGCAGATCCTGCTGTTCCTCCTGACCAAAAAAGCTCTACCCATAATCCATCTGCTGTGTTTACTTCGAAGGCGGTCATTGACGCCTGTTGGCCTTATGAGTGGAAGGATCGGGCCTATCCTGTGGCTCAGATAAGCCCCGAGTTGCGCGGACAGCTCCTGGCAAAATGGGGTGGAGAGCTTAAGGGGATTCTTTAAATGCTCCTTGCCGCGCTTTTTGTTTTCTTTTTCGTATCTAAGATAGAGATTATTATGCTTCCCATGTTTGAAGGAGGGTAGCGATGGCGGCGAGGTGGGTTCAGACGACCTGTGGCATGTGTTATGTGGGATGCGGGGTTCGGGTTGAGGTGGAGGATGGGGTAGTGAGGAACATTGAAGGGGATCCCAACCATCCGCAGAACCGGGGGGATATGTGCGCCAAGGGGAAGGCAGGGATCATGAACCTCTATAACCCGCATCGGGTAAAGGCGCCGCTCAAGCGGACCAATCCGAGGAAGGGGCTCCATGTAGATCCTGGCTGGCAGGAGATCTCCTGGGAGGAAGCGATTGACACTATCACAACCAAGCTCCAGTCCATCCGTGACGACCCAAAAAAGCTCTATATTCAGGGCTGGGAGACAACCGGGGATAGTCACACCTGGCTGCATGCCTTCGCTGGCGCCTTCGGGACGCCGCACTTTAGCAGTAATGCTTCTCCCACTTGCGGCAAGGTGATACATCCGGTGGAGTTTTTCTCCGGTGGTGGATTTCACCAGCAGCCTGACCTTCATTACTGCAACTATTTAATTCTTGTGGGGACGCAGTTTGCCATAGCGGCGCGGGGTTCTTTCAATCACATTGCTCGGGACATGGCAGAGGCGAGGTTAAGGGGAATGAGGCTGGTGGTGGTGGATCCTATAGGGTCTTATGCTGCCAGCAAGGCGGATGAATGGATTCCCATTCGGCCGGGCACGGACACGGCCTTTGCTTTGAGCATGCTTCATGTGTTGGTCAATGAGTTGGGTATTTATGATCGGGAGTTTCTCAAGCACAGGAGCAATGCCCCTTATCTGGTGGGCAAAGAGGGGCGTTATGTGCGGGATCCTAAGACCGGAAAGCCTTTGGTCTATGATGGGGCGGACAGGACCACAAAGAGCTACGACGATCCCACGCTTAAAGATCCAGTGGTTACCGGGAGCTATGAGTTAGAGGGGTTTAAGGCTCGACCCAGCTTTGAGCTTCTTAGGGAGCATGTGGCCAACTATGCGCCGGAGAAGACGGAGGAGGTCACCACGATTCCTGCTAAGATCCTCAGGCGTCTGGCGCGGGAGTTTGCAGAGGCGGCGAATGTAGGGGCGACGATCAGCCTAGAGGGGGCGGAGTTGCCTCATCGGCCCGTGTGTGTGGATTGGGCCAAGGGGCCGCAAGGACACAAGCACGGCTTCCATCAGTCCTGGCCGCTTAAGCTCCTCAACATTGTGATGGGGGCAGTGAATGTGCCTGGAGGTATCCTGAGCACGGCGGCCGCGGGAAAGAGGCCTTTCCACTGGTGGCCTGAAGGAGGCGCCGATGGTCTATTAGAGAAGGGAGGGAATATACTTCCCCTTCCCCATCCGAAGGCTTTTCCTGGTCGCACTCCGACCAAGCCCATCCGCATGGATCTGGCAGAGCTTTTCCCTCTGGCGCCTCACTTCCACACCCTTCTTCCCATCACCGCGCAGGACTCTAACCCTTATGGCATCTCCTACAAAATTGAAATCCTCCTTCACGCTCCTGTGAACTCTCTTCTGGGTTCCTTCGGTGATCTCAAGATGGTGGAGCATTTCTATCAGTCTGTTTCTTTCATGGCTGGCCTTGCGGTGGAGCTCAACGAGACCAACCTCTTTGACGATATTGTTCTCCCCTTCCCCAGCTACCTGGAAAGATTCGATTTCAGTACCGGCACTTCTACCCGAAGTATCCCTCCCTGCGGCAAGGACGATTGGTTTTGGCAGGTGAGGCAGCCTGTGGTGGATCTTCCCGTGGGGATGAGGCATCCCCAGGAGGTCATCATAGAGTTGGCCGACAGGGTTGGCATCCTTGCTGACTTCTACCGTCTCCTCAACCATACCTTTCACCTCAAGGAGCCCTACACTTTGGAGGCAGGCAGACGCTATCCGGTGGAGGAGGTCATAGACAGGATGGCGCGCTGCTGGTTCGGGGAGGATAAGGGTTTGGCTTGGTTTGGGGAGCACGGGGTGATCCGCATTCCCAGGGATGTGGAGGAGGCCTACATAGGGCCCTTTATCAATGCCCGGCTGCCCATTTATCTGGAGCATTTCCTGCAGCGTGGGGAGGAGTTAAAAAGGGTGGTGGGCCAGATGGGGATCCCGTGGGATCTATCGGACTATAAGCCCCTTTCGGACTGGATGCCGTGTCCTTCCTACGAGGCTATGAAGAAGGGGGAGTACGACCTGATCGCGGTGCATTACAAGCTGGCCTACGTCTACGGCGCCTTTGGCAATGAGAATCCGTGGATCAATGAAGTCTGTGAGCGCACGAATGCTTACAGCATTTTGGTCAATGAGGAGGTGGCCAGGGCGAAGGGGATTGGGGATGGGGATGAGGTGTGGCTGGAGTCGCCGGTGAATAGGGTCAGGGTGAGGGCAAAGCTCACCCAGTGCATCCATCCCCAGGTGGTGGGCATAGCGGGTCATTTCGGTCACTGGTCGGAGGGGATGCCGATTGCCCGGGGCAAGGGGGTGAACTTCAACTCCCTTCTGCCTACGGACCTGGAGCACATCGACAAGATCTCCACAGCCCTGGATCACTGTGTCGAGGTAAAGCTCTATAAATGAAGAAGGGGTTTAGCAGGAGGATAGCGACATGGATAAAATTAAATTTCCCTATCGTTCGGACGGCCACCTGGCGTTGCTTCACGTTATCCATGAGTCCGGCGCCTGGGAGAAATACGGGCTGAGCGTCGATTATGATTTCTTTATCGGTCCGGACGAAGCGCATGAGGCGGTAAAAAAAGGCGAGGTTGAGTTCGTCAGCGGCAACCATGTCACGCCTTATCTGGCCAGGCTTAAGGGGGATCGCTGGGTGTATGTGGGGCAGACCATCAATCTCTATGCGCATCGCTTGGTGGTTCGTGGGGATTCAAAGATCCAAGCGATCAGCGATCTCAAAGGTAAAAAGATCGCGTTCCGCGGCGGCCATCCCGGGGACAACAACTGGCTTTTTCTGAAGCAAAACGGCCTGGACGCGGATAAAGGCGATGTGGCATTGAAAAAACACCGGGGAGAAAATCTCTGGGAGGTGGTCCAGAGGGGAGACTGCGATGCGGCCCTGCTGACCCCGCCTGATGATCTCCTTGGAAAGCGAGTGGGGATGAAAGTCATCGAGATACCGCCTTTACCTATGGTTTACTTTACGACGCTATCGACCAGCAGCGACTTTGCCGAGAGACATTCCGCTCTCGTCGAGCGATTTTTGAAAGGCGTCGTGGAGGGAATCCATTTTTTCAAGACCCAAAAAGAAAAGAGCATGGCGATTTTAGAAAAAAAACTCAACGGCGAGACTCCATGGGACCGGGAGATGGTCGAATACCTCTATTCCGATCTGGCGCCGCATTTAGAGAAAAAACCTTACCCTACCGTTACCGCCATTCAGAATGTTTTTGAGCTGGCCAGACACCGGGATCCGGAGGCGAACGAGGTCAATCCCCTGTCTCTTTGGAACATGCACTATCTGAGGCAGTTGGACGACAGTGGCTTTATCGATGGCCTTTACGCTTGAAGCTCCGTTATACGCGAAGATCAAAGAAAACCGGAGGTTCATTTATGGCGAAGAGGATTTTTCGTTTTCTCGGCATTGGAATCTTTTTCTTCTGGGGCTTAGAACTTAGCGCCCAAGAGCAGCCCAGATACGGAGGCACCCTTAATGTGGGTATCCACTCCGATCTGTATGGTCTTAATCCCTTCGTGCGCATGCGCTCCATCGACCTTTCAGTGCGCTCTATAGTTTACGAAGCCCTTGTTGCGATTGATGCCAAATCCCAAGTAAGGCCTTTTCTCGCTGAGTCCTGGAAGATCTCTCCAGACGGCAAGGAGTATACCTTCAACCTGCGCAGGGGAGTAAAGTTCCACAACGGCGCGGAGATGACCGCGGAGGACATCAAGTGGGTCGCGGAGTATTCCGTGGATCCTCAGCACGGGGCGACAGGAAAGCCGTATCTGGAAAAGGTGGAATCTGTGAGGGTTGTCGATCGTTATACGGTCAAGTTTGTCTTAAAGCAACCCGCAGCCGCATTCTTAACCTCGTTGGGAAGTCTGCGCACTTTCTTCGTCTTGCCCAAGGACTCCATCCCTAAGGGCCAAACGAAGGTTCAAACGATGCCACCCGGCACTGGCCCCTTCGCCTTCAGGGAGTGGCGGGCCGGCTCCCATGCCGCATTCGAGCGCTTTAGTGACTACTGGCAAAAGGGACTTCCCTATCTGGATCGAGTGGTCTTTAAGCCGGTTATAGATACCACCGCCCGTTTGGCGGCGTTAAGGGCGGGAGACCTGCAGCTCATTACCCGAGTGCCGTCTGCCTGGGTGCCAAAAATCCAGCGCGGAGAGGCCGGCGAGACCTCTCTAGTCCCTGCCAAGTACGCGGGCTTCCGCGAGATCTACCTGAATGTGGCTCGTCCTCCCTTTAATAACATCAAACTTCGCCAGGCTGTCCTATATGCCATAGATAAGGAAAAGATCCTGGAGGGGGCCTTTTGGGGACAAGGTGAGGTCACCGAAGAGCGATTCTTTAAGGGTTCCCCGTGGCACTTCGGTTTCCCAGACCGTAAACGAGACCTGGCCAAAGCAAAGGCCCTTCTCAAACAGGCCGGTTACAAGGGCGAAAAGATTGTCGCGATTTCCCGGCAGGGCCAGGAGGAGATCCCCTTTTCGGTAGCCCAGCTCCAGGAGGCGGGTCTCAATGTGGTGGCAGAGACTTTGGAGGCGGGCGCCTATCGTGCCCGGAACCGCGCCGGTGATTACGACATCAGCCCTGGGGGAGGAAATAACGAGCCCGACCCAGACCAGGTCAGTGTGGAGTTCACCTGCGACGAGGATGCAGTCAAACGCCGCGCCCGGGACAACAACCGAACCGGCTACTGCAACAAAGAGCTGGATGCGCTTTTTAATCAGGCCAGCGGCACGATGGATCCCAAGAAACGCCGCGAGCTTTACCGCAAGGCCTTCAGGATCATCTACGAGGAAGTTCCTGAGGTATTCCTCGCCTTCGAGCACCGCTTTCTTGGCATCCATCCTCGCGTGCGGGATTTTATCTCCAATAATAACGAAGATCTTATCTTGTTCGAGGGCGGGCTCCACAAGACCTGGTTGAGCCGATAGCTGCTCCTAAAAGTCGCTGATCGAGTAAAAGAAAACGAGGGCGAAAAAAACGTTTTTCGGTTATTCTTTCAGTAAGCCCCCTGTGAAGTGATGCGTCGACTCCCGGCGGTGAAAACGATAGAGACTAGAATTAACAAGATCGCGAGAGCGGACAGCCCGGTCATGTCAGCCCTCTCCCAGAGAGACCATAAGAGGCTCGTAATCACGATGTTGTTATAGGAAGCCAACATGAGCGGGAAGCTGAAGTCGCGCACGCTGTGGAAGGCGATCCATACCCATGTGTTTCCCAGGGCGGGGAGCAACAAGGGAAATGTCACCTTTCTCAAAGTCGTCAATTTCGACGCGCCGCTTACCCATGAGGCTTCCTCCAGTTCCTGGTGAATCTGAAGGATGGCCGCGCCCACCGTCCGAGTGCTAAAGGGCAGGTAGCGCACCGCGTGACCCACGGCGATGACCCAAATGGTCCCCCAAAAGGGCGTGCGGATATAAAAAAGCAGCACCCCTAAAGCGATGACAATGCTGGGCACGGCCAAGGGGAGAAAAACCATGTTGTCCAGCAACCAACCGAAACGCGGGCGATACCGATGGACGACCCACGAGACCATCAAGGCCAACAGCGTGGTAAAGGTAGCTACGGTGGCAAAGAGAATCAAGGTGTTGGCTGCCGCGGTAATGATCCGAGGGTTGCGAAAAACCTCGACATAGTTGGTGAGAGAAAAGTGCGCCAGCGCCGCCCTAGACGGAGGGAGATAGAAATCCAGGAAGCTGGCCCAAAGCAAAATACTGACGGGCATTACGACGGCAAGGAGAAGATAGACACCGATCAAACCCAAGGCGAGATATTTGACGCGGCCCAAGCTAACTTTTTTTTGCGTGTAGCCTTTGCCGGTGATCACCTCGTACCTTTGTGAGCTGGCCGTAAGCTTCCGATACTGGTAAAGCAAGAAGCTACCCAGACCGAGCCCTAAGAAGCTATACGTGCTTGCCAGACCGTACTGTGGCAGTTGTTCGCTGCGCGTCACGGTGTAAATCTGCAAGCTCAGGACGGGGAATCGAGCGTTGAGACCGATGGCCAGGGGGATCTCGAAGTACTCAATCATCACGATAGTGAAGTAGAGAACGACGGCCAGGATACCTGGAGATATCAGCGGTAACGTGACCCTGCGCAGCGTGTGATAAGCGCCCGCCCCCGCGGTCTCGGATGCCTCCTCGAAAACAGGATTGATGGTTCGAATTAAAGGCCCGATCAAGAGGAACATGGACGGCACCACTGAAAGGACGGTTAGGAACACCATGCCTGCGAAGGTGTAGATGTTCAGCGGTCCGTCAGTGGTTTGCAGCCCCAGTCCATCACGGAGAAAAATATTGATGGCGCCCTGGCGCGGCCCCAAGAGGAACACCCAGCCCAGCGCCTTCAAGAGGCCTGGTATTGCCATGGGAATTAAGAGAAGCGCGTAGATGGAATCGCGAAAGGGGAGGTCAGTCCGCTCAACTAACCAGGCGAAAGCCAGTGCCAGTGGTAGGGCGAGGCTGAGCGAGACAAGAGTATAGAGGAAGGTATTCAACAACAAGCGAGACGTGAACGGATCACCAAACGCCTCCACGAAGTTCCCCAGGGTCCATTCCCCTGCCTGAAAAGGGAGCGTCATACCGGGGCGAAAGGCAGCGACAATAACCGTGATCAAGGGAGCCGCGACGAGAAAAAGTGAAGCTACCGACACGAAGCCAGGGATCCATTTATCTGATTCCCCGAACCCGCTGACGCGGCCCGCCAGCGACCTGAGCTGCTCGGCTTTGGCCAAAACTACTTACCCAGGTAGATGCTCCGGATCTTCTTCATCATTTTGGCGCCTAGCTCGTCCTTTTCGGCGGTGTCTATCAGTATAAAGTCACTGTCGCGCAACCCAAGCTGCCTGAGCTTACTTGCCAGGAGGGAGTTCTCTTCCGGCCACGCCAGGCCGTCCTTGGTAACGGTTTCAAATAGTTCCCTACCCTCCGTCGTCAGCCAGGCCCCGAATAGACGGGCCAGGTTAATGTGTGGAGCCCCCTTGGGAACGACAAGGTTCTTTTGCGTCATAATTGTTCCCGGTAATGCCACCCAGTCCACTGGTATCCCCCTGGCCCTAACCTCTTCGAAGTTACCCGCCGAACCGACTGCCAAAGATACGTCCCCTGATTGCAGGGCAGCCGCGCCCCCCGGTCCTCCCTTAACAAATACCGCGCGATTGTCCCGAATTGCCCTGGCCAGGTTCAACATCTTTTGCTCATCCCACCCTGGCACCGACAAAAGATAGTTAAACGGGTAACCCTGGTTCGCGACCGCAAAGCGGCCCGCCCATTTCGGGTTGGCCAACTCTTCCCAGGTTTTCGGCAGTTCGTCTTTCTTTAGCCGATCCGCGCGGTAGCCGATGACGTAAACCAGGTGATAGATTTCGAGGGCCTTGTTGCGGTACTGCGGCGGTATTCTATTGATGCGTCTTTGAATCTCCGGGAATTCCTGGCTAAACACGCCGCTCCAATCAAAATCCTCCATGAACCCGTTCTGGCGCAAAACAATAAGGGTAGGGGGAGAGTTAATTGTGATGTCTCCCTCTGCGGGCCGTCCAGCCTGAGCTGAGACCACAAAACGGTTGGCAACTTCGACGGAGGTCAACGGCGTCTGTTTTAACTTGACCTTCAGCTTAAAGCGCTTGTTGAAGGCCTCTTCGACCTTCAATAAGTCGTTGCCACTGGGCTCGGTAGTCCAGTAGTTGATATCTCCCTCAAAACGACTGTTGAGCTCTTCCGACTTTTGGGCCGCTTTGATGAGGCGCTGGCTGCCGCTTTCGGCCGCCAGCAAACTAGCTGGCGCGCCCTCTGATACCAGCCCCAGAACCGCCAAAAAAGAAACCAGATACTTGACCATTGTTTTGCGCCTCCCTTCTGAACAGCCTAAAACAGAAAGTACCGCAGAGGCTGTAGACCTTCTCATCGAGAATCCAATAAGACAACTGGCAGCTTGCGTTAGAACGACGAGCTTAAATCTGATGCTTAACCGTCCTCGTTGCAAACGAACTGATAGGGTGCGCGATGGAGTCTAACTGCGCCCGGAATTCTTGTCAAGCGTATGTACATACTCGTTCACCGGATATGAAAATACAGAATCTACAAAATTTCTTTTCTTGCGATTTGCCGGGCCTCTTCCTGGCTTAGTTTATTCATTTTAATAAACGGCGCGGCTTCGTCGATGATCTTGTCTGCATCTCCAAGAATCCGGAATTTTTTATACTTGTCCTCGTACTCGATACCCAGTGCTTCACCTAGGAGTGTAACAAAATTCTTGACTTCAAAGGGATAATCGCGCTCCGCTATGCACAGCTCTCTCTGACAACTATGGTATGGCGTCACCACGATATCTGCGCCTGCACGGTCGGCAGCTTCTAGAATTTGACGTTGAACGGCCTCCTTTGCTTCCGGTAGCGACCCAAGCTTACTGCACATATATCCATGATTGCCCAATTGTGGAACCTCGACGATGGCGATCCCGGGTATGGCCGAAACAAGCTTGCGAATGTTTTCTGCAACCCCGTCCAAACCCCTATGGTCATGAAGGGCTATTCTTTTTTCAATGCGCCTCAACCCCTGCGCCGTCAAAATATCCAAATGGTCCACAAGAAACCGTGTCAAATGTTGAAACCTAAAATCCGCCTTAAGGAAAGCGCCCAAGAGCTCGCTAAACTGGATATGACACGTAGGACACCAGGTTATTACCAGGTCTGGACCAAGCTTCTCCATATTTCGCACCGTGTTCCTGACAATCTTCTCGCCGGTCTCATCATCTCCTTCCCTGAAATGGACAATTCCGCAGCAGTTATCCAGCCCGCCCAGCACTTCCACGTCGACATTCAATCGCTCCAAGATGTCCTCCACGGTTAATACTAGATGAGCTGTACGCGGCAGATTGCACCCGATCCAAAACAACGCGGAGGCATTTTTCTTACGGGTATCCTGGCGCCCTGTGATTCTCTTCATGTCCTCGGGATCAACTTGCATGCCGGAAATAAAGCGAACGGTTTTACCCGTTTTTTTGAAACGCTCATGAGCAATCTGACGTCGATCCATAGCTACTTTTCCCCCCTTTATAGCGCTCTTAGCAAATAAGAGCATTCTGCGGGGGTTCACTGGCTCCGGACACTCCTTGACGCAAACCCCGCTCCCGGCGCAGGCTTCGACCCACCTCGCGGAGGCGGAATTTCCTCCTTGACCCCGTAGGATATCCAGCACACCAGCAACAACTCGCTTTGGATCCTCTCCCTTTGCAAGGGTATACGGAAGGATTGGGCACACCTGAGCGCAGATCCCGCAACCCGTGCATTTCTGCAATATATCGTGAATTTCGCGATCCACATAATCTTTCAAAGACCCAACGATCATACAAGCAGGTTCCTCTCGCACTCTTTGGGATTCTGCTCCATTAAAAACAGGAAAGCCAGGCCCTAACGCGAGCGCCGGGTCCCCCTCCGGCGCGGTTTCGCCTTCGGCTTGCGCCGCGAGCCGGGATGCAGTTCGAACTCACCCATGATCTCGAGTATGCCGTGGCGTCCAAGCTCGGCGATACCGACGGCTGCGCGAGCGTGCCGGCCGTACTCCGGCCCCCACAGCTCGTAGAACAGATCGGATGCGCCGTCAATCACTGCAAACTGGCGTTCGAAGCCGGTCGCCGAATTGACCATGCCCAGCAGCCGGACCACGCGCTTCACGCGGTCGAGATCGCCGAGGTGCGCCTTGATCGAAGCGAGCATACTGAGCGCCACCGCGCGCGCGGTCTGATAGGCCTCCTCTTCAGTTACTTCTGTGCCGACCTTGCCATGACGCTTGACCGCCAGCGCCATGTCATGACGGCCGGAACCATGCCCCGACAGGAATAGGATGTTACCGACCTGCACGCACCCGGTGCGGTTGGGACTGGAATAAGGATAGGTCGGCGGGAGCGTGAGCCCCATGTTAGCGAGCTTTTTTTCTATGACGCCCATATGATGCCTCCTCACGTAATTTCCGGACGACTGAGATACGGGATACCATACTTGTTCACTACATATAATATAAGAATTGCAGGGGCACTTTTTGCATACGATGCCCTGCTGTTGGAGAAATTACAATGGGGGACTACTATGTGCCCTTGACAAAAGGTGCCAGCTAAAATAACGCTGAGGTCGATTATGTACCCCGCTCGCTTTAACTATACACGTGCAGAATCTTTAGAACACGCTTTTGAGCTATTGACAACGTATGGAGAGGAAGGGCGGTCCCTGGCGGGAGGGATGAGCCTCATACCCCTAATGAAGCTTCGCCTTGTCTCGCCTGCTCATCTCATCGATATCGGCCGCTTAGCAGAACTCTCTAAGATCGAGCGACGGGACAACTGCGTGGCTTTAGGCGCTGTTGTGAGGTATGCACAGATCGAGGAGAGCCGGTGGCTTGTGGACACCTTCCCCCTGCTGGCCGAGGCCGTCAGCGTGATTGGGGATGTCCAGGTGCGGAACGCGGGCACTGTGGGGGGAAACCTGGCACACGCGGATCCCGCCGGGGACTTGGCCCCTGCCGCCTTAGCTCTGAATGCCTCTGTCGTTTGTCGGAGCGCCAAAGGGATTCGTACGGTTGCAGCCGACGCCTTTTTCCAGGCTCCTTACACTACGGCCCTAGAGCCTAATGAGCTAGTGACGGAGGTGGAGATTCCTTTTCCCGGCAACCGGAGTGGCGGGGCGCACCTGAAGCTGGAGCGCCGCTGGGGGGACTTTGGCAATGCCATAGCCAGCGTGCAACTGGAGCTGAGGGAGGACGGTCGGTGCCGGAAAGCAGGCATCGCTATCGGCGCAGTGGGAGAGGTGCCTCTTCGTATCAAAAGTGCCGAGGGAGTGCTAATCGGGGAGCGACCGGAAAGGGAAGCGGTGCGGGCTGCGGCGGAAGAGGTGCGGAAGGCCGTGGAAACCATAGAGCCTCTCTCCGATCTTAAAGCTCCCGCGGAGTACCGCAGAGAGGTGATTCAGGTCATTTTCAAGCGGGCCCTGGCGCTGGCTTTGGAAAGGGCGCAATCGTCTATTCCCCTTTCGGACGCGACGACTTCTCCTTCTTAGCGTTTTGAATGAGCTGAAAAAGCTCGGCCGGCGTTATATGGCTATCGTTGATCTGTACCCCGAGCGGCGCCAAGGCGTCGCGAATGGCATTGATCACCGCGATAAGCGGCGCCCCCCCACCTTCACCCATGCCACGGGTGCCAAGCGGAGTGAAGAGGGACGGCGTCTCAATGATTCCACACTCGAACCTGGGCAGGTCTGCCGCCGTCGGCACCAGATGGTCTTTGAAAGTGGAAGTTAAGAGCTGCCCATTGCTATCATACACGTGCCGCTCGTACAGTGCAGTCGCTATCTGGTGCGCGACCTGCCCCTGCACTTGACCCTCGACCACCATCGGGTTAATACACCGGCCTGCGTCCTCCGCGCATGCGAACTGCAGCACTTTGGGATTACCTGTCCCTTCGTCCACCTCGACCACGGCTATCGCGACGCTCGGTGTGTAAGTTAGCGCGAAGTTGCCACGACCCATCTCCGGAGATTCCAATCGCGGCAACGGCGCATGATACACGTAATGCACTACCAGCCCGGCCTCCCAATCCTGGGGTAAAATACCCGAGTCCAGCCAGGCGAGCTGAGCAATCCGGCGCAGCGTGACGCTGCGGTCGCTGCCCTTCACAGACACCTTTCCGTCACATAAATCGAGCTCTTCCGCTGGCGATTCCAACAGCAACCCCCCTAACCGTAGTAACCTGTCACGCATCCGGGCCGCTGCGCCCAGTAGTGCCCCATGGTGCACGACTGCGAAGCGATCACCGTGGGTTCCAGAGGCGACATCTCCATACGCTGTCCCGAACCTGTCAAATCCGGGAGAGACATACACCATGTCGGGATCCACGCCGAGGATGTCAGCGACGATCTGCGCCGCGGTCGTTTCGTGACTGTTGCCCCTGCTTATACTATCCACGCTAACCCTTATATCCCCTTCCGAATCTATTACAATCATCGCGCTGCCAGTGTTCCCCGACTCAGCGCGAGGGCGCCATATCGTCTTCTGAGCCCTGTTGTTGCCGCCCGACTGCAGTCCAAACGCTACGCCAACACCCACATAGCGCCCCTCTTTACGCAGCACAGCCTGCCTGGCCCGCCAGCCTTCGTAATCGACCATCTTCACTGCCTTGTCGAGCAAAGCCGGATAGTCCCCCCCATCATAAATGCCACCGGATGGATTCTTGAATGGCATCTGCTCCGGCCTGATCAAATTTTTGCGCCGGATCTGGGCCGGGTCCATGCCTAGCTTTCTTGCCCCTTCCTCAATCAGGCTCTCTACCAGGAAGCAATGCTGCTGCTTGCCAAAAGAGCGCAGCGGAGCGACTGGACACTTGTTGGTCGCAACAGCGTTCACCTCCACCTCTAAGTTACTGAAGTCGTAAACAGTCGTTGGCTGTCGTATCCAATTCATCGCGCCGCGCGGCTCGCCGCCTGGCCTGCAACCTTCGTCGGAGATCAATCGCTCCCGCATCCCAAGAATAGTGCCATCCTTCTTGAACGCCATTTGCGCGTAAAAGATATGCTCGTTGCCGTGGGAGCTGGCCTGTAAGTGCCCGGTCCGTGTCATAATCCACTTGACCGGGCGTTTTAGTTTTTTGGACGCGTAGCTGATCAGAGAGTTGTAATGGCTCATGTAGCTCTTGTTTCCAAACGACCCACCGAGGTCCTGGCAAACGGTCCGCACTTGTTCAGGGCGGAGACCAAGAGCGTGCGCTACCCGGAACGCGTCCTCTCCTATGTGGTCCGTGGTAGCCCATAACGTTAATACCTCCGTTGAATCATCCCACCATGCCAGTGCGGCGAAGGTCTCCAAGGGTGTTACCCCGTAGCGATGGAAGTGTAGCCGGCTCCTAACCACAAGATCCGCCTGAGAGAAGGCTTGGTCTGGATCCCCATACACAAACCTGCGGAAACGCCGGTTGTCGGAGGCCTCGTCGTGAACGCGCGGGGCGTCTGGCCGCATTGCCTGCTCAGGGTCGAGAACCGGCTGGAGCGGCTCGTAATCCACTTCAACCAACTCAAGGGCATCCTCAGCTATATATTTGTCTTCAGCCACAACCAGCGCTACCGCTTCACCGGCGAACTTCACCTTCTCAGCCGCTATGCCAAAATCGCGCAGCGCTCTGTCGTACGGCCCCTCGGCGGGGCTGGGTGGCGACGGCGGCCCAACATTCACTATCTCAGCCCCAGTGATTACGTCTATCACCCCTGACAGGCTAAGAGCATTAGAAGTATCTATCTTGCGGATCCGGGCATGGGCGTAAGGGCTATGCAAAATCTGCGCATGTGACATGCCTAAAAGTTTTACATCGCCGGTAAATCGCCCCCTGCCGGTGAGGAGCCGTAGGTCCTCTTTGCGCTTTACAGGCTTCCCAATCCAGCGGTAGGTCGGCTTCAGCTCGTCCGCCATGCGTTGCCTCCAGCTTGAATCGTGCTCAAGTGATATTACCCCTGCTGGCCGCGTGAAGCACCGCGTCGACGATTCGTTGGTAACCGGTACACATGCAGATATTACCGGCAATCCCCTGCCGCACCTCCTCTTCGCTCGGGTTCGGGTTTTTAGAAAGCAGATAGGTCGCTGCGATGATCATACCCGGCGTGCAAAATCCACACTGTAGACCATGATGTGTCCGAAAGCTCTCCTGGAGCAGGCTGAGTTGTCCGTTTTGCGCTATCCCCTCGATTGTCACGATTTCCCGCCCGTCGCCCTGCGCAGCGAGCATCGAACAGGACTTGATACTCCTACCGTCAACCAGCACTGTGCACGCCCCGCAGTTGCCCGTGTCACAGCCGACATGTGTGCCGGTCAGGCTGCAGATGTCCCGAATAAAATCAACCAATAGCAACCTGGGCTCAACCTCAGCACTATAACTTTTTCCGTTGATCATCATGCTCACACGCATCATCGCTCTCCTATCACCGGACATCAGGTCCGGGATGCCAGGAACTCATCAATGGCCCGGTTAACTTCCTCAGGTCTCTCTACCATAGGGAAGTGACCGGCATTGCTCAGCTTCAGGTACTGAGAGCCGGGTACTGCTTGATGAATCTCCAGTTCGTGCTCCAAAGGCGCTGCGGGATCATCCACTCCCCGGATTAGCAGGAGTGGCGGCTTGAGAGTTTGAATACGGTCTCGTACATCGAACTGGTCCATCACTACCAAATCATGGTACTGGGCCAGCGGCCCTACCTTCCGCTGGCACTCAACGAGATGCTCCCGAAGCTCCGGCTCAACAAACGTCATGAGGTGCCGCATCGATTCTATCCATTTCCGGTGCACTTCGGGGTCTTGTGAAGCCTTGAGTCGAAACTCCAGAAAACCTGGCCTTCGCTCTTTGGGTCGTATGGCAACGTTCATCAATACCAACGCCTTGACCTCATTCGGGTAGTCCAGGCCATATTGGAGCGCGATACAAGCCCCGAGGGTGAAACCGGCCAGCACCAGCTCTTGCTGTTTACCTTGAGACCACAACCACCCCCTTAACCACTCGGCATATCGTTCCACATTCGGGCAGGGCTCTCCCATCGGGTGTCCAGGCAGCGTAGGCGCGAGGCTGCCCGGATAGTGTTTGAGCTGGTAGACAAAGGATTCGGCGCATCCTCCCGCCCCGGGTCCATGAATGAAAACCAGTTGAGTCATAGGAGCGCCGTTACTTTTGCCCGTTCGTCGCAATCTCCTCCAGTATTGGCATCAGATATTTTTTGAACACCTCAAAGTTTTCGCTCATCGGGAAGTGGCCTAGCCCTTTCATCTCGACGAACCTCGCGCCTTTGATCTGCTCCGCCAAAACTCGAGTATCTGCGGGCGAATTAGCATAGTCGTACTCACCTGCCATAAGATAGACAGCAACGCGGGAGGTATCAATTCCCCGCGCCTTATCTCCACTCAAGTCGTGGTCTATAAAATTGTAATACAAGTCCCCTTTGGAGACGGGGGGAGCGCTTTGACCGTATGTCCAGCCGATCTCTCGCCGGTATTTCTCGGGATTACCGGGCGCCGTTTTCCCATACATTGACTGCATCCTAAATTGGTTGCTTATGCGGGGATGGTTATGGAAGTCCAATGCAGGGGCCGTCTTGGCCCTACTAAAACCTGATTCAAGCCCGATGACGGCTCTGAACGCGTCCGGGCGTTCCAGCGCTAAATCGACAGCCAGTTTTCCCCCTATGGAACATCCAAGGTAGACCGGTCTCTCAAGACCCAAAGCGCGGCTAAACTCTACTTGAAAGTCCAGAAGGAAGCCCTTGGTCAGCTTGTATTCTTCTTTCCACCACTCAACTGATTCCGGAGGCAGGGACTTGCCGTGATAGGGCAGATCAGGAGCAATAACTTGATACTTGCGAGTAATCTCCTCATCGTTTAAGGCGTGGCGCCATAGTCGCCCGTCTGATGCTGCAGTATGCAGGCAAACAAGCGGTATCCCCTTTCCGCTTTGCTCGAAGTACACCCGATACTCAGTGCCCCGAACTACAACATAAACATATCTGCCAATGACCGGCTCAAATCTGGCCATCTATTACGCTCCTTTATTTGCCTCAAACTTTTTATCTAATTATTTTGTAGCTCTCTCATAACGTCGAGCATTCGAGTCAGAGCCCAATAGTGCGCGAACACGGCCTCCATATCGCCTCCCAGCTCAAAATTCTTACATGAAACCCCGCCATATAGGTCGGCAAAGCGAGGCGGAGGTAGAGGCTGTAAGAACTTCTGCCAGGCTTCGGCGGAGCCTTTGATGAAGAAGTTCCAGGAATCCATAAAGGTGGGATTCAATTTTATCTCTGTGATGACGCCATCGCGCACCTTAACAAGGCACCCGGAATCGCCGACGCCGAGGAGTATGTCCTTGGAAAAAAACCTGCCGGCCAATCTAAACTCCGGGTCCGCATTGATGGCCTCCCGAACATGCGCTATCTCGTTTGGATCCAGGAAACGAACTCTCATGTCTGCTTCTCCGTCTTCTGTTTAAAGTAGATTCGTCACTTTCCAGAACGAAAAAAAATGGCCGGCAACAAAAGGGGTGCGCACGCTTGGCAGAAGAAAGCGGCAAGCTTCCAAAGACCGGGGCCGAGAGCGGGGTCGCCTTGAACAGGACTGCTAAGAGGCGCCTACTGGAGATTCGAACCTGGGCTGCGTCCCACCTTCCACCCACTCGACCTTCAGGGTGGTCCTGCCCAGCCGGATCTCGTCGCCGTCCTTCAGCTCGGCATAACGAACCCGTCTCCCGTTCACCAGTGTCCCGTTGGTGGACTCGAGGTCCCGCACCAGCAGGCGGCTGGGAAGGGCCTCCAGCAGACAGTGCACGCCGCTGATGTAAGGGTCATCGCCCCGGAGACGAATGTGCGCATGGAGATCGCAGCCCACCAGCAGGAACCTCTCGCCCCGGCACTCGAACCGGCGCCCGGCTTGCGCTCCCTCGGTGACCCGGAAAACCCAACTCATAGGGCCTACCCTCCCTTGCGGACTGTACGTTCTTGCGACGGCGTTGCGGCTTTCAGCTTTCGCCCCCCTTTTGCTCGCCCTCAATCTCTTTTGTAACCGCGGCCGCCTCTAGAATCAACGTCTTTCTTCGCCTCCCCGTTTCCCCGCTCGCTTCCAAGGGTGCTTCGCGGACCATTGTTCCGCCCGCCATGGGCTCCGGCCCGAGGAACGTATAGCGAAATTTGTCAAAGCGGAGGATGTCGCCCGTCTTGAGTAACACCTCGCCCTCGACTCTCTGCTGGTTGACAAAGGTCCCGTTCAGGCTCCGTAGATCCTTAAGATAAAACTGCCCCCGTTGATACTCAATCTGCGCGTGATGTCCGGAGACCGTCGGCGCCGTGATAAGCACATCATTGTCGAGATCCCGGCCAATGCGCATGACCGGCTTATTTAACCGAATGTCGTCCCGAGTCTCGATATCCAGAAGCTCGGCGAGAGGAAGCGGACCCAACTCGGACGTTTTCTCAGCCCGACTCTCCGCGGTCGCGGAGCGCGTGCGAATAGAACGCCAGAAGAAAACGGCAAAGATGGAAAGGGCGACTAGCGCAACAGCGCCTCCCCCCATCCAGAGGGACAGATTGCCCCGCACTTTGGGAGAAGGGGCAGCCGACGGTTCTGCCGGGACTGCCTCGGGAGCCCTGCGCAGCGAAGTGGAAAGCTCCTGAAAGATCTTGCCGATCTCGTCCGCGCTCATCGCCCGGAAATATCCGCCCCCTGTTACCCGCGCCATCTCCTGTAATAAAGTGTAGTCCGCTGTCTCAGTGAAGGCGATGCTGAATAGGCGCACCTTTCGATCCCGCGCCTCGGGCAGGAGTTGCTCCCTCAGCCAGCGCTTCATCTCCTCATCCCTGGCCGCGCTCCCCGTATCCATTATGCCGTCGGTGGCTACGATGAGGGCCTGGGCGCTATCTGTCCTGCCCCTTGATTTGAGCTCGTAGAGCCCGCGCTCGACTGCGGCGGCGATGTTTGTGTTGGCCTCCCCGTAGCGGATCTGGGCGGTCTGTGCCAGCAGCGCCTCTCGCTGCTCGGCCATGGAGAGCGGAGCCAGCGGGTGCACGGGCAAAGCCTGGCCGCCGAAAAGGACCAGCCCCACGGCATCCTCGAGTCCCAGTTGGCTGATAAAATGGCTGACCGTCTCGCTCATGAGACCCTGAGGATCATTCTTTTTCATCGATCCAGAGACATCGAGGGCAAGCACCAAATCTAGCGGTTTTCTCTGCTGCGCCGGAGCCGCCTGGGCGACGCCGAGCAGGGTTGCGGCTGCAAGCACCACCGTCATGAAGCGCGGCACTTTCATGTTCCTATTATACTCCGTGTAACCCGCTAAATCTCGCCTCGTGCCTCTACCGGGCAGCGCACTCCCTCAGCGCTTCGTCTTTTCCCTGACGTGTCAAAAGGTATTTGGGATTTTTGCCTAGGGCCTCGTCAAAGCTCTTGCGGGCCTCGTCACAGCGCTTGAGGGCCAGAAGAATGTCGCCCCGCATATGAAACAGCGTCCAATCCGGATCGATCTGAATTCCCGTATCAACAGTTTTTAACGCCTCCGCGTGACTTCCCAATTTTTGTAATGACTGCACCTTAAAGATGAGCGCCACTCTTAACCCTGGATCGATATCCAAGGCTTGGTTGAAACTTTCTACCGCTTCCTTGTACTTTCCTAAATCTTCCAAAGCCAGCCCCCTCCTGTACCAAAGGACGGGATCCTGCCTATAAACCTCTATCCCCTTGTCATAGCTCTCCACAGCCTCCTGAAAGCGCTTGAGCCCGGCGAGCGCTTCCCCTTTGAGCTGCCAGGCGTCGTCGTATTTGGCATTAATGGCTATCGCAGCTTCGGCAGCTTTGACGGCCCCTTGAAAGTCCTTCCTTTTGAGCAATGCCCTCCCTCGCGTGACCTCTGCCAACTCCTTAGGACCCGGCTTGGGTCTCTGTTCACGGCCCCCAAGCTCCTCTTCCAGTTGTTTTCGGACCCGCTCCCTTTCTTTCTTTATTTCTTCCTCCATCTGCTTTTTCGCATCCGCCAGCATCTTCGTTCTTTCCGTCTCTAGCTGTTTTTGGGCCTGGGCCTTGGCTAGTTGCAGCTCCTTTTCTGCCTCTTTCTGAGCCTCCTCCCTCGCCTTTTGGATTTCCTTATCAATTTCCTGTTTGACGTTCTTTAGCGCGTCCCTTCTCGCGTCCTCCCTGGCCTTCTGGACTTCCTTATCAATTTCCTGTTTGACGTTCTTTAGCGCGTCCTTTCTGGCCTCCTCCCTCGCCTTCTGGACTTCCTTGTCAATTTCCTTTTGGACGTTCTTCAGGGCGTCCCTCCTCGCGTCCTCCCTGGCCTTCTGGACTTCCTTGTCAATTTCCTTTTGGACGTTTTTGAGGGCGTCCTTTCTCGCCTCTTCCCTTGCCTTCTGGACTTCCTTCTGGCCCTCCTCTTTCGCTTTCTTCCTCTCAGCGTCAATTTCCTTCTGAATGTCCTGCTTCGCTTTGGCCAACTCCTTGGCCGCTTCTGCCTTCGCTTTGGCCAGCTCCTTGGCCGCTTCCCCCTTCGCTTTCTCTTGGGCGTCTTTAAGTTCCCGCTGGAGTTTACGTGTTTCCGCGATTCTGCCGGAGGCGTCCCTTACCGCTTTAATCAGTTGGTCATCAGCGCCGGCACCCTTGAGCTTGGCTTCTATATCCTTGGTCAGCTCAAAATCTACGCCCCGCTGGGTGACAAGCACGGCGATTCGCGCAGGCGGGAGCCCCTTCTTCAAAGCCTCCACGACACTCTCAGCAGAAAGGGGCTGGGCCTGGGCATTGAAGCTCAGGAGAAGTAAAAACAACAGCGACCCGAAAAAGAAAATTTTTTTCACCATCACTCCATTACTCCATCACTCCACCACCCCGGGGTATTGGGGTTTTGGAGTATTGGATTTCGGATTCTGAATCTCACATTGAGCAAACTGCATCTTTCTGCAACAACCCTAGCCCCTTCTCCGCGTTGCAGGCCTTGTCTGTTGCACTAACCTCCGCTTTAAGCTTGTCATCGTCAGGATCTAAGTCCTTAGCCTTTTTTAACGTGGCGTAGGCCTGCTTGTAATCTCCTTGGTCACGAAAATTTTTGGCTTGAACGAGAAGCGTTTCAACCTGCGCCGTCTTTGCTTTCTCCTGCGCCATTTTTGTTGCCTCATCCGCATCAGGTGTCGATAACGCCATATATCCGCCGGCCCCCAAAGCCAGCACGACAACGACGGCAGCCGAGATCATCTTATAATCCTGGTACCAAGGCTTGGGGGGGACAATAGCCTCCATACTGAGAGTCGCACCCGTATCCACGCCAATGCCCCCGGCCCTCTTCAGCGACTCTACCATCTCCCCCATACTCTTCGGCCGCTTCTGCGGCTCCTTCTCTATGGCCTGCATCACAACCTTTGCCACCGCGGCGGGGATCTCGTCCCTAAGCTGCTTGACTGGAATAGGCACATCCTTCAGGTGCTTCATCAGCACCGCGGTGGGGCTGGATGCCTTAAATGGCACGTTCCCGCTGAGCATCTCGTAGAGGACTATGCCATAGGCATAGATATCCGTCCTTTCAGTGACCTCCCCCCCCTCGATCTGTTCGGGCGCCATATAGGCTGGAGTGCCCATGATCATGCCCGCCTTAGTCAGCCGGGTCGACGCGCCGGTATCTGTAGCCCGTGCAATCCCAAAATCCATCAACTTGACTTCGTCCCGGCCCTTCACCACCCTGATATTCTCGGGTTTAACGTCCCGGTCGATCACGCCGGCCTTATGAACTGCTCCTAATGCGTCCCCGATTTGAACCCCCAAGCGGAGCGCCTGGCCGATATCCATAATCCCGTCGTGCATGACATCCCTCAGATCCCTCCCCTCCACGTACTCCATGGCTATGAACAAACTCCCATCATCCGTCTGATCGAAGTCGTAGGTTATGACGACGTTGGGATGGCTGATCGTCGCAGCCAGACGCGCCTCATGGCGAAACCTCTTCACAAACTCCTCGTCTCGTGCGAAATCTGAATGCAAAACCTTTAATGCAACTTTTCGGCCCAGACCAACCTGCTCGCCCAGATAGACCGCCCCCATACCTCCCACGCCCAGTTGCTTAATCACCTTGTACTTCCCCTTGATCACCTTCTCGAGGAAGGGGTCCTTCTTCTTCTCTTCGGCCTCAGGAAGAGTTGCCCCATCTTCCTTACACACCACCGCATCATCCGGATATTGCTGCCCACATATGGGACAAGATTTCATCTAGACGACTCCCTAGCTCTCATGCTCTGCCAGCTACGCGACCTTGGTTAGCTTCTCCTCCATTGCCAGAAGCGCCAGCCACGTTGCCCTACATCATCAAAGCTAAATGGCTTGTTCACCACCACCTCATCTGGAGAGGGTGGTTGCAGCCTCTCTCCCTCGAACCTGGCCACTATGACCGTAATATTGTCTTCCCCGCCCCTCTCGCGAGCCATTTTTATCATCTGCTGGCACGCCTGTTCAGGCGTTGAATAACACCTTAGAATATCTTTTAACTCCTCGGCTTCAACTTTTCCCCACAAACCGTCGCTGCAGACCACGACAGAATCACCTCTCCTCAATTCCTCAAAGGAAAGCGCAACGTTCACCTCCGGCTGGACTCCCAGCGCCTGAAGTATCACATTACGCTGGGGGTGCTTTTTGGCCTCCTCAGGGGTCAAAGCGCCGGAGGCGATTAAATGAGCCACCAGGCTCTGATCCTGGGTCATCTGACCCAGGAGACCGTTTCGAAGGATGTAGCCACGACTATCACCTACCTGAGCAAAGAAGACGGCACCGTCGTAAACTGCGGCCGCGGTAATGGTCGTCCCCATTCCTTTGCGCTCTTCGTTATTCCGGCTCTCTTGATGGATCGCCGCGTTTGCCTGCTCTACGGCCTTTTTTAGCGCCTCAACAAAATCCCGCCTGCTGATCCGAGAGATTCTTCCCAATTGTTGGGAGAGATTGTTGCTGACCAATTCCACTGCCATTAGGCTCGCCACCTCCCCGGCATTCGCTCCACCCATTCCATCAGCAACAACGAACAGGCTCCCCTTCTCACCCACCACATGGTCTAAAGCTGAGGAGGCGATCTTCCGCTGCCCGTTGGTTAAATCGGCCATAACAAAGCTATCTTCATTGTTGGTCCGAACCACCCCAACGTCGCTCTGGCCAAAAGCCACAACGTTTACCCTTTTTCTCCTTATACGTAGCGTGGAAAATTCTAACATAAACCTGTCCTGGACGCCGGCTCAAAACCGCCGGCGGTCATACGAATTTAATTATCAAGAGCACCAGTATAATACCGACAATCGCCACCCCAAGGATTATCAGGGAATCCCGCAAAAACGTACTACGCGCTGGAGCCTGAGCAGCCGTCCGTCTTGCCGGAGCTTGCTCACGAGAGGGAGCCTTTCTCCTCGTCCTGTCCACGGCTTCCTCTGATGAGGGAGCCGCTTTCTCCGCAGGCCCCAAGCCGACCTGAAACATCGCCTGAGTCTTCATTTCGCCTGCCTGCTCGGCAGAAACCTGAGGTTGGGGGGCGACCTTTTTTTCCTTCTCCGCCTCGCTGGCCTCTTCCTCAGGGGCCTCTTCCCCAACGAGGTTGCGAAGCGCATGGTCTCCATTGCGGAATCTCCGGTCAATCGTCTTTTCCATCAAGCGGGCCACGAAGTCTGACACATCCTCGGCTATCTTATAGTCGATCTCTTTAAGAGATTTTGCCCTGGCGGAAAGGTCACAGTGCCAATCTCTATAGCGCGACTCTTTTCCACTCACGGCAGAAAACTGAGAGTCAAACTGATAGCTCCCCGCGAACATCTCATAGGCAACGCATCCCAAGGAATAGAGATCCGACCAGGGCCCAATCTGGCCATCTCCAGCCAAAACCTCGTGGGGAAGGTATTTCTCCGAGCCGGCGCTAAAAAAGCCGCCCCCTTCCTCGAGCCGGGAGATGCGAAAATCAGTGATTTTTGCCTTGCCCTCCGGAGTGATCATGATACTGCTAGGACGGATGTTTCCATGAACCAGACCCGACTGGTGGATCACTTTGAGACCCAATAAGGCGTCTTTCAAAATCTCCTTGCCTGTTTCTATATCTACGACGCCATGATGAATCAAGTCCTCCACGCTCTTCCCTACGTATTCTGTCACCAAGTAGCACTTGCCCCCGACCTCGGCTGGAGGTATCATCTCGTAAAACTTCGCCACGTGCTCGTCATTAATAGCCCGTAAGCGGTTCCCTTCGGCCAAGAAACTTTCCAGAAAGGATGGCCGGCTCAAGAGTTCAGGGAGCGGCTCTTTGATGGTAATGCGCTTCTGGGTCAAGGGATCCCAGGCTTTGTAGTTGATCGTCTCCTCGCCTGCCTGCTGCTCAACCACGTCGTAACGTTTGATCTTCATCTTCTCAGCCATCGTCGCTCCTCCTCTGGAATCCAGTATCCAGAAGTCAGAATTCAGAAGCCCCCATCCGATTTTCGATTCTGGCTACTGACTCCCGGATTCCATCTTTCGGATTCTGTCTCCTGGATTCCGAATTCTGTCTTTTATTCTAACGCCTGAATTTTGGATTCTACATCCAATTTTTTTACTTTTCTATGACAACTTCCACCCGCCGGTTTCGCCGGCGACCCTCCTCGGAATCATTGGAAGCCACCGGCCGGCTGGAGCCAAACCCTTTAGCGGTTATCTGCTGCTTCGGAAGCCCGGACGCCACTAAGGACGCCGCTATCCTATTTGCCCGCTCTTCAGAGAGGCGCTGATTCAGCTTCTCGTCTACCCCCTTCTCCTGACTGGAGTGCCCTTCCACCAATATCTTTTTTTCCGCCGCGTGCCCCTTAAGAACGGATGCAATTTTTTTGACGTTTTCCTTTCCCTCGGAAATAAGATCAGACCTCCCGGGCGCGAAAAGCACGCTGGGAAGGTTCACGGAGACCCCCCTTTTGGTCTCTTGGGCCTCAATGCCCTCCTGCTTCAGCCCCTCGGCCAGGCCACGGAATTTTTCGATCTCGGCCTGCTGTTTAGTAATGACCTCTAACTGCCGTTTCTGCCTTTCTTTTAAAAACTCGAGCTGCTGTCGTTTCTGATAGTTTACGTAGACGAGGCTTCCAGGAATGAGAATTAAAAGAATAATAAGAGACACAAGAGTCACTCGCATCCGCCGGGACGAGTGAGCAGAAGCCTGTCTCGCCAGCTCTCGCAGGAAAAGGGTACTGGTCCCTACGCGCCCGGTCGACGAGGACCGGGCATGCAAGAGGGCATCGTTAATCATCATGCCAAGCGTCTTTGCAGCCGGCTCTGCGGCGCCAAGCTGCCCGCGTTCTATCATGATTGTCCGCGGACTGCCAGCGCCCCCCTCTTCCACGCCAAAGGGGACAACCGGCTCCTTTGTGGAAAAAACAGCCTTGGGGCCATCTGTGGCGAACTCAATAACGTCGCCATCGGAGATGCGCGTCGGCTCTTCAATTCGATGCCCGTTGACGTAAGTCCCGTTTGTGCTGTTCAGGTCCTCGATGATAAAGGCTTCCCCTGCGCGGTAAATCTCCGCGTGTAGCCCGGAGACCTCTCGATCCCGATAGGAATCGAATCTCAGGTCGTTGTCAGCCGCCCTACCGACCCGGATCCGCGCTAGATCAAAGCGCTCGACCTGGCCTTTCTTACTCCCCTCTATATGTCGAAAATAGACGACCATCTTCCCTTCTCCTTAGCCGCAAAAAGTTCGCAGCGCCAGCCAAATAAAAATCCTATTCGAGAAATCATGATTCGTCAAGCGGTTTTAGCTCTATTTGTAGGGACCTCCCATCCCTTCGCTTCAGTGCCTCTTCGCCGGGAAGTTCCGCTCGGAGGCCCGCCTCTCGCGCCGAAAGCAATAGGTCTCCCTGAGCGGAACATGGACGGAGCCGCGGGGGTACGACCGAGGGGAGCGCGAGTGAGGCTGCGGACGTAATAGACCCCTTTAAACATTGACGACGATGCTGGAACCGTGCTAAAAATCAAATACATAAGGAGATTGGGTGCCCAAATGGCCAGGGAGGTAACCGCCGATGCGTTTAGTCTATGCGCATGAATCGCAAGATCCCAAAGAGTTCTCTACAGAGGCTACGAACGTCGTTATAGGCCGAAAAGGGGCGGACGTCGAAGTCGACATGGACATGGCGGTCTCTCGAAAGCACGCTGCCCTGACTTTTGAGAACGGCCAGTTCTTCGTTGAGGATCTAAACAGCAGGAATGGGACATTCGTAAACGATAAAAAAATCACGAGTAAGACCCCTGTAACTGAGAACGACGTCATCCGCGTGGGGAAGACCAGGGTAATGTTACAAATTGACGAGGCTCTCATCGAAGAAATGGAGAGGGCAAAGGCAGAAGAGGGAAAGAAAAAACAGGCAGAGGCCGCGCGCCAAGAGCAAGAAAAAAGAAGAGCAGAAGAGGAAAAAGGAAAGCAAGCAGAACTGGCGCGACAATCAGAACTGGAGAGAGCAAAGGCAGAAGAGGAAAAGAAAAGACAGGCAGAGGCCGCACCGCCGGCAGAAAAAGAAAAGGAGATCGAGATTCACGGTGTGGAGGCTGAGAAAGAGCCTATGGGTGAGGTTCGGGTCACTAGCTGCTTCAACGTGAAGGATTTGCCTTTTCTTATGGGAAAGACAAAAGCCAAAGAAGAAGGGGCTCGGGATGTAGTGATCGCAACCGCAGGGGACGTGGCCACTGCCGCTGAACGCCGGCTGGCTCTCTATTACGAAACGGCGATGGCCCTTGGAGAAGAGGGGAAGTTCGAGGCCCGACTCCAGAAGGTCGTCGAGCGCGCCCTGGAAGGCATCCCATTTGCTAAACGCTCTGCCCTGTTGCTGAAGGAGCGGAAGACTCAGCGACTACTGCTTGTAGCCCATGCCCCCCGGGGGAGCACGCCCGCAGTCAGCCAGACCCTGGCAAAGCAGGCTATTAGCCAACGCCAGGCGTTCAACTGGTCAGAGGAAGCCAAGGGGCAAAAATCCCCGGCAATGCGGAGCGATAGTCTTGTCATGCATAGTCTCCGTTCGGGAATCTATGCGCCCCTTGTTTGGAAAGAGGACGTCTTCGGAGTTCTCTGCATGGACAGCGGAAGCCAGCTTGCCGCGTTTGACGACCAAGACTTGAGGCTCATGATCGCGATCGCGAACCACATCGCTATGTGCGCGGCAAATTATTACCTCCAGGAGCAGCTCCAGAACGAGGCGAGCATGAAATCGAACCTGATGCGGCAATTTTCGCCCAAGGTTGTCGATAAGTTAATGGAAGGACGGATAGGCGCAGGCGACCGCATGGAATCAACCATCCTATGCTCTGATATCCGCGGCTTTACTGAGATGAGCGCCGGCATGCACCCGAAGGAGGTCGTTGAAATGCTCAACGATTACTTTGGGGAACTGACTCCTCTTGTCTTTAAGTACGATGGGACAGTGGACAAATACATAGGCGACTCGATTCTGGCGGTTTTCGGAAGCCCCGAACCTGATAATGATCAGTGCGAGAAAGCGGTCAGAGCCGCCCTGGAGATGCAGGATAAGGTTAAAGAGCTCAATGTGGACCGGGAGAAGCGGAAAAGACCGATGTGCAGGCTCGGCATTGGCGTCCATTGCGGAGAGGTGCTTCACGGATTTATTGGCTCCCCGGAGCGCATGGAATTCACGGTGATAGGAGACGCTGTTAACCGGGCATCAAGGTTTTGCGACGGGGCGGGACCGGGTGAGGTACTGATCAGTAGCGACCTTTACCAGCGCGTGTACTGGCTGGTAGATGGCAAAGAAAAAAGGATAAAAACCAAGCACGCTGACGAAGGCGAGCTTGAAGGCTACAGCGTAGTGCTTAAGAAGGGGAAGTAGTGTAGCCGCTATACCCTATCTATATATTGTGGGAGCCCTTGGCTCTTCCGCATCTCAGTAGTCCCACCGAGTGTAATAGAGAAGGTAACCGGATTAGTGACAACTAATCGGTTTTTGCTTGACAAATACGTGCTTTTGGGAATATAAGTTTTCGAAAGCCCGGGGGCCTTAGTAGGGCTTTACAAAAACAGCTCTCTATTTCGCCACTAGGAGCACGCGCCGATGATTATCCTCCCTCCGTTTATCAGACACCTTATTAAGCTCGCGCTTTTAGCTGCCGTGTTTTGGGCTCCCCTATACACGGCGCCGCAATTAGCCGAGGCGGCTGCTTCTCCTGGACTTCGGCTGCGCGCGTGGGAAATAGTCCAAGAGGCTCCTAAGCAATCAGCGGTGGAGCCGGCTGCTTCTCCTCAGGCTGAGCCGGCTGCTTCTCCTCAGGCTGAGCCGGCTGCTTCTCCTCGGGCTGAGCCGGCTACTTCTCCTCGGGCTGAGCCGGCTACTTCTCCTCAGACCTGGGCGGCTATTTCTCTTCAGGCGGTGGCGGCTGCTTCTCCTCAGGCTGAAAAACTGAAGGTGAAGATCAAGGCGATCAGAATAACAGGCGCTGTTGTTATTACCCCAGAGGAATTGAATCCCGTCATCGCTCCTTATATCGGGCAAGATATGAGCCTGGCTGACCTCCAAAAGATCGCAGATCTAATCACCGAAGAATACAGGAATAGGGGCTATAACCTGGCAAGGGCGCTTGTCCCGGAGCAGGAGATCAAAGACGGTGTTGTGGAGATCAAGGTCCTCGAGGCAAGGATCGGCGAGATAAAGATAGAAGGGAATCGATACTTTTCCACGGATTTGATCCGCAGGGCCTTAAGAAGGGTGGAGGTGGACCGAGCCGTCAAACAAACCTCGCTTGAAAAAAGCCTGCTCTTGCTTAACGACAACCCGGATGTTAAAGCGACTGCCTCCCTCCAGGCGGGGGCGGAGGATGGGACAACCGATATTGTCCTCAAGGTGGAAGATACATTACCAGTTCACCTGACGCTCGACTATAATAATTTTGGTAATCGGTTTGTCTCTCGCCACGTAGGTGGTGCGGAATTGAATTTGGGCGACCCCTGGTATGGTAGTCTCTTATCTCTGGGTGGGACTTTTGGTGGTGACCCACAATTTACCACTTTTAAAAGGGCAAACTATACGTTGCCGATAAACAATTACGGGACCAAATTTGGCGGCTATTACAACGAGGGCACTTTTGATGTCGGCGGACAGTTCCGGACGCAAGAGCTAGAAGGAATAATCCATGGCTGGGGGCTTTTTCTTACCCACCCTTTTATCAGGACGAGATTTACTACCCTCAGGGGTGAATTTGGCTTTGACCTAAAAGACGCGCTCCTAAACTCGGGGAAAGATCATACGAGTCGCGATCGGATTAGACTCGTTAAGGCTGGCTTCAATTTTGACCTAACAGATAGCACGGGTCGCACTTTTGTTTCGGCCTATGTTTTTCACGGGCTGGGCGATCTCTTTGGGGGGAGTTCGGATAAAAGACGAAACCCTGTTAATACCATCCCTTCCAGCCGTAGGGGGTTCAACGGAAAGGGGGCAGACGGAGATTTTACCTATGGCACTGTAACTCTGGCCCGGGTCCAGGGGATCACGAGCTTCTTGTCTCTCTTTCTTAGGACCTCAGGCCAAATAAGCTCTGCCTCGCTGGTGGCAACCGAGCAATTTGGAATAGGCGGGCCGAATTCTGTTAGAGGCTATACTCAGAGGGAGATTGTTGCAGATGAAGGGTTTAATGCGTCGAGTGAGCTGAGGCTTTCAGTTATACCGGAGAGTGACCTGATACAGCTTGTATCCTTCATTGATTATGGTTCCATTCACCAAAGGGAACCAGCGCAAGGGCAGGACAAATTTCAGAGTTTGCTCGGTTATGGACCTGGTTTAAGGCTAAGCCTTCCATTGAATTTGAGTTTCCGTTTTGACGTTGGTTTCCCGATCACCCCCTCGGAAAATCAAAAGAAGATTGACCCCGTTTATTATCTTCAAGCTTCGATCAAGTATTGAGATGAAAATTGAAACTTGGAGCGAATTTGATGCGGCTTATTGACATAGGCGGCATATTAAGTGAAAAATTTTAGACCTAGCGGCTATAAGGCTATAAGGCTAGGAGGCTAGAAGGCTTTAAGGCCTCCTCGCATTCCGGCATCCAAGCTTACCAGCATTCTTGGAGGAAAAAATGTCTAGAAGATCTCTGAAGGAAACGGCGAGGCAGTTTCTGGCCCTTACACTTGCAGTCGCTTTAACCTTTTACCCCGTTTTGGTCAGAGCCCTGCCTATTGACGGCAAAGTCGTCGGCGGCTCTGCCAATATCACCCAACCCAACTCCACAACTCTCAACATCAATCAAGCAACCAACAAGGCGATTATCAACTGGCAGGGCTTCAGCATCAACGTCAATGAGCTGGTTAAGTTTAACCAGCCGGGCGCTGCCTCTTCTGTGCTAAACCGTGTTACTGGCGTCGACCCCTCCTCAATTTTTGGCAGGCTTATAGCCAATGGCCGCGTATTCATTGTCAATCCAGCCGGTATCTTTTTTGGCCCTAGTGCTGTGGTGGATGTGTCAGGCCTCTTCGCCAGCACCTTTAATATAAAGGATAGCGACTTCATGGCCGGAAAGTATAGTTTCTCTCAAGATCCGGCAAAAAACCTTGCCTATGTCATCAATAAGGGCGAGATCAAAGTATCCAGCGACGGCTTCGTATTTTTAGTGGCGCCCGGGGTAGCCAACGAGAGCTTGATTATTGCCAATCTGGGCAAGGTGGTGATGGCCTCAGGGGAGAAATTTGAAGTTGACTTTATGGGTGATGGGCTCATCAAGTTTGTTATTGATGGCAAGGTGATGCGTCAGGTGACGGGGCCGGACGGCAATCCCCTCTCCTCGGCGGTAAGCAACACTGGAAAGATTCAAGCCGATGGCGGGCAGGTGGTGCTTGCTGCCAAGGCATCCAAAGATATCTTCTCATCGGTGGTAAATAACTCTGGTGTGATAGAGGCTCGGAGTCTTGTGGGTCGGGCCGGATCCATTCGTTTGGAAGGCTCTGATCCAGTAGCCAACACGGGCCAGATCGGATGGCAGAATAATTTAGGCAAGGTTCAGAACGCAGAAGGAATAGTGATCAACGCCGGGACGCTCGATGTCTCGGCTTTAGAGGCTGGGGCAGCTCCGGGTGAAGTGACACTATCGGGTCAGTTAGTCGGAGTCTCCGTGACGATTCTGGCTCGGGGCGCAGACGGCGCCCAGGGCGGACGGGTGCTGATCACTTCGACCGAAAAGACCGTGCTTACGAGCACAAGTCGGATTGACACGTCCGGTATCGGCAATTCCAGCGCCGGCAATGCGGTCATCTGGTCGGACAGGGATACCATATATAAAGGATGGATTGTGGCGAGAGGCGGCGAGTTTGGGGGAGATGGGGGAAATGTTGAGGTGTCGGGGTGGGAGAATTTGAATTTCCGAGGCATGGTCGATCTGAGTGCTGCCAGTGGAACGGTAGGGACACTCCTCCTTGATCCTGCGACCCTTACCATCACCGGCGGCACAAACGATGGGGCGGCAGACGGGAATAATACCTTTGCGGGTGACGTGGGTGCCGTCGCCGGAAAAATTGAATTCCAAGACGCTACGCCCACCACTGTCTACGAATCTGAGATTGAAGGGGTCAATGCAGCCATCGTTCTTGAGGGTACCAAAACAGTCACAACGGCTGGTGACTTTACGGATGACGCCGTCACGATACAAACTAATAATAATTTGACCATCCGTACTCGCAACACCGCTGGTGACACTGCCGGTGAGATTAATTTAACTGC
>JACPSE010000053.1 GCA_016193465.1 Deltaproteobacteria bacterium
AGGGCTGATCAACGATCCTGATCTGGACGGAAGCTTCCGCATCAACGAAGGGCTGAGGATCGCGCGGCGGCTGCTGCTCGACCTCAACGAAACAAGCATGCCGGCGGCGTCGGAGTTCCTCGACATGATCACGCCGCAGTACATCGCCGATCTCGTCTCCTGGGGTGCGATCGGCGCGCGCACGACCGAGAGCCAGGTTCACCGCGAGCTCGCCTCTGGCCTATCGTGCCCGGTCGGCTTCAAAAACGGCACCGACGGCAATATCCGCATCGCGCTCGACGCCATTCGTGCGGCGCACGCGCCGCATCACTTCCTGTCGGTGACCAAGGCCGGCCGCTCAGCCATCGTCTCCACCGCCGGCAATGAGGACTGCCACGTCATCCTGCGCGGCGGCAAGCAGCCGAATCACGACGCGGCCAGCGTGGACGCCGCGGCCAAGATTCTGGCCGAGGCCGGCATCCCGGCGCGGATCATGATCGACTTCAGCCATGGCAACAGCGCCAAAGATCCCGAGAAGCAGGTTGAGGTCGGACGCGAGGTCGCGGCTCAGATCGCCGGCGGCGACGGACGCATTTTCGGCGTGATGGTCGAGAGCTATCTCAAGGCCGGCAGGCAAGACCTGCTGCCGGGCAAGGAACTCGTGTACGGCGTGAGCATCACCGACGCCTGCATCGGCTGGGAAGAGAGCCACAGGCTACTCGACACGCTTGCGGATGCGGTGCGCCAGCGGCGGATTAAGGAAGAGGCGGAGACGGACGCGGAATAGAGCCCGGCGCCAGCCGGAGTAGTTCCAGCGGCGAACCGATTTCTATTTTATTGCCGTTTTGTTGCTTGTCTCCCAGAGAGCATTGACTGGTATTGCATGGAGCTGGGGACCGAAGGGGATACACTCGGAGCCGCTATATAGCACCACGCCGTTTTGAAACCGCTTGCCCGTCAGCTCAGCCAGAGCTCGAAGGCCTCTGAAGTCCTTCCCATCAACGGTGCCGCTGGCCTTTACCTCGATGCCGACAAGTTTTCCTGCCGCGTCTTCAAGAACGACATCTACTTCCTGCCCTGTCAGGGTGCGAAAGTGAAATACCTGCGGCCGGGTCCTACTCCAAGCAGCCTCCTTGCGCAGCTCCATTACAACGAAGTTTTCCAGCAACGGACCCGCGAGCGTACCTTCCGTGACCAGCCGCTCTCTGCTTAAGCCCAGAAGGTAAGCCATGAGTCCGGTGTCATTGAGAATAAGCTTCGGGGCCTTGACGAGCCGCTTGTTAAGGTTGCTGGACCAGGCAGGCAAGGTTTGAATAAGGAAGGTCATTTCTAAAAGGGCCATATATCGCTTGAGCGTGGTCTGCGGAATCGCGACGCTACGGGAAAGGTCGGAAACATTCAGAAGAGAAGTGGAGCGCGCGGCAAGAAGGGATAGCAACCGCGGTAATACGGTGAGTCCTTCGATGCTGGCAAGCTCCCTGACGTCTCTCTGGAGAATCGCGCTAACATAAGAGCTGAACCAGGCCTTCTGTCGATCTTCGGTAAGACGACCCTGGACGACCGGATAGCCGCCACGGAGCATTCTGGCCAGCAACCCGCTCCAGTCCTGCCGGATCTTTATTTTTGTCGGAAGCTCGTTGCCGAAGACGGCATCTAGAAAAGATTCCTTGATCCCGTCGATTTCACCTTGTGAGAGCGGCCATAGCGTCAAGATTTCCATTCTGCCAGCCAAGGATTCGGAGAGACGCGGAAGAAGCATCACATCCGCCGAGCCTGTGAGCAGAAAGCGACCCGGCCGCCTGTCTCTGTCCACCGCCGCTTTTATTGCCATAAAAAGCTCAGGCGCCCTCTGGATCTCATCGATCACGACGGGCTCCTTTAGGGCTGCGATAAAACCGCCCGGGTCGCCTTGAGCGGCCGCCAGGACACCTACGTCGTCGAGGGTAAGGTAGCGGGATGGGTGTTGATTTAACGCGAGCCATTGCGCCAGGGTGCTTTTGCCGGTTTGGCGTGCCCCGTGAAGCAGGACCACTGGATTATCTCCCAGTGCTTCCAAGAGGGAGGCGGAGATATGGCGCTTGATCATGGCTGAATTTTAGCCATTAAGTGGTTAAATTTCAACCACCAGGTGGTGGATTTTTGGCCGCCTCCAGGCCGGTAGGTCTTGTTTCCTGGGAAGAAGCTTGTTTACGGCGTAAGCATCACCGACGCCTGCATCGGCTGGGAGGAGAGCCACAGGCTGTCGGATTGCCATTTTTTGTCTTAACGCGCACTACGACGGCCCGTTAGGAGCACTCCCGCCTTGATCTACAGTTCTTTTCTGATGACAAGCCTGTACTTGCTCTCGTGCTGAATGGCTCGGTAAAGCACCGGCACCGGGAGTCTGGCAGATGATCGCTCCGCGATGAGTTCACGCAAGCACCCGATGGTCACATCTGGGACACGACACCCTGTAATGATGCCTCGGAGGGCTTCAGGATGGAATGACAAGTGCTCGTGAGCAGCATTGGGAATAATTATCCGCGTCTCGCGCTCGTACTTCCAACCAGTGTGCTTCCTTTCTAGTGTAACGCCGAGCCCTTCTAGAAATTCTGCCTCTTTCATCCAGTTTACTATGGGGTAATCGTCGGTGTATTGAACCACTACAAGCCTGGTGAACGTTATCAGATCTTTTGCGACTTCGAATTGAAGACAAAAGCCATTGTGATTAGACGCATAATGACTCCACATGAGGATGCTGTGGGGATCACCACCAAAGGAATAGACACCGAATCGCTCGGCATAAAGCCGTTGTGTCTTTTGAGCAAGTTGAGCCAACTCTACGTTGGACTTGGATACTAGGTTTGGTAGTAGTTTGCTTCGCTCATTCCAAGTGTGCCCTTGGCGCTTGAGCAACTCTCCTAGCCGTCGTCGTTTCTCTATAACAGTTCCTTCCGCGATGAGCTTCGCGGACGTGTCGAACGGATCATTAAAATCCAGGGGTGAGCTAAGCCAAAACCGGGATCGAACAAGGATGTCCCGCATTCGGTCCACTGAGGTCGCATCCGAGGGGACTAACGTGCGGAACTTGTACAAGAACCGAGGCAGCCGAGGTTTTATCCTATGCCATAAGAACTGCCGCCGCTGCCGATAATCGAGCTCATTTAGATGCTTCATGAGGGAGTCTAGTTCAGGCGACTTTGGGAACTTATCTAGAGTGTTTGTCATCAGCAAGGTCTAAGGGGGATCTGAATCTCGAATTCCTTCCGACCAGGCCTTCGTTATTTTAGAGCTTGCCTTAAAAGCTTGTGGCGTTGGCGGCGTCGGGGCTGGCGAACATCTGCCTGAAGAGCTAGTGCCCGCTAAGCCGCTGTGCCGGATGCGCTTGCTGCGCCTTGTCATGCAAGAATTCCGGGGAGAAATCCGCATCGTTCTCCCACACCAGAGTCTGAAGCTCGGGGTGAATGATGAACTTCTTGAAAAGATCGACGTTCCTTAACGGCTCGAAAACGGGGCCGGAGAGTTCCTCTCGGAGATCTACCTCTCCTTCCACGCCATCACTGAACTTGACCCAAACAACGAAATCCCTGACATATTTCGCGTCGATCAATCTGTAATCCATGGCTCACTCCAAAGGCGGAATCTTTTTCAGGGGATAGCGCTGACCGGCAAGTCGCCAATCGTCCAGCAAGTCCCCCTTGTGCAGCTCCCGCCATTCCAGCACATGGGCAAGGGCTCGTCTAGGAAAGCTCCCCATAACAGCGCCACTCTCGATCTCAAGGAACCGGCTTATCTCCGGCATGCGTCCTTCCCACTGATAATCTGCCTTTCCACCGCTGATTTTACCATACTAACCCCCTGCTGTCGCCTGTTTCACCCGAACCCGGGGTCCCGCATCAGGCACGACAATCTAGACTATCTTTCGTAGCCTGAGCACCGGCCATTTATATGCCCTGCCATATTTGCTATTCCTCTTTAGAATCTCAAAGCTCCCGCGTCGTCGCCGCTGTCGAAGACAAAGTAACTCACGCTTTTTCGAGGGCCAAGAGAATCCTTTTGCGTCTGGACGCAGTGAAATCCTGCCCGTAGAAGCGGAGAAAGAGAGATTTTCTCAAGGCCGCGGGGGAGGTTGAGCCATTTTTTTGCAACAGCGAAGCCCGCACCAGAGCTTGGGCCGCAGCATGCATCGAGCATCCCATCTTCATCCGCTCCACGCCGGAGCGCTCGAGCAACATTCTTCGGAACTTGGCTTCGATCTTTGCGGGCGTATCTTTCATCGTTCGGTCAGCGATTCTTTGCCGGCGCGGGCAAAGAAACTCACCGGCCCTCGCCAACAGCGCGAGGCGCAGCGCTGGTACGTTGCCCCCCTTGCCACCCGGCTTCGCTACTTCAGCGCCTTCCGTAACAGCTTGATGGCGTTGGCCGCGTCGTCGGCGCTGTCGAAAGCAAAATAGGACACGCTTTTTCGCCCCAGGGCGGCCGCGGAGATGCCGCGCAGATTGATGCCGGCGTCGGCGAGCGCGCGGGTCATCTTGGTGCCCAGCCCCGGCCGGTCCGGACCCTCTACGCGGACCGATTGCAGGCTGCTCGTCGTGCTGAAGCCGGCCTCGCTTGCGGCCTGCTTTTGTTTCGCCCCCTTGACCGGAGTCAAGAAAACAACCCCTGTGCCGGGTTTGTCGGGAGCGCGGCGGGCGATAATAAAATCGAGGCTCGCTCCGGCTTTCGCCAGGGCCTCCAATTTTGCCGCCAGTCCGCCCGGGCGGTCATCGATCTCCGCCGCCCAAACGTCTACTTTACGAATAGAGTAAGCCATGGTCGCACCTCCTTATTCAAGATATCGTTTCTGGTGAATTCTAGGCCATCTAGGGGAGAGATGACAAGAGAAAAAACAGCCTAACCTAAAGCTTTTCAACTTTCCATTTGCCCGC
>JACPSE010000235.1 GCA_016193465.1 Deltaproteobacteria bacterium
TACCGTATCGATTCTCGGCGCTTTGAACGTGGTGATCATGCTCGGCCCGCGCATCTACTATGCCATGGCGCAGGACGGCGTCTTCTTTCGCGGTCTCGCGCGTGTCCACCCGACATTCGGCACTCCGTCAAACGCCATTGTCCTGCAAGCGCTGTGGTCCTGTATTCTGGTCTTGACAGGAACCTTCGACGCCCTTTTCACCTACGTGAGCGTCATCATCTCTCTTTTCTCCGCCCTCACGGTCGGCTCTGTCATGGTTCTCCGCTTCAAGCGGCCCGACCTCAAGCGGCCTTACAGGCTCTGGGGTTACCCGTTCCTGCCGATCTTCTTTGTTCTGGTCAGCCTTTGGATTGCCTGGGGCTCGTTAGCGTCAAAACCCTGGGAATCGTTTGGCGGCGTTATCATCGTCGGCCTGGGCATCCCGGCTTACTTTTTCTGGCAAAAAAGAGGGTTGAAGGGTTGAAGGGCTGTAGGGGCGTATTGCAATACGCCCGTACAAGGGATTAAGGGTTCAAGGCAAAATGCAGAATGCAAATTGAAAAATGCAAAATCTAAAAGGGGAAAAGAGAAGTCATTTTGCAATCTGCACTTTGCAATTTGCATTTTGAAATATGGCCATCAGGATCACGCGGGTATATACGCGCACGGGGGACGATGGAGCAACCGCCTTGGTAGGCGGAAGGCGGGTCCCTAAGGATTCCCCCAGGATCGAGGCCTGCGGGACCATTGACGAGCTGAACGCGATTGTCGGGCTGGCGCGGGCCTTCAATGAAGAGCGGCTGAAAAAAGGTTCGACCTTGAGGCTCACCTCGAAAGGAAGAGCGCATCGCTTCCTGGATGAGACCCTGCGCAAGATCCAGGATGAACTTTTCGACCTTGGAAGCGAGCTCGCCACCCCCGCAGATTTTAGCCATCGAGGGATGTATCGCGTGGGGGAAAGAGAGGTAAAAAGAATCGAAGGACTCATTGATGCGTGCCAGAAAGAGCTCGGCCCGCTCAACTCCTTTGTGCTGCCGGGAGGGGGGAAAATCGGTGGCTTCCTGCACCAGTGCCGGACCGTCTGTCGCCGGGCAGAGCGGGAGACCCTGCGCCTTTCGCGAGTGGAAGAGATCGGCGAATGGCCGCTCAAGTATGTCAACCGCTTGAGCGATCTCTTCTTCGTGCTGGCCCGCTGGGCGGGAAAGCGCGCGGGAGAGAAAGAGTACCTCTGGCAAAGGGGGCTGCGATCAAAGCACGGAAGGAAAGGTTCAAGGGTTTAAGGGTTAAACGATTTGAACGATTTAAACGGCTTAAACAGTTTCAAACCGTTCAACGATCACGAACACGAGCCACGAGCACGATGGAGGGAGAGAACCATGGGAATCTTAGACGGTAAGAGGGGAGTGATCTTTGGCGTGGCGAATGAAAGAAGCATCGCCTGGGCGATCTCCCGCGCGCTTCACGAGGAGGGGGCGGAGCTCGCCTTTACCTACGCCGGCGAGGTGCTGGAAAAGCGGGTGAGGCCCCTGGCCGAGGGGATCGGGGCGAAGATCATTCTTCCTTGCGACGTAACCAAAGACGAGGAGATCGATCGGGTCTTTGATGCGCTCAAGAGAGAATGGGGCGGGCTCGACATCCTGATCCATGCCATCGCCTACGCCGCTAAAGAGGATCTCTCCAATCCCTTTGTCCAGACCGGCCGCCAGGGATTTCACCTGGCGCTGGATGTCAGCGCATACTCCTTCGTCGTCCTTTCGCGCCACGCGGCCGCGCTCATGGAAGGACGCAAGGGCTCTATCCTGACCATGACCTATATAGGCTCGGAGAAGGTTATCCCGAACTACAATGTCATGGGCGTGGCCAAGGCGGCGCTGGAGGCGAGCGTGCGCTATCTGGCGCACGATCTCGGCCCGAAGGGAATCCGCGTCAATGCGATCTCCGCCGGGCCGATCAAGACGCTGGCGGCGGCGGGGATTTCGGGTTTTAAGGACATGCTCCATTACAGCAGCGAGCGGGCGCCGCTGAAGAGAAATATCGACGCTGAGGACGTCGCGCGCACGGCGCTGTACCTGGTGAGCGATATGGCCGGCGCTGTAACCGGCGAGGTGGTGCACGTGGATGCGGGATATAATATTATGGGGATGTGAAGTTGTAGGCTGCCTGGAAGTCTCTTTCCGGGCCGATGCAATACAGTCGTCTTACGCTTGACGGTTGTTACGCTTGAACCTGCTCGTCCGGTGCATCGGCCCTTCAAGACACTCCCAGGCAGGCCGAAAGGGAGAAGAGTGTATGGGGATGTAACTAGGGCAAAACCGTTCAAGCCGTTCGAGTTGTTCCAGACGTTTTGAACGATTCAAACGTTTCGAACTATTGGAACTACCGGAGGGTCGTTCTTGTGGCCGTAAAAGATATTACCCCGCAGGAAGCTCACGATCTGATGCAGAAGGAGCCCGATTGCGTGTACATTGACGTGCGCACGGCACGCGAGTTTTGCGCCGGACACCCGCGCGGCGCCGTGAATATACCGGTTGCCTTTCCTGACCCGGCACGGGGGATGGTGATGAATCAGGACTTTGTCAAGGTTGTAGAGACGCATTTCCCTAGAGGCAAGAAGATTATCGTTGGTTGTCAGGCCGGCCCACGCTCGGATGCTGCTGCGCGCCTGCTTGGAGAGGCGGGCTATCAGGATGTCTCCAGTATGCAGGGAGGTTTTGGCGGAATGCGCGACCCCTTCGGCAGCGTGGTCACTCCCGGTTGGTCCAGCCTGGGTCTGCCGGTGAGCCAGGAGAATGGAGAGGGCGTGAGCTACGAGTCTCTGGCGACTAAGATCAAATGAACGGTCCCCTCTATTTTAAGCAAGTTGAAATCGGCCCGATGGCCAATTTTGTCTATCTGGTGGGGTCGACCGAGAGCCGTAAGGCGGCGGTGATTGATGCCGCTTGGGACATCGAAGAGATCCTGCGCCTGGCCTCGGCGGACGATATGGAAATCACCCATGCCCTGGTGACGCACACCCATCCGGACCATGTCGGCTCCTGGTTGCGCGGGGCCCATATCGAGGGGGTCGAAGAGCTGCTCTCCAAGACCAAGGCCAAGGTGGTTGTTCACAAAGCGGAAGCGGAATTTTTGAAATCGCTCTCGCCTTCAGACATCATCAAGTCGGAGAGCGGAGACAGAATCGATGTAGGAGGAATCGAGATCCAGTTAATTCATACCCCAGGCCACACACCGGGATCGCAGTGCTTTTTCCTGGAAGGCCGCTCTCCCAATGAGCCAGGCCGCTTGATCGCTGGAGATACCCTTTTTATAGGCTCTTGCGGCCGCGTCGATCTTCCAGGAAGCAGCGCCGAACAGATGTATGAGAGCCTCACCCAGAAACTCATGCGGCTTGCGGATGAGACTGTCCTGTTTCCTGGCCACAACTACGCAACCGAGATCACCTCCACCATCGGGGAACAGAAAAAGACCAACCCCTATCTGCGATTCCACTCTCTGAGTGCCTTTCTCGCCGCCATGGGCTATGAGTAGGCGGCAGCCATGAGGCGTGAGGCAAGAGGA
>JACPSE010000054.1 GCA_016193465.1 Deltaproteobacteria bacterium
GGCCTGACGAACTGGACGAGCTGGATCGCTGGATCCTGCACCGCACGCAAAAGCTCCTCGCAAGGTGTCGCGAGGCCTACGAAAACTTTGAGTTTCACGTCGTGTATCACGCCCTGAACAACTTCTGTAGCGTTGATCTCAGCGCCCTGTATCTGGACATCGTCAAGGACCGTCTCTACTGCGAAGGGGCGCGTTCCAAAGGAAGGAGATCCGCTCAGACGACGTTGCACCGGACCCTCGAGGTCCTGACTCACCTGCTTGCTCCTATTCTTTCTTTCACTGCGGAAGAAATTTGGGAACATATGCCGAAGAAAAGCGACGCGCCGCAGAGCGTTTTTCTTTCCGGGGTGCCGGAGCCCGATCTCGGTCTCATCGATGAAGAGCTGGAAAGAAAATGGGATCAGATCTTCAAGGAGAGAGGCGAGGTGCTCAAGGCCCTGGAAGGAGCCCGGAACGCCGGCATCATTGGCCACTCTCTCGATGCCAGGGTGGAGTTTTACTTTGATAGCGGCGGCGCAAATTGCTCCCTTAGGGAACTCTTCAGTCGGGACGAGCAAAAGGCGGAGGATGTTCTCATTATCTCGCAGGGGAAGTTTGTCAGTGAGGGGAGATTTGACTTTCTCGAGCAATCCAGGACAGCCAGGCAGGGCGGTGAGCGCGGAACACAAGTTATCGTCTGCCGTTCCAATGGTTCCCAGGTCTGCGTGTACGATAGTGAAATTCTCAACGGTTATATCGCCGTCACCAAAGCCGGGGGGCAAAAGTGTGAACGCTGCTGGAAGTATGATGAGGAGGTAAAAAAGCCCGTCATGGTCTGTCCCCGGTGTTCCGCCGTCCTGGACCCTGGAGTGCCAGCTTGAACGCGAAAGGCAAACTCGTTTTTGCCCTGCTGGCTTTTATTGTCCCTCTGGATCAGTTCTCCAAGTTTATCGTTGATCGCACGATGCCTTTGAACCATTCGATCCCGGTGATCGAAAACCTCTTTAGCCTGACCTATATCCGCAACACCGGCGCGGCCTTCGGCATTCTGGCCGGAAGCGAGGCGGGTTTCCGTCTGCCCTTCCTCATCTTCTTCTCCCTGCTGGCGATTGGTTTCATTGTCATGATGCTCAGGCGGCTGCCTGAGAACGAGAGAGGCCTGATTATCGCGTTTACTTTCATTCTCGGGGGAGCCATCGGGAACCTGGTGGACCGGGTGGTTTACGGCGAGGTGATCGATTTCCTGGATTTTTACTGGTCGCGATTCCATTGGCCCGCCTTTAACTTTGCCGATAGCTTTATAACCGTGGGGGTCATGATCACCGTCTACTATCTCCTCCGTTCCAAGGGCGAGGACCCTTTTTCCGTTGTGAAAAATCACCCATCCTCAACTTGACAGGAAAAAGAGCGAGAAGAGTCTAGGCCTTGGCTTGAGAAACTATGTGAGCCGTAATGCCCTTCTCTGGCGCTGGCGCGCTTGGTTCTTTGAGGAAGGCCAAATGGGCGGCAAAGCCAGTGGCTAGGAGACCGAGCACGGTGCTGGTCATGAGCGGGACAAAGTAGCTGCCGGAGAAATCGAATAGATATCCGCCCACGATCCCACCGCCTCCCATCCCGAAGCTGGTAACAAAAGAGTGCATTCCATAGACGGTGCCGAAGCGCTTCATCCCAAAGAGCTCGCGGGTCACGACCGCGTAAAGCGGCAGGACTCCGCCGTAGGCAAGACCGAAGCCCACCGCGAAGAGATAAAAAGCCAGCAGGCTCTGTGCGAACGCCACCAGAAACATCGCCAGCGTCTGCAGGGCGATGCAGCAGAAGACGGTCTTTCGTGCTCCGATAATGTCCGAGGCGGCCCCCCAGATAAGGCGGCCAACAGCAGCGGAAACTCCGATGATGCCCAGGATGCCCGCGGCGGTGAGATCGGTGATTCCGCGGTCCGAGGCATAGGCAACGATATGGGCGAGAGGGAGTGAGTGACTGATGCAGCAGGCAAGTCCGGTGATGACGAAGATCCAAAAAACCCGGGTCCTGAGCACTTCGGCCATGGTCCAATCCGTGTCGGGCGTGCCCAAAATACCGTTGACTTCCCTGGCGCGAAGATCTTTGTCACCCTTTTCTTCTGCCTCGGCTTCCCCTTCCCTGGGCTTGCGGATAATGAAGGCCGCGGGCAAGAGAATAAGCCAGCTCAATAGACCCATCGCCGCGAAAGCGGCGCGCCAGTCCACGACCGTAATCACGTAGCGGGCAAGCCAGGGAAAAAGGAGCGTCCCAACCCCTGTCCCGGAGAGGGTAATGCCCATGGCCAACCCTTTGTTCCGTCTAAAGAACTGGAGGACCGCAGAGAGCAAAGGCGCCCGGTCGGCAGCCCTGCCGATGCCCGCAAGGACGCCGAAATAGAGATAGAACTGCCAAAGATTTTCTATCCGGCTCGAAAGAAAGATACCCAATCCAAAGGCGAGAGCGCCAAAGACGAGGATCTTGCGGGTGCCGATCCGGTCTGACAGCCAGCCGAGCAGAAGCCCGGCCGGAGAAGAGACCCACCAGAGAAGCGTGTAGGCAAAGGCAGTGGTGCCGCGCCCCCACTGGAATTCCTCCGCGACGGGTTTGAGAAAGACGCCGAAGGCGAGGTGGACCCCGGAAAAGACCATCTGGATCAAGAAGGCCGCCCCGAGAACCACCCAGGCGATCGGCACGGCTCTTATTCTGCCAAGTAATGCCGACATGGTCAGCAACCTATACATGACTTCCGTCGCTAAGGGAAGCAAATCTATTACTGCACTGTCGGAAATAGGCGGCGGACCAGTAGTGGAGACCAGAAAAGGTGTCAGGAACCTTTTTCCACTTCTAGCGGTCATCAATAAGCCTACTACGGTCCTCCTTCGGGCTGAGGTAGGTCCCTTTTCAGATCGAAATCTTCGCCGTAGACTTTTCTGATAAGCAGCCTCATATTGAAATCCGTCGCTTTAGGGTTGGTGTAGTAAGCCCTGGCAGTGGCATAGCGTTTGAGAAGCCTTTTCTTGGCGATCTTTTCCTTCTTTAGGATCGCCTCAATATCTTCAATGTCGACCTGCTGGAAGCGCGAGAGCTTGGAGATGGCAAGATCCAAGGGCGAGAGTCGATAGACTCTGATCTTGGGCGGGAAGGAAAGGTCGCGCAAATAGATACAGGCCTTGCGATGGTCCGGGTGCAGGCAGAGAAACGAATCGGCGACGGGTTGAATGGGAGACCTCAAGATCCCCGCCTCCCTAAGCATCCTGACCGTCTCACTGGAAGCGAGAATATCGATATCCTCTGTTACCCGGTTTACAGCGCCACTGAGAAGGGCTGCTGCCCCTCCGATCAGAATAATGTCAATCGGCCGATCTATTTTGGATCTGGCTTCCTGAAGACGGAGACGGAAGGTCTCAAGCGGCTCGTTTAAGGGCTTCACGGAAACGTTCCCGGCTATAGGCGCCATAAACCCCCCATTTCTTTCCGGCGCGGGGCGTTTTCTTCTTAAGCCAGTTGCGGAGTTCGGGGTCTTCAGGCGCTTCACTCATGAGAAATTCCTCGGCTTCTTTATACCTCTCGGTCCAGAGCTTGTTTGAGAGAGCGCGCAGGCGGGAGGCTTTTTCCCGATCCCCCTTCTCCTCGGCCAGGGTAACAGCCACGTCCACGACAAAGCCAAGCCGGTTGACCAAGCCCCGCCGTTTCGCCACCCTCAGCAGTTTTTCGTGATCCATCTCTTTTTTAAAAAGGAGTCCTGGTAGGCACTCCACCATGCGCGATGATGGGACCCTGCGGAGAACTCCGAGAACCACCGCTTCCGGACTGAAAGCGCGGCTCTTTCTGGAAGGCCCGGTGAGCGGCGCCCCGAGCTCTTTAAGGTGCGCTGCCAGATTGTCTCCATCCCCGGGAAGATCGGGCAGGGAGTTTGCCTCCGGCCCTGCTCTCTCAGACACCAGATCGGATACCGGGACTCCGAGGGCCTCTGCCACCCGTCCGAGCCACTCAAGCCCAGGGAGAGTGGTATCGTCCGCCGACTCCATGACGGCGACTCGCGGCTGCAGCGTGCCGGCCCTTCTAGCCAGATCGCTCTGAGATAGCCCCGCCCGAAGGCGCAAGGCCCTCAGGTTCCTGGCCAGCACGCTCTTCAACGATTTATTCATAGAGCAAAGTATATCCTAAAGATTATAATTTGCAAGGCAGACTTGCCCCTTTGCCGCCACATGTTCCTACAGGTATTAAACTTCATCGAGGAGAGCCTTTCCGGCCAACCCGCCTGAATATGGTTTAGCCGCCCCCTAGGCCAGATTGGATTCAAGCGTCGTACAATCTCATCCCAGCCTGACATATTGGACTTATCCATCTTTGATGGTTTCCGGTCTGAGGTAGCGATTTGCGACCTCAAACAAAGGGCGCATTGGTCGTGGGTGCGCTCCGCTCATGATCCCGCCGGAGCCCAAACGTCGGAAGATCGGCTTTCTCGTCAAAGAAATGTTCGCGAAATACGGAAGGCCCGGGATCAGCCCGAAACGTTAAACAACGTTGACCAACGGAGGAAAAGGTTAGATGGGCAAGATTGTTGAGACTGTCGTGTCTGACCCCCGGAACCGCACTGTGGCTAGAAATTATGCTGTCTTGGTTGAGTGAATATGCGGCGCTCGTTGTGTTGATCGGCGTAGTGATAAGCGCGTTTGGGGCATATCTTGTTCAGCAGCGCGAGTCCCAGGTCCAAGAGCAACTTCGTTTTTCTGTAACAGGGGGCGACGGTTTCCCCTACCTCGATGTATCAATAATAGGAGAGAAGCCTCCTAGAGCTACCTTAATGGTGCACAACGGAGGGCGTTTCCCGCTCTATGACGTCGATGTTCGTATGGCAGAATTGAGCAAACAGGCATCCGAGGAACGAGATTTAAGCATTTACGGAATGGAAGAGGCAAATCTCCAGTCTCATGTAGGAACCCTACCGCCTGGCGGTGCCCGCATCATAGATAGGTGGGGACTCCCAGAACAGGAAGACAGACACGACTACAATGTCTTTATTAGTGCACGCAACAGATTCGTGATCGAGAACATCAGATTACGGCGTATCGAAAACCGATGGAGATCAGCTATCCGCGTGTTCCAAGATGTAGGAGGCAAACGTTCAATACTCCTGGAGAGAATCGATAAGGAGTTTCCCCGAAGTGAAACGGGTGAGGTTAGGTGGTAAGAAATCGTTGAGGCCGGACTTTTCAATCTATTTCTCTTAACGCCAAGATTAAATTCAATTCTCCTTCCATTCAATCCCAACCAAAGCCGGCGCCAGGCTTGCGTTATTACCTTTCTTCCAAACTTGCACTTCGGAGCAGGCGGTTTGCGGCGAACGCTCAGCTTGAGCTTAACATGGCATTTGATCGTATCGCCCGATTGTGACAGGATTCAGGCTAGCCTGGAGGCGTGATCCATGTCGAAAGCGAAGGAAGAATTGATGAAGCTGATCGAGGAGCAGCCCGAGGATAGTTCGCACGAGGAGATCGTGCGGGAATTAGCCTTTCACGTCATGGTGCAGCGGGGCCTTGCTGACTCAGACGGGGGCCGAGTCATCTCAAATGAAGAGATGGCGCGACGCATCCGAATGTCTCACGACGCCGCTTGAAAGAGGCCGGCCTTGATGCCATGATAATGACATGACCCAACCGGCTGAAAAGATTATCGAAAGCTTCGACGCGCTGACTGACGCTGAGAAGCGTGAAGTTATCGCTTTACTGCTCAGAAAAGCGGCTACATTGGAACACCCGTCCATGACCGACGACGAACTTCTTGCAGCCGCAGATCAGGTATTTCTCGAACTCGATCGCGACGAATCCAAGAAATGATGGTCCCTGAACGCGGGGAGGTGTGGATAGTCGACCTTGGTCTTGCTGCCAAGATTCGACCGTGCCTGATCTTTAGCGTACCCGCCGGAGAAGAAGACCGTTCCTTAGTCACTTTGATTCCACATACTACGAGCCTCCGAGGGTCGCGCTTTGAACGCAAAGTGGCCGTGCCTTTTCTCCGTCCTGGGGCCTTCAATGCCCAGAGCATTGTAACCGTTCCCACGGCAAAGCTCCTTCGTTGTGTCGGCAAGCTGAGGCCCGAGCAAATCACCCAGGTTGAGGAGGTTGTGTGTGGTTGGCTGGGTCTTAGGAAGGCTCGTGGCTAGCAGGACCCAACCCCATCACGCACTAATCTATCTTCCCGCCGCTATCGCCTGGACGTGCTCGCGCACGATCTCCTTGGGGCAGAGCCGGACGAAGGCCTGGAGGCCGAGGAAGAGAACTACCAGGTCATCGACCTGACCGAGACCCAGGAACAGGTCGGGCAATAGGTCGGCAGGGGCGATGATGTAGGCCAGGACCAGGACGAGAAGCAGCTTCGGCCCCAGCGGCACGCGGCGGTCTTGCAGCAGCCGCCAGAAGAGTTTCAGAAAGCTTGGCAGATGGTAGAAGAGTTGGAAGACCCGCCGCGGGCCTAGACGCCACAGAGCCGCTAGACTGCCCATCCTCATGCCGTTATCTTGCACGATTTTTTTGCCGGGGAAAAGAGCTCCAGCGACCCGCTGACCCGCTAGGCGCCATCGCGGCGTTTGATAAACATCCGTGATCACAGTAGTGTTTTGATGGAAATTTCCAGATAAGGCTTCGAAGAATGCGACGATTCAGTCTGGTTCTGTTCGCGCTCGGTTTCCGCCCTTTCTTTTTGCTGGCCGGAATTTTCGCGGTCATCTTGATGGCAATCTGGGCCAGCGCATTTGTCAACAACCGTGCCGTTACGACTTATTACGGTATGGTTGGCTGGCATAGCCACGAAATGATTTTCGGCTATGCCAGCGCGGTCATCGCCGGGTTTCTGCTCACCGCAGTTAGGAACTGGACAGGTATGCAGACGCCTGCAGGGGCACCCCTCGCAGCGCTAAGCGCTCTTTGGGTGGCCGGGCGGATCATGCCGTTTTTTCCGGAGGCCCTTCCGTACTGGCTCACTGCCCTGGTGGATCTTCTTTTCCTTCCTGCGCTGGCGGTCTCCCTTGCTATTCCTCTGCTTGGAAGCGGGCAAAGGCGCAATCTCTTTTTCGTCCCGCTGCTGGCTGTCTTTGCCCTGGCAAACCTGCTTATTCATCTTGAGATCCTGGGATTTGCCGAGGGGCTTGCGCGGCCGGGTATTTTTCTCGCTCTCGATTTGATCATTCTGTTGATCGTAATCATGGGGGGTAGGGTGATACCGTTTTTTACCGAGCGGGCGTTATCCGGCGTGAGCCCGAGGCGGTGGCGATGGATCGAATGGTTATCCATTGGCAGCGTGATCGCCTTTAGCGTCGCAGAGCCTTTTCTTCCCGATTCCATTCTGGTCGGCATCATGGCTGGGCTAGCCGCTTTGAGCAACGGCGTGCGTTTGATCGGCTGGTACACGGAGAGGTTCTGGCCCATTCCCCTGTTGTGGGTGCTTCATCTGGGCTATAGCTGGGTCGTTGTAGGATTTTGCTTGAAGACTCTGGCCGCCGCGGGTTTGGTTTCACCTCAATTCACGATTCACGCCTTCACCGTGGGCGGGATCGGGGTCCTGACCCTCGGCATGATGGCGCGCGTCTCCCTAGGCCACACGGGAAGGCCGCTGAGAGCGGCCAAACCTATGGCCATTGCCTTTGCCCTGATCAACCTCGCTGCGGTGGCGCGCGGCCTGGCGCCCATTTTCTTTCTAGAGTGGCTGCCGCAATTCGTTGCCCTATCAGCGGGGCTCTGGATTCTCGCTTTTGCGATCTTTCTCGAGGTCTACACTCCGATCTTAATCAAGCCGCGCATTGACGGATGTCCGGGGTGATCCGAGCGCCGGCCATCCATTTGAATACCCTGAATGTTATGGGCTATGTTGTCCGGCAAAACTAAAAAGTCAGAGGAGCGAATGTCATGAATTCCACTGCGGTAAGCGAACATCCGAGAATGGGGAAGGGACTTGGGAGGCTACAGGGAAAAGTGGCGATTATCACCGGCGCCAACAGCGGCATCGGGCGCGCCACGGCTCGCCTGTTTGCGCGCGAAGGGGCCAGGGTCGTGTGCTGCGACATCCAGGAGACCACCAACCCAAGAGTAGACAGACTTATCGAACAGGATGGCGGGCAGGCGCTCTTCTCGCACGTAGATGTTACGCTTCAGGCGGACTGCGACCGGATGGTGGCCACGTCCCTGGAGCGCTACGGTGATCTGGACATTCTCTTCAACAACGCCGGCGGCGGCGTGCGCAAAAAAATCCATGAATTCACCGACGAAGAGTGGAATTTTGTGGTCAATCTCAACCTGAACGCCATTTTTCGTGGGGTGCGCGCCGCCATCCCCCACTTTCTCAAGAAGGGCAGCGGCAACATTGTGAACACAGCCTCTACCTTCGGGCTTCTCGCCAGCGAGCGCTATCCTGCTTACTGCGCTACCAAGGCTGCGATCGTGAACCTGACGCGCCAGATGGCTCTGGACTACGGACCGAGCGGGATAAGAGTGAACTGCGTCTGCCCCGGCAGCATCGAGACGGCCCGTTTCCGGGGATACCCGCCGCGTCCCGCTCAAGGCTTTACGGACGAGCAGCGTGCCAGAATGGCTGGCAGCAATAAAGCGCTTCTGCGGATGGGCCAGCCTGAAGAGATTGCCTATGGGGTACTTTTTTTGGCCTCGGACGAGTCTTCTTTCGTCACCGGCCATGCCCTGGTGGTGGACGGCGGCCAGACTCTTGATGCGTGACTTTATTTGTTTTTCACGCTTAATGGTTTCTCAGCACCACGACAGTAGCTCCCCAGCCGCCAGATTCTACAGGCGCGTCTTTAAAGGACAAGACCAGCGGGCTCTTTTCTAGCAGCGAGCGGATCACACGGCGCTGGATGCCTTTGCCGCGGCCGTGGATCAGGCGGACTTCGTAGATGCCAGCGCGCCTGCACTGCTCGAGGTATTCCTCCACCACGCTGGGTATTTCTCTCGGCGAAAAGGCGTGGAGGTCGATGGAGTCCTCGATGGGAAGGACAACGGGTTCGCCAAAAGGCGAATCAAGACCCTGATCCGCTGGGCTATTTTCTGGCGGTTCCTTCTTGCTTCTACTCATCTCACGCGTAGCGTTTCATTCCCACACCGTCTCAACCAGACCCAGCCCACGGAGGGTCTCATCCGCGGTAATGAGCGGATAGCCGAGACGGCGCGCGGTGGCAACAACGATCCTATCCCGTGGGTGTTGCACTGCAGCAAGGCTCTGGGCTTCCACAAGGATATCAGGGGTGTGAGGCTGGAGCAGGAAGTTGGGCGACTGCTCCATCTCCTCAACCCAGCGTGGAAAAGGGATTTTGAGCCTAACGACTTTCCTCTCGCAGAGAAAGAGGATCTCTTCTAAGGCTGTGACCGGAACCACCAGTCTCTCCTTTCCCTCCTCGACATCCTGAAAAATCCTCCTCGCTCTTTTTCCCAGCCGGTCGTGGCGGCTCGTTGCCGCGAGGATGAGAGGTTGGGTGTGAGTGACGCAGATCACTTAACGTTCTCTTCGGATTTCTGCAGGAACGCCTCCAATTCCCGCCTCAGCTCCTCCAGTGCCAGGTCGACCTGACCCGTAACCTCCATGGTGCCCCCGAGCCTAAAAGGTTTGGTTCTTGGCCCCTGCCGGTAGGAACTAAGCTCCTCCTCAACCTTCAGATACCACTGTGCGTCCACCAGGATGGCCTTTAGCTTCGATCTTTGGCTGATGGCGATCGGGCCTCTGCCCTTATAGACCTCATCTACTAGATTGCTCAGATCTGCTCTGGCTTCGCTTAAAGATAGCTGCCGCATGGTTGTAACCGATATGTACAATTAATTGTACAACTAATTGCCCCTCTAGTCAATAAAAAAATGGCCCCTATCGGCCCAGGTAGAGGCGCTTCACTTCGGGCTCCTTGAGCAGTTCCTGGCCGCTTCCCTCAAAGCGGTTTTGGCCAAGCTCTCAGATGCCGAGATAGGCTTCTCTGACTTGCGATTCTTTTATTTCTTTCGCGCTGCTGGTTACTTTGACCAGACCCTCATGCATCACCAGCGCGTGATCTCCATGATCTTTTTTTCCACAGGAGTCAAAGCTCCCGAGACCTTATCCCTCTGCCTCCGGTTTTTCTAAACGTTCCTTTACCTCTTTAAGAAATCTAGCCGCGACCGCGCCATCGACGATCCGGTGGTCCGCGGAGAGGGTCATGGTCATCATGGAGCGGACGATGATCTTTTCACCGCGGGCAACCACGCGCGGGGCCGCCTGGCCGACCGCCAAAATAGCACACTGCGGCGGGTTGATGATGGCTACAAAGCTATCCGCGCCGAGCATGCCCAAATTCGATACCGTGAAGGTCCCCCCCTCGTAGTCCAGGGGAAAGAGTTTTTTCTTTTGCGCCTTTTCCGCGAGCTCCCGGCTCTGCTGGGCCAGTTGCTCAAGCGTCAAACAGTCGGCATTGCGGATAACCGGCGCCACCAGGCCTTCATCAAGAGCAACCGCCATGGCGATATTGATGTCAGCGTGTAACTCGATTCCTTTGTCCGTGAAGGCGGCGTTTAACAAGGGGAAGTCTCTCAGCCCCTGCGCGGAGGCCCAGAGGATAAAGTCATTAATCGAAGGCACGACCTCTTCCTTTTTTTCCTTCCACTCAGCCCTTTTTCTGTTCACCTCGCTCATGTCCACTTCCATGCTGACATAGAAATGGGGCGCTGTCTGCTTGCTCTTGGACATGCGCTCGCCGACGATCCGGCGCATGGCGCTCAAGGGAACGGTCTCTTTTACTCTTGGCGGCCCGCCCGGAGCGCCGCTCTCCATCTCTTTAGCCCGCTGCACATCCTGGGCAACGATCTCTCCCTTCGGACCGCTTCCCTTCAAAGAGGCAAGATCTACCCCTCTCTCCTTGGCGATTCTTCTTGCCGCGGGCGAGGCGGCAATACGCCCTAGGATCGGCGCGGCCTGGGCTTTTGAAACGGACGAAGGTTCTGGCGGTGAAACTGTGAGAGCAGCGGCAGCCGCGGAAGGAGGTGCGGCTTTGGTACTCTGCTTCGGCAGGGATTCGCCAGGCGCGACGAGGACAGCGATCCTTTGCCCCACCGGCACTTCGTCGCCGGGAGCGGCGGTTACATGGGCAAGGATGCCCGATGCCGGGGCCTCCACCTCGACCGTCGCCTTGTCGGTCTCGACCTCCATCAGAGGCTCGCCCTTTGTGACGGAGTCCCCTTCGGCCTTGAGCCAGCTAACCAAGGTGCCTTTTTCCTGCGCCATTCCCAGCGCAGGCATGATCACGTCGGTTGCCATGTTAAAATCGTTCCTCGTGTTCGTGGCTCGTGTTCGTCAAGCCTTCAACGCTTTACCCTCTCCAGCGAACCCGGATTGTTGAGATTCGATTGCGTCTCCCGCGTGCTTGGTAGCGGCCCGCCGGCTGTGAAGTAGTGGGTTCCAGCCACGAGGAGCTTCTCGGCCGGAAAGCGCGTGATGACTTCGCAGCCGTCCTTGGTAACGACCACCTCTTCTTCAAGGCGAGCCGCTGACCAGCCGTCAGAGGCCGGCCAGTAGGTCTCCAGGGCGAAGACCATGCCCTCCTGAATGACCTCCGGATGGTTCAGGGAGACAAGCCGGCTGAAAATGGGTTTTTCCCAGATCGAGAGCCCCACGCCATGCCCGTACTGCAAGGCGAAGGCGGCCTCTTCATTGGCGAAGCCGAATTCCCCAGCTTTGGGCCAGAGTTTCACAACATCGGCTGTGGTTATCCCCGGCTTGACTATACTGATCGCTGCATCCATGTAGTCCCGGCAGCGCTTGTAGGCATCCACCATAGCCGGGGAGGCGCTGCCAATGGTAAAAGTCCGGTAGTAACAGGTGCGATAGCCGTTATAGCTGTGGAGGATATCGAAAAACGCGGGATCGCCCGGCCGCAGCACACGATCCGTGTAAACATGTGGGTGGGGGCTGCAGCGCTCGCCTGAAATGGCGTTTACTCCCTCGACATGCTCCGATCCCAGGTCGTAAAGCACTTTGCTCACCAGACCTACGCACTCGTTTTCGCGCACGCCCGGCCTCATGAAGCGATAGAGTTCCTCATAAGCGGAGTCCACCATCATACAAGCGGTATTGAGCATGGTGATCTCGTCCTGCGTCTTGATCTTTCTTACCTCGTGCATCAACTGCTGGCCGTCCACGACCTTGATGCCTTGAGCCTGCAGAGCAAACAGCACTGGGAGCTCGATAACGTCAACTCCAACCGGCTCGTTGAGCAGTTTTCTTTTTTCCAGCTCGATGCGGATTTTTTTGGCTACATCCTCCGCCAGTCCCGAGGCCGGGGAAGTTGCGCCGCGTAGCGTGGAAATGCCGGCCCGCGAACGCTCTCCGAGCCACGGGCAGTAGATCTGGTGATGGCGCGCAGCCGAGCCGAAGTCCCAAATAATCGGCTCATCGTCCTGCGGCAGGAGGGTGAAACGAACCAGCTTATCCATAGCCCAGGTGCCGATGTGGGTGGCGGTGATGTAACGGATGTTGTTCATGTCGAAGCAAAGGAGCGCACCCATCTCGGATTCTTTGAGAAACCTTTTCACCCGCGCCAAACGCTCATGCCGCAACCGCTCTAGGTTGACCCGCTCTTCCCAATCTACGCCCATCAGGCCAAAAGTTTTAAGTCCCATCGCCGACCTCCTAAAGTATCATTATCGGTAACTTTCCGCTGGAGGCGTCTCTCAAGATCGATGCAATAGAGTCCGGATACGCTGTACCGTTGATACGCTTGAACCACCACGTCTGGTGCATCGATCTGTCGATCCGCCCCCGGCGTTCCGCCTCGGAGTGAGGGGACTTGCCGAGCAAGCCGAAAGCACCAGTCGTTCAATTCGGGGGTCGGCACGGTTTGATCTTCGAGCACCGGCGAGAAGGGCACCGGAACATCCATGGCGCCCATGCGTTTTACCGGCGCGTCGAGGTAGTAGAAGGCGCCTTCGGCGATCACCGAGGCGATCTCGGCGGTGACGCCGTAGCGCTCGTAGCCTTCGTCCACCACGATCGCGCGGCCCGTCTTGTTGGCGGATTCTATGATCGTTTGTTTATCGAGCGGGACCGTGCTCCGAACGTCAATGACCTCAGCGCTGATGCCGCTTTCGCTCAGCACCTCGGCTGCTCTCAGGGCGACCTGCACCATGCTGCTGGTAGCCACGATAGTGATGTCCGTGCCGGCACGCTTGATATCAGCCACGCCGAAGGGAATGGTGTACTCGCTTTCCGGCACCGGCCCTTTTAACTGGTACATCATCTTGTCTTCGAAAAAGACCACAGGGTTGTCATCGCGAATAGCGGTTTTGAGCAGTCCCTTGGCGTCGTAGGGGGTAGAGGGCACGACAACCTTGAGGCCAGGCACGTGACTTAACCACGCATGGAGACTCTGGCTGTGCTGAGCCGCTGAGCGGCGGGTAGCGCCCAAGGTGGTGCGCAGGACCATAGGGACCTTGAGCTTGCCGCCTGACATGTAGTGGATCTTGGCAGCCTGGTTCACCATCTGGTCCATCGTTAACGTGACGAAATCCCCGAACATGATATCAACAACCGGGCGCATTCCGGTCATCGCCGCCCCCACGCCCAAACCGGCAATGCCCGCCTCGGAGATCGGCGAGTCGATCACCCGGCCACGGCCAAATTCCTCCACAAGACCTGAGAGAACCTTAAATGGGGTTCCCGCCTCGGCGACATCTTCTCCGATAATGAAGACGGTCGGGTCGCGCCGCATCTCCTCGGCCAGGGCTTCGTTAATAGCCTGGCCAAAGGTAATTTCGCGACCGGCGCTGGTAACTTGGGGAGTCTTTTGAGTTGGTGCTTTCATAGCGGGGCGTAAGGCGTGAGGCAACAGTAGGAATTTCTCCCCTAATGACTGTTGCCTGTTGCCTCGTGCCTAATGCCTTCCTCCTACGCGTATACATGCTGATCCACCTCAGCGGCGTCTGGGTAAGGGGCGTTTAGCGCGAACTCAACGCCGGCTTCAATCTCCCGTCTCAACTCCTCTTCGATCTTTGCCAGCGCCTTGTCGTTTGCCAGCTTCTGCGCCTTCAGCCGAGCCACGAGCAGCACAAGCGGATCGCGTTTGCTCTTCCACTCCTCTTCTTCGTGCTTGGAGCGGTAATAGGTCCGGTTGATGTCGCCCACGTGGTGGCCGTGAAAACGGTAGGTATCGCAGATGAGAAAGGCAGGGCCTTTTCCCTGCCTTATCTGCCCTACCAAGCGCAGCGCGGTTGTGTAAACCACGCCGACATCCTGGCCGTCTATCGAGACCGTTTCGATCCCGAAGGCCTCGGGCCGGGCTTTGAGATCACCGGCGGTTGTCTCCTGATAGTGGGTGTATTCGTTGTACTGGTTGTTCTCGCAGACGAAGAGGGTCGGCAGCTTCCACAGCGAAGCCATGTTCATGACCTCATATAGAAGCCCCTGGCCCAAAGCGCCTTCACCGAAGAAGCAGACCGCGATCTGATTGCTGCCGCGCATCTTAGCCGACATGGCCGCCCCAGTTGCGATGCCAGCGCTGCCTGCGACTATGGCATTGGCTCCCAGGTTGCCGGTCTCCTGGTCGGCGATGTGCATCGAGCCGCCCTTGCCGCGGCAGTAACCGGGCGCTTTGCCTAAGAGCTCCGCGAACATGCGCTCCACGGCCGCGCCCTTAGCCAGGCAGTGGCCATGGCCCCGATGGGTGCTGGTGATATAATCGTCGCCTCTTAGCGCCTCGCACACGCCCACGGCGATCGCCTCCTCGCCGATGTAGAGATGCGCCAAACCCGGCATCTTCGCGCCGAGGTAAAGCTGGTTAACCTGCTCTTCGAAAAGACGGATCTTAAGCATCTGGCGGTAGAAGCGCAGCCATTTCTCCCGTTCAATGGCCACAGGCGAACGCGAAAGTTTTGAGTTCTTAGTTTTTAGTTTTGAGTTCATTTTCCGCACTGAAAACTCAACACTCAAAACTCACGACTGTTTTTTGAGTCCTGACATTCGCGCCAGAACTTCAAACAGCACGGCGAAATCTTTCCGCGACAGCCCCATGCCTCGCGCCGCGGTGAGCATTTCGTTCGTGACCGCGGTAGTGAGAAGAGGCACGTCAAGTTCTCTACCCATTTCTAATGCCAGGAGCAAATCTTTCTGCATCATGTTCACGTCGAACCAGGCCTCGTCCGGCATTTGCAGCACGAACGGCCCGCGGTACTTCACCATCGGCGAAGCGATGACGCTATTCAGCAGCACCTCAACGGCCGTAGCACGCGGGATGCCGCTTTTCTCTGCCAGCAGCACTCCTTCGCTGAAGGCGAGCATCTGCACGGCGAGGCTCAAGTTAGTGGCAATTTTCATTGAGACGGCGAGGCCGTTGGCGCCCACGTGGGTAACCTTCGGGCCGATTGCCTCAAGAATGGGGCGGGCGCGCTCGAAAGCCTCTCTTTCTCCTCCCACCATGATAGAGAGTTTTCCCTCTTCCAAGGTGCTCACGCTGCCGGAGACAGGGGCATCCACCATTCTTGCTCCTCTGGCTGAAACTTTAGCGGCCAACTCCCTGCTTGCCGCCGGGCTGACAGTGCTCATGTCAATATACAACTTGCCCGGAGCCAGTCCGGCGAGGATCCCATCGGCGCCCCCGGTAACGGCTTCCAAAGCGGCAGTGTTGGTGACCATAGTAAAGGTCACGTCTGCGGCCTGCGCCACGGTCCGTGGGCTCTCACCCCACTCCATCCCGGCGTTTACTAGCCGCTGCGCCTTTGATTTTGTCCGATTGTAGCCGGTCACCTTATGGCCGGCGTCGAGCAGCCGCTTGACCATCCGGCTACCCATGACACCAAGCCCTACGAAGCCGACGTTCGCCATAGATATCTCCAGAAAAATTTAGCCTGCCTGAAGTTAGGTTGGAAGGTAGTTTTTGTCAATAGGATGAGTGTAGGCTCCCTCGGGGAGCGCGCCTTCGGCTGCGGCCGATAGACCTGTGCTTTAACCGAAGCTTCCCAGTCGGACGTCCGCAGCCTCATTCGCGCTCCCCTCGCTCGCTCTGTAAAGCGAGGGGACTTGCCGAGCGAGGCGAAAGCACGGAGACTGAACGGTTCAAAGAACCCACCGGCCTATTGCTTTCGGGGAGCGAAGCAAGTCCCCGAACGGACCGTGCTTGACAATGGCGGGATGGCGGATGATACATGACCGGGGAAAAGACCAAGAGCCGGCGGGTAAAACCGTAATCGTAGCGATCAGCGGTCAGCCTTCAGCAAACCCTAGGGCTGAAAGCTAAAGGCTGATAGCTATGAGCTTAGTGATCTAGAAGAGGCCGGGGATCCAGCGCTTCACCCGCGAGGTGTATTCGACATAGGGTGCACCGAGCCGCTCGGCCAGTCTCTTTTCGTCGCCGAGAACCCGGAAGTGAAACCAAATCGCGGCGCCAATAGTGATAAGCGTGGCGAGGAGAGATTTTAAAGTCAGTGTTAGACCGATCAAGTACAGGATATGTCCCAAGTACATCGGGTTGCGCATGTAGGCATAGGGTCCCGTGGCCACAAGGCGCTCGGGGGGGGTCTCCAGCCCTGGTCCACCGCCACCACGTTTGATTCTGTAGAGTCCGCACAGGCGGTATTGCAAATAACCCCAGAGCATGACGGGTAAAAAGAGCGGCTCGAGTCGGAGGCTGCCCTTATTTAAAAACAGCTCCCAGAGAAGCGCGACCAGGGGATAAAAGATAAAAGTTCTTACCGGTGTGCGGCGGACGAGCTTTATTGCGCGGTTAACAATCGGAGTCATATAGAGCAGGTAAAGTTTATTGGGCCTGGAAACTGCTATCGCAGATATCCCGAATATTTTCAACCCGGACAGCGGTCCAGAGAGATTTCTGAGCTGACATGGATTTCAGTGAAACCACCCTCCTCGTGGCTGCTTCCCTGCTCCTGGCCGCTTATGTCAAGGGAACGACAGGAATGGGATTTCCGTTAATTGCGACGCCGACCGTGGCCCTGCTGCTGGATATTCGGACCGCCATCACCATTCTGATTATCCCTAATATCATTATGGACATCACGCAGATTTTTCGGGGGAGCTTTGCGCCGGCGATTTTTCGGCGTTTCAAGGGGCTACTCTTGCTGACCGTTCTGGGGGTTTTTCTGGGCACCAAGCTCCTCGTTACTCTGCCGATCTGGCTCCTCAATCTCACGCTCGGGGTTATGGTCCTTGTCTTTGTCACTTCCAACCTCTTCCGCCTCGACCTGGAGATCTCCCCCCAGATGGAGGGTATGCTCTCTCCCCTGGTCGGCTTCTTAGGAGGATTTTTGAACGGCATGACCAATGCGGCTGGCCCTGCCCTGGCCATTTACCTGTACGGCCTCAAGCTGGCGAAGACCGAGTTCGTCAAATCGATTGCGACCATCTTTATCTTCACCAAGGTGAGCCAGTTGATCGCGGTGTCAACCTGGAATCTTTTTACCTTTTCGACCTTGCGCCTTTCGCTGCTGGTCACGCTCCTTTGCCTGATTGGATTCTATGCGGGCCTCAAGACCCAGGACCGCGTCAACCAGCAGACCTTCAACCGGGGGCTGCTGGTATTACTGTTCGTGATCGGCGTTACCCTGGTGGTGCGTTCCTTAAGCTAATTTTCAGCCCCACACCTCTCGGGCGGTCTGGACGACCAGTTCGAGCTTGCGGCGTTGCTCCTCGAAGGAGATGACATTGCCAACGATGGATGAGGCAAAGCCACACTGGGGACTAAGCCCCAACCGTTCGAGCGACACATAACGGCTGGCTTGAGATATCCGCTGCCTCAATTCTTCCTTGTCCTCAAGACGCCCTCTCTTCGTCGTGACCAATCCCAAGACTACGAACTTGCCTTCGGGGATGTCCTTAAGTGGCTCAAAAGAACCGGAACGCGCATCGTCGTACTCCAGAAGCATGCGGTCCGCCTTTATAGTGCGGAAAAGCTGACGGCTGATCGCCTCATAGCCTCCTTCGGACAGCCACCGGCTGCCCTGGTTGCCGCGTCACAGGTGAATGCCAAAGGTGACTCCGGGAAAGACGTCAATGACCGCGTTGTCCAGCTCCACTCCAAGAGTCAACCATTTTTCCAGGCTCCAGCCTTGTCTCTCGTAGAAGAGCCGGGTTTTGGCGTCCAGCAGAAGGCCGTAATGGGGTGCATCTAGCTGGATGTAAGTGGCGCCCGAGCGAACCAGCTCTTTTACCTCTTCGCGCAAGATTGCGACGATATCGGCAAGGTAGGCGTCGAGCGTCGGATAGGCCTTTCGGGAGCGTCGTGGAGACCAGAGGTTAACCCAAAGGCCGGGACTGGGGAGGGTGATCTTGGCGATGCGCCGGGTCTTGGCCTGTAGGTAACGGAATTCATCGACCGACAAGTAGCGACGGCGGACGAGTTTGCTCACCACGCCCAGCTTGGCTGGCCGCCGTTTCCTATGAACCCCACGCTCGTCATACCAGTCGCCCCAGAGGAAAGCATCCAGCGTAAACTCGCCGAAGCCGCTGACCGCTGCAGTCATCTGGCTCTGAAAAGACTGGCGGCGCATCTCGCCATCGGTTACGACCTCCAGCCCGACGGATTCCTGCAGCGCAACGGCCTCATTCACGGCCCGGTCTTCGATCTCTTTAAAGTGAGAAGCGCTGAGGGTTCCAGCGGCGAGTTGCCCCTGTGCCTTAAGCAGCTCCTGCGGCCGGAGCAGGCTGCCGACGACATCGGCGTGGGCAGTAATCATACTCTCCCATACATTAACGCGATCGCTTCATCTGCGCCAGAGAGCCGGACGACCGCATTGGCGATCGATTTTCACCTCCCCATAGGTACATCCCTGACTCTCCCTCTGGAGTTTCTGTTTGCGGCAGCATGTCGGAATGTCTACAATGGTGAAGTGAATTTTAAGCGCGTCCTGGAGGTCTTGCTGGCGGAGTTTGACCGCCGCCGCATCCGGTATGCGGCCATAGGCGGCTTCGCCTTGGGAATTTTAGGTTATCCGAGGACAACAATAGACCTGGATTTTCTCGTGCATAAAGACGACCTGAATAAGGTGGACGATCTGCTGACTCATCTAGGATACCAACGCCTTGTCTATACTGAGAATGTATCCCAGTACCGCCACAATGATTCCGCTTGGGGGTCGATTGATTTTATCCACGCGTTCCGAAAGACGTCGCTCGCCATGCTCAGACGGGCGAAAGGCTATCCCGCCTTCGGCAAGAAGGGAGCGGTTAAAGCCGCTGATCCAGAGGATGTGATCGGGTTAAAAGTCCAAGCGATGGTGAATGACCCCGATCGTAGGCCGCAAGAATTGGCGGACATCGAGCGACTTATGAGCCTATACGGCGCCAAGCTGGATTGGAAGCGGGTTCAGGAGTATTATAAACTTTTTGGTCTTGGAGAAGAAGCCAAGCGATTGAGGAAGAGGTTTGGACGTGCTCACTAAGGAGGAAAAAAAGGAGCTCAAGGAACTCGCCGGCTCTGCCGCTATTCGCGAGGAATTTCGACTACTGCGACGGAACTCGACGGCCTTGCAGCAGAGCGTAGATGTAGACAGGTTTATCAGCTTTCTGACCTCCATGTCCCGCCTGAACCCGAAACCCGCTGCTCCTAGACCCTTTATCTCCTACAAGCGAGTCAAGATATAGCCAATTTCCAGATTTCCGAGCAGCCTCCGAAAGCTCTTCGTCCACGGCCCGATCTTCGATCTCTTTGAATGGATCGGCACTGATGGCCCCTGCGGCAAGCTGTTTTGAGCCTTGAAGCAGCTCCGGCGGACGGAGCAGGCTGCCGACCGCGTCGGTGTGAAAGCCGAGCATATCTGCGTTTCTATTCTTTGCCTCTGGCGAGCCGGAGGCGGGTTTGCCTGGCGCAGTGCCGGATATAGGCGACTTCTATCAATTGGTCGGAAGCAATCCGATAGACGATCCGGTAGCTGTTTCTGGCGGCCAAAAGAGCGCGGTAACCGTGAAAGGCGTCAAACATGGCTGGCCCCATCTCAGGGAAATCACACAAGAGATCAAGCTTGGCAATGATCTGGTCCTGGACTGCGACAGGAAGGGCTTCCAGATCTTTTTGCGCCCTTGGCAGGAGTTTAACCTTTCTTGACACGCTTGGCCCTTCTGGCTTTCAACTCCTCTAGCTCAATGCCCTTTCCGGCTTTGGAGTCCCGCTCAGCCTCCGCCAACCTCTCCCGCCAATCCGGCTGGCTCATCTCCTCCAGCGTCGCGATCATCCCCTCGTAGTCTTCGTAGTTGACCAAGAAGGCAGCGGGCCTGCCCCTCTGAGTGATGATCACGGGGTCGCGGGTTTTTTTTACACTCTCCACGATCTTCTTAGCCCGCGTCTGAAGGTCCGAAATAGGTATGATCTTTTCCATCGAATCCCCCCATCAGAAATATGTCCAAGTATATATCTGGAAATATATTCAAGTCAAGGTGTGATCACCTGTCCAAGCCGTTTATTAGGAAGTTGACGAGCATTTCTCTTTTCCGCGAGCCTGCTGAGGGTTGGGTTGTGGGAGAAATCAATCTCATCTGAGCCGCATACTTCGTTCTCGCCGGCGAAAACGAATCTGGAGGCTGTCCGATAATTCAGGTTTCAAAAAAGGCATCTGCCGGTGATGCTTCAGTCAGGGCTAACCTGCCAGAATTTTGAGAAAATAGTTTATCC
>JACPSE010000236.1 GCA_016193465.1 Deltaproteobacteria bacterium
AAGGATATACCGTAAGGCGAAAGCTGAGATGGCTGGAAGAGGCGGAGTAGCAGGCTGCGGGTCTGTGAAAGTACTCCCGGTACATAGGCAGATAGCGCCTTGAGATGAAGGGCTCAGGAAAGCCGGATGACCGAAAGGGTCGCGTCCGGTTTGAGGCGGCGGGGGCTGGAGACGGGTTTATGGTGAGGCTAGTGAGGCACCGTCAAACGAAAGGGACGGTAACAGATAGGCCCACCTAAGAGATACCGCGCCAGTCCTCGACCCTACCGGGTTCCGATCTCATTCGGGTTCGCTCTTCCTGGTTTCTAGTCAGCTAATCTCCCCTTCGTTTTAACTCCCCGCAAAAATCAGCAACATCAGAAGTGGATCGAGCGCTCAACGCCGAGGAGGCCGTGGCAGCCCTGGAGAGGCTGAGGGGATGGGGAAATTGTCTTCCTTGACAGGGTAATACAATTGCTATAGTTTGTATATAAAGTTTCCTAAAGAGGGGAATATATGGCTAAGGCCTTGACATCACTCCGCATAGATCACGACCTCGTGCGGAAGGCTCAGAGGGTCTTGGGGGCAAAGAATAGAACCCAAACCGTCGAGATGTCCCTGGAAGCTGTGGTAGAGATGGAAAAGCACCGTAAGCTGATCAAGCGCTATAGTGGTAAGGCAAGACCCGGTGACTTCAGCCACAGCTAATCTCGCTATTATCGATACCTCCGTCTACATCGACAATCTGAGATCCCGTCGCTTCGAGAAGGAACTGGTTGATGTCAAGTTCGTCGTCCGCTGCAGTGCCGTAGTTTTAGCGGAGTTATGGAGAGGAGCTAGGTCAAGGGAGATGGTGAGGTTTGTGGACTACCTCGCAAGGAATTTCCGGATCATCGCTCCGAATGAAAGAGAATGGGTGGAGTCGGGAAAGGTTGTGGGTCAGCTCGTTAGAGGGAAGGGACATGATATTCATAGGGCGAGGGAGATCCATTTCGATGTTCTTATTGCAATGACGGCAAGGAAAATTGGGGCCTATCTCATTACCTGTGATGCTGATGATTTCAACGCCATCCGTGAGGTTATGGAATTTAACTTGATCTGCTGGTGACCCCTTTTTGAGTCTTCTGATATGCTCCCGCAACTTGAGCCCAGGAAAGAGGCGTAGCTGAGGGATGTTTGCCAAAGAGATCGTTTGTCCGCGCTGCCAGAAAAAGTTCTCTCTAGGAAAGGTCCTAAATCTCTGTTCCTGCGGCTCTCCGTTATTGGTCCGTTACGATTTAAGGAAGATAAAACGGGCGGTGAAAAAGTCGGACGTGAAAAGCCGTCCTGCAACCCTGTGGCGTTACCGGGAATTTCTCCCCCTACGGGCGGAAAAGAATCGTGTCTCGCTGGGCGAAGGCTTCACGCCGTTGATCGACGCCAAACGCTTGGCCTCGGAGTTCCACATTAAAAAGGTCTGGATCAAAGACGAGGCGCAGAACCCGACAGGATCGTTTAAAGACCGGGGTCTTTCCGTGGCCATCTCAATGGCCAAGGAATTGGGGATCAAAAAGGTTGCTATCCCGTCGGCCGGGAATGCCGGTGGTTCTCTGTCCGCCTACGCTGCGCGGGCGGGGATGGAGGCCTATGTTTTCATGCCCCAAGACACTCCCAGGGCCAATCAGACGGAGGCGGCGCGATACGGGGCAAATTTGACGCTGGTGGACGGGCTGGTCAATGACTGCGGCCGGTTGATTGCCGAGCGCAAAAGCGCGGAAGGCTGGTTTGATCTCTCAACTTTAAAAGAGCCCTACCGCGTGGAGGGAAAAAAGACTATGGGACTGGAGATTGCCGAGCAGCTCGGTTGGAAGCTGCCAGACGTGATCATTTACCCCACGGGTGGCGGGACCGGGCTAATCGGCATGTGGAAGGGCTTTAGCGAGTTGGAGGAGATAGGCTGGATCGGTTCGAAGCGCCCGCGCATGGTGTCGGTGCAGGCTGACGGGTGCGCGCCGATTGTACACGCTTACAGCGAAGGGAGAGACAGGGCGGAGCCCTGGATTAACGCTAGAACCATAGCCTCCGGGTTGAGGGTGCCTCAAGCGGTGGGCGACTTCCTGATGCTTCAGGTAATTCGGGAGAGTAAGGGGACGGCGCTCAGCGTGAGCGATCCAGAGATGGTAGCGGAGATCGATCGGGCGGGACGTTTGGAAGGGCTCTTCTTTTGCCCCGAGGGTGGGGCCGGTGTTGCGGCTTTGCGCCGGTTGGCGCAACGGGGATGGGTCAAGGCATCCGAGAGGGTTCTTATCTTCAACACTGCCTCAGGTCTAAAGTATATTGACGCGCTTGCGGGATAACCATCCCCTGGCGTTTCATTGACTCAAGTGGCAATGGCTGACTTTGTAAAAATTGCCCACCGGGGATCCTCGGGCTCGTGTCCGGAGAATACGCGACTCGCTTTTGAACAGGCCATGGAAGCCAGCGTGGATATGATCGAGATGGACTGCCAGCTCTCCAAGGATGGCCATGTGATCGTGATCCACGACGAGCGTTTGGACCGGACTGCGCGGACCAAAGGGTATGTTAAGACCAAGACTTTAAAACAGCTCAAAAAGCTCGACGTGGGGGCCTGGTTCAAGAAATCGTTTAAGGGGGAAAGGATTCTAACGTTGGAAGAGGTCCTGGAAATTGTGGCTGGGAAGGTGGAGCTCAATCTGGAGATCAAGTCTGTGCCTCGCGGTCCGATGGGAATCGAGCTCAAGATGCTTTTTGTCCTGAGCCACTATGACTATCTCGAGCGCACCATTTTTTCGTCTTTCGACTACCATTCGCTGCGCCGGCTTCGGGAACTGGCGCCGGACGTCCGGATCGGTATCCTCTACCGGGACGGGATAGCGGACAATCCGTTTGATGCGGCAAGAGAGGTAAACGCCTATTCCATTCACATTCAGCAAGAGCTTGCGACCGCTGATTTCCTCGAGAGGGCGGGCCAGCTTGGCCTCAAAAGTTTTGTCTGGACCGTCAACGAGGTAAAGGAGATGGAGAGATTCCTCTCTCTAGGCGTGGACGGGATCATCTCCGACTTTCCCGAAAAGTTCTGGAAGATCAAGCCGAGAAAGAGATGATGGGAATGATGATAGCGGGAATTTGCTTTTTGGCCGAGGCTCAGTTAATGGCTGAAATATCTTATCCACAATGTTATAAGGAGATGTAAGCTTATGAATAAGAAACTGTTTTCCTGTCTCGTTTCCCTCCTTTTATTTTTCGGTCCAATGGAAACCTTCGCGGCTGGCCCTGAAATCATCGAGGGGGCAAAAAAAGAGGGGGTTCTGATGCTTTACACCTCCATGAACACCCCCGATGTCAACGCCGTCTTTGCGGCCTTTCAAAAAAAGTATCCCTTTGTCAGCCCCAAGGGATACACAACCAGAAGCGCTGCGCTGCTGCAAAGAGTCCTGACTGAGGCTCAGGCGGGAATGCATGCTACGGATGTCATACAGGGAAACATCTTCACGCTTTATGTCCTGGCAAAAAAGGGACTCACAGCAAAGTACGTCTCACCCGAGGCCGTTGCGATCCCTAAGGATTTTCGCGACCCCGGCGGCCAGTGGACGGCCGTCTATCAGCAACTCAATGTCATCGCCTACAACAGCAGACTGACAAACCCAAAAGAAGCGCCCCGCAGTTACGAAGATCTCTTGAACCCCAAGTGGAAGGGAAAAATGGGGCTGGATGACAAACAGTACGTCTGGTTCGATGGGCTCTTGAAAGTTATGGGGAAAGAGAAAGGCATGGCCTTCATGAAGAAGCTGGGGACCCAGGACATTCATTTCAGCAGCGGCCAAACCCTTTTAGCGGGGTTGCTCGCCGCCGGGGAGTTCGGTATTTTGATCAACGCGCGCCCCGAAAATATGGAGGAACTCAAGCGGAAGGGGGCCCCTACGGAGTGGGTAGCGCCCAATCCCACCACCGTCAATATCCTCCCGGTCTCCGTGGCCGCTCGTGCCCCGCACCCTAACACAGCCCGGCTCTTTGTCGACTATGTGCTCTCGGAAGAAGGTCAAAGGGTCTTGGGCTCTCAGGGTAAGACACCGAGCAGACCGAAGATTCCCACAACCTACTCGATGCCCGACGTAAAACTCGTCGTGAACGACCCCGCTATGGCTGAAAGGCTCGATGACGTGGCGGCGGTTTACAAAAAGGTTTTCAATCTGCCCTGATGTCGACTCCTGTTTGACAACGTGTGTCCTGACCTCATCAATGGGACTATTTAATATTTAGTGATTGACGGGAAGAGGTCAGCATGGTAGAAGCGAATTTGCATAAGGTCTGATCTGAAAGAGTCGGGCCGAGCCCGAAGAAAAAACGATCCTGGTTCTAGATCAACGTTCGTCAAATAGGTGTGGCTATGGGAACCCGAGCCAAGCAGGTCTCTATTTACATTAACGAGGGCGATGAGTGGCAAGACAATTACCTCCACATCGAGATTCTCGTAATGCTCCGCAACGAAGGGATCGCCGGCGCGACCGTCGTTAGAGCATTGGAGGGGTTCACCGGAAACGTTTATCCAGGGAACAAGCTCCCTTTGGTTATCCAGTTCGTGGACTCGGAAGAGAACGTCGTCCGGGTCCTACCCCGCCTCCGTGAGATGGCTCCAACGCGGCTTATAACTCTCCAAGACGTTGACGTTGCCTCGTAGGGCCGGTCCACCGGCAAGCCTCCCCTCTGGCAGTGACTCTTGCGCGTAAGGAAAATCCCCATTAAGGCAATTGTGCGCGGCCGGGGAGCTACCGGCGCCACGCAGAGATGGCGGAACGGGGCGAGTTCGACAAGATAGCGGCGGAGATTTTGCAGTAAAAAAGGTGGGAGCCGCAAAGATGAGAAGAAAGAGACCAACCCAGAGAGAATTGGCCCGGCTTACGGGGAAGAGGCGCAGAGAAACACTCATCCAAGGCGCCAAAGAGGAGGGAAAGCTCACTTTTTACACTTCGACAGCCCCGGAGGACATCCAGTCCTTGCTGCTTGCCTTTGACATGCGCTATCCGTTCATTCGCGCTGAAATGGTGCGGGATAAAGGGGTTGTAATCAGAGAACGGATCGCTCAGGAGTACCGCGCTGGGGGATCGCCTGCGGACGTCATTGAGCTCACCGACCTCAATCTGGGCAAATTGAAGGAGCGAGGGCTGCTCCAGCCTTACCGATCACCCGAGGCCGACTCCTATCCTCGCGAGCTGTGTGAAAGCGAGGGATACTGGGTGGCGGAGCAGAAAAACTTTTTGGTTCTTGCCTGGAACACGCGCCTGGTAGAGGAAGCCGTCGTTCCTCATTGCTATGACGGGCTCCTTGATCCGAGACTTAAGGGCAAGATTACCATTGAAGCCCACGACGCTGCCTGGATGGCGGCCTTGATGGATCAGTGGGGCGAGAAAAAGGCCGTAGAGTTCTTCAGTTCCTTTGGCTTCCAGGTTGGCAGCGCGCGCGCCGGCCATCAGATTATAGCTGAGCAGATCGCCGCCGGCAGTGTTCTCATCTCTCCCCACATTCATAGCAACAATTCGGAGTGGTTGAAGCGACGGGGTCTGCCGATCGATTGGCGTCCCTTGGAGCCTGTGGTGGTTGAGTTGGTGGGAGCCGCGCTGCCGATCGAGCCACCACATCCACATGCCGCGCTACTCCTGATCGATTTTATCCTCTCATTCGAAGGGCAGAAAATCTATAGCCGGTGGAAGCGGGTGCCGTGCCACCCGGGTGTTGAAGTCGATCCCCCTTACATGAGCCATGGTTTTGATTCCACCCTGGTAGACGCAAAGGCATTTTTGAGACGAGAGAGTGAGCACGAGAAGCTCTGGAACGATCTGATCCTCAAGCCTGTGGGCAATTAAGCAAAGAGGAGCAAGAGTTGCCTCACCTGATTCCCCGCAACCAAGAGGTATCCTCTGCCGCGGCCGCGGCGCCACGCCAAGCAGTGACGGCGGGCGACGATGTCTGGATGCCAAGTGTCTGCAAGATGTGCGGCAATGGGTGCGGGATATTGGTTCACCGCGTCAACGGTGTGGTGGTCAAGATCGAAGGCGACCCGGACAACCCACACAACTTCGGCAGGCTCTGCGCCAAGGGCCATTCTGCCATCATGGCGCTCTACGATCCCCGCCGCCTGAGGAGCTGCCTGCGTCGAACCAACCCGCACAAGGGGCCCGGCCAGGACCCGGGCTGGAAGGAGATTAGCCGGGAGGAAGCGGTGGAAGAGGTCGCAACCCGGCTGCGCAAGATCGTCGCTGACGATCCCCGAAAGTTAATGTTTGTAAACGGGATTGGCGAGAACGAGATGTCACGCTTGGTGGGATCGGCCTTTGCCGAAGCCTTTCGCACGCCAAATTTCACCACCGGCGTTTTTTTCGGGACCCACACACGCGTCTCTTATCTCAACACCGGATCGATGCACACCGAGCCTGACCTGGACTACTGTCGATTGCTCATTCTCTTCGGATCGCAAAAGGGATCGGTCAGCGGCCATGACACGATGAAGAGCGCTATGGGCATGGCTAACGCGCGGGCCCGCGGCATGAAGGTCGTTGTTTTCGATCCGGTTTGCTCTCCGACCGCCTCCAAGGCGAATGAATGGATCCCTCTCATTCCCGGCACCGATGGGGCGGTAGCGCTGGCCCTACTCCATGTGCTCCTGAACCAGCTCGGCATCATGGATAAGGGCTTTTTGGCGTGGCAAACCAACGGGCCTTACCTGGTGGGTCCGTCCGGACGTTACCTGCGCCATTCCGAATCGGGCAAGCCGCTGGCATGGGACAGCGGAGATCGTTCCGCCAAAGCGTATGATGACCCTGGTCTTGTGGAGCCGGCTCTGGCCGGCGAATTTGAAGTTGAAGGGCAGATTTGTCGTCCTGCGCTGGAGCTGCTGCGAAGCCACGTCGCCCAGTACTCCCCTGAGCGGGTCGAGGCTATCACGACCGTGCCCGCCGTGACTCTGCGCCGGCTGGCAAGGGAATTCGGCGAGACCGCCCAGATCGGCAGCACCATTGCAATTAACGGCGTGCGGATGCCGCTGCGCCCGGTATGCTCTTTCGCCGACAGTCGAGGCTCGACCTGCCATACGCAGGGGCTCTGGACTGGCACCGCGATTCAATTGCTGAACGTCGTGGTAGGCGCGGTGGATGTGCCAGGGGGCAGCATCAGCACGAGCATCGTCGGCCCCGAGGAGCGACTACGGGTATCAGAGGGGTTGGATGGAATGATCGTGTACGGCAGCGGGTCGGCGGCAACCGAAGAGCACTACCCCGGCCGGCGGCCGCGAACTCCGGAATCCGTGCAACTCCACGAGCTTTTCCCTGTCGGCCGGCCGCCGCGGCCTATGCTCGGATTGGCGCTGCTCGATTTCCCTGAGTTGATCCCTTATCAGGTGGAGATGCTCATTCTCATGGGGAGCAACGTGGTCATGAGCGGCGCAGACCCAGGGCGCATGGCTCAGGCTTTTGAGAAGATCCCGTTCGTAGTTGGCCTCGGTGACCGACTGAACGAGACGCTCGAGTGCGCCGATTTGGTGTTTCCCATCACTCAAGGCTTGGAGCGTCTCGACTTCCCGGTGAACCGTTTGGAAGGTTGGGTCACTGGCCGTCATTGGTACTTTGCCGCGCGCCAGCCGGCCGTCGAGCCGCCAGAGGACGTTCACCACCCCGTCGACATTTTCATCGAGTGGGCGGATCGGAGCGGCTTGCTACCCGAACTCAACGAGCGGCTCAACGCAAAGCTCGGTTTGGCAGTGAGCCAGAAGCTGCAGGCTGACCGGAAGTATCGAAACGCAGAGATCGTCGAGCGCCGGATGCGCTCCATGTTCGGCGAAGATCACGACCTGAGATGGTTCCGGGAGCACGGACTGGTGACATGGGAGCGGACGCCAGCCGAACGCTATCCGCGTGGCGTGCTCAAGATGCCGCGGGTGCCGGTCTACTTTCCTTACCTATTGGACCGCGCTCAAGAGCTCAAGGAAGTGCTGGATCAGCTCGGCTTGAACTGGGACCTCTCGACATACCGGCCAGTCCCGGTCTGGTATGGGTGTTGGAGCCACCAGAGCCGACAATCCGACCAGCTCTTCGTTGTCAACTACAAGCTGCCGTTTCAGACATCCACGACCACGCAGTACAACACGTGGCTTGCCGAGCTCTCGAAGCGCCACCGGCTGGCCCTATACGTAATGCTGAACCGCAAGACAGCGAGCGACCGGGACATTGCCGACGGAGACGTGATCGAGCTGCTTGGCACAAACGGCTACAAGGCGTGTGGCGTGGCGCGACTCTCGGAATGTGTTCATCCTGACGTGGTCGCTATTGCCTCTTGTTTTGGCCACTGGTCGCGGGGCCGGCAGACGGACTCTGACCGCGGAGTGAACTTCAACTCGTTTATCCCTCTCGACATCCGTGGCATGGAGATGCTCTCCGGCGATTACGACCAATGCGCTCTCGTTACCGTTCGAAAGCTGAGGAAAGGGCCAAGGGAAGCTCTTAGGCGTCAAGTTTTTGCGGAACTCATCTTGACTTGAGGAGGAAATGGGATAAAATAAAAACTTTGAGAAGTAACGAGTGGAGGAGTGCTGTTAGCGGGGTGGGGGGGGTGATACAAGATATGACAGGAATCAGGGTTAGGGAAAACGAGTCCATCGAGAGCGCCATCCGACGCTTCAAGAAGTTGTGCGAGAAAGCGGGAATTTTGGCAGAGCTGCGCAAGCGGGAACATTACGAGAAGCCGAGCGTCAAGCGGAAAAAGAAGGCGATAGCGGCGAAGAAGAGGGCTCTGAGACGGGCACGGAGCCACTACTTCTAGCGTGGCGCTCCGAGAAGAAAATGGGACTCAAGAGCGAAATTCAAGACACGGTGAAGGCAGCTATGAAGGGGGGGGACCGACTGACCGTGTCGACCCTGCGGCTTCTTTTGTCAGCGCTCCATAACGAAGAGATTAAGGAGCGCCGGGAACTCGGCGGGGAAGAAGTTGTCAAACTGATATCGTCCCTTTGTAAGCAGAGACAGGAGGCTATCGAGTACTTTCGCAAGGGGGGGAGAACTGACCTGCTGGAGAAGGAAGAGGAAGAATTGGAGATTTTACGTCGCTTCCTGCCTCAAGCCTTAAGTGAGGAGGAGCTCCGCGCGCTCATCCGGTGCTCCATTGAGGAGGTCGGAGCTAAGGGTGTCCAGGACTTGGGAAAGGTGATGAAGCAAATCATGCCCAAGGTTACCGGCCGAACCGAAGGCAGGCGAGTCAACGAGCTGGCCAGAGAAATCCTGAGCGGCTGAGAAGTAGTAAAGCTCTTCACCGGGGAAGGGCGTGCCGTCCCTTCTTTGAGATGGAAGTAATCCGTTGGTGAATACCGTTGACCCGATCCTGCTTGTCCTGCTATCGCTCTTCGCCCTCAGGGGATATTTTAAAGGGCTCTTTCGCGAGAGCTGCTCTCTGCTTGGATTGTTGATCGGTTTCATGGTTGCGGTCCGTTACGATGAACCGGTGGCGCTCCTCTGGTCGGAGCACTGGAAGCTCTCTCTCATCGTTCTCAGGGCCGTGACTTTCGTCGGGCTTTTTTTCGTAATCTATTTTGCCTTCAGCCTGGCTGGCTGGTTCCTCAATCGATCGGCAACATTCGTCTTTCTTCAGGCTGTGAATCGGGTAGGGGGGATAGTGCTGGGTATGGGCAAGGGAGCGGCTGTCCTGGCGCTGATTATTTTTTTTCTGGCCTCTTCTCCGTTGATTCCGCAGAAAACGAGACAAAAAATCGACGAGTCCTACCTTGCCACACCGCTGCACTATATGGCCCAGAGGCTGATCCGAGTGGGGAAGGCTAACTTGCTCCCGCGGGACGGGTCTGCGGCCCAGGACGGTTCGACCGTGAGTTCACCGTCGAACGGAGAAGGCGTCGGCTACTTTTAGGTGCGGGGATGATTGCAGAAGGAAAGATCATTGAGATCCGTGAGCGGGCGTCCATCGTCGAGGTCATCTCCGATCACTTGACGTTGAAAAAAATGGGGCGCAATTACCTCGGACTCTGCCCCTTTCATGCGGAGAAGACCCCCTCCTTTACGGTCAATGAAGAAAAAGGCATCTTCCATTGTTTTGGCTGTGGTGTCGGCGGGAATGTTTTTCATTTCCTGATGCAGTATGAACACCTGACATTTCCTGAGGCTGTAGAACAGGTCGGAAAGCGCTACGGAATTACCGTGGAGCGTTTAGACCGACCCGCGGCGAGGAGAGACGCGGAGGAGATAGAGTCCCTGTATCACGTCAATGAGCGCGCGGCAGCCTACTTTCATGAGACGCTGTTCGGCCGTCCCGAGGGGAAGAGGGCCCTCGAATACCTCAAGGCAAGAGGGGTGCAGGAGCAGGTGGCCCGGCGCTTCTACCTCGGTTATGCGCCGCCGGCAGGCCAGGGCCTGGTGGCTTTTCTCAGAAAAGAGGGACTCTCTCTAAAGAATGCGGTTCGCCTGGGACTCATCGGCGAGAGGGGCGAGCAACACTACGGGGAGAAATTCTTTGACCGCCTTATTTTTCCTATTGCGAATGCTGGAGGAAAAATCGTCGGCTTCGGCGGGCGGGTGATTGGCCAGGGTCTCCCTAAATATCTCAATTCGGCTGAAAGCCCTTTGTTTCGCAAGGGGGCTAGCCTCTACGGCCTGTTTCGGGCCAAGGAGGCGATTCGGGAGTTGGATCGGGTGGTGGTGGTGGAGGGTTATCTGGACGTGCTCGCCTTATCTCAATTTGGTCTCTCCTATGCGGTGGCAACTCTGGGCACGGCGCTCACTGCCGACCATGTGCGCATTTTGGGACGCTATACAAAAAACATCATCGCCCTCTTTGACGGCGATGAAGCGGGGAGGAAAGCGGCCGCGCGAGGCTTTGAAATTTTTGTCGAGGGAGGTCTGCTCGGACAAGCCGCGTTTCTGCCCAAGGGGGAAGATCCGGACACTTTTGTCCGCTCTGAAGGGAAAGAGGCGTTGGAGGCGATCATAGAGCACGCGATTCCCTTGGCGGACTATACTTTTACCTGGCTGGAAGGACAGCACGGTAAAAGTATCGAGGGCAAGAGCAGGATTGCGCAGGAGGTCCGGCGGTTGTTGGCCAAGGTCCGCAATCCCTTTGAGGTGGATCTCTTGATTCGTCGCGCCGTTGATTTCCTCGGGATTAGGGAAGAGCTTTTGCGATTGCCTGCGCGCCCGCCTGGCGGTCAGAGGGGCATCGCTTCGCCGGCGGCGCCTTCGAAGCCTCTGCTAACGCAGGCGCGGGAAGATCTCGCGGAGCGATCCCTGATGACTCTCATGCTGCGCTTTCCGTCTGTGATTGAGCAAGTGGAGCGGGAGGGAGATCTGGAACGGATTGTGAGCTCCGGGTGGAGCGAGGTGATCCAGAAGACCCTCCTGGAATGGAAGGAACGAGGGAAAGTGGACGGGGCGAAATTAGCAGAGCGGCTTGCGCCCGCCCAGGCGTCTCAGATCGCTGCCCTGATGCTGGAAGGGCAAGATATACCTGAAGAGGATTGCGTAAAAATGATGGCGGATTGTCTTTCGCACCTTCGGCGTCGGTTTCTTAGGGGCTTGGAGAGGGAACTGCGCCAGGCGATCCGTGCCGCGGAAGAAAAAAGGGATGAAAAGACCAAAAAAGAAAGGATGCTGGAATGGCAAGAGGTCGTCCGAAGAGAGCGACAGCTAGAACGCCAAAGGCTCGTCTCCAAAACGGAGATCCGGTAGAGGCCACAAGAGCGGCTCCGGTCTCCGACGCGATAGCCCAGAAGAAGGACATTAAAGAGGTCAAAAAGCTCATCGACCTCGGCAAGGAAAAGGGCTACCTCACCTACGACGAGGTCAATGACATGCTGCCGGCGGATATCGTGTCGCCGGACCAGATCGACGACGTCATGTCCATCTTTGGTGAGATGGATATTGAGGTTATCGATTCCAACCAGAGGGTGACCCTGGGCGGCCAGGCCGAGGAGCTCGCCGAGGAGGAAGAGGAGGAGAAGGAAGTTGATGTGGAGGTGGATGGAGATATTGCCGGTAAGACCGGCGATCCCGTGCGCATGTATCTTCGCGAGATGGGCACAGTCTCCCTTCTGAGTCGGGAGGGCGAGGTAGAAATCGCCAAGAAAATCGAAGAAGGGGAGAAACAAGTCATTGAAGAGGTTCTCTCAAGCCCCTTGGCCCTGCGTTATGTTCTGGAGCTGGGAGAGAAGCTCTCGCGTCGTGAGATCCGCGTGCGCGAAGTCATCAACGACGGGGACGAGGAGCTGGACTACCTGGAAGATGAGGAGGTGTATGAGAAGAGGCTTCTGGATCAGATCGCCAAGCTGCGCCGGCTGAACAACGAGAGGGAAAGAATCAAGCGGCAGATGGAACGCAAGCACCTGTCCGCCCGGAAGCGCGAGGCCCTTGAGGAGACGCTGTTTAAGCAGCGGGAAAAGATTCTTAGCGGTCTCGAGGCCTTGCAGCTCAATCACAGGCAAACAGAGGCGATTGTCGACGGCCTGAAAAAAGCGATGGATCAGATTCGGGCCCTGGATAGAAAAATCCTGAACTTTGAGCATAGAACCGGCAAGCCGTTCCAGGAGATTCTAAAAATTGTTCCGAGCAGCAACGGCCGCAAGAAACATTGGCAGCGGGTTATTGGCTCTCTGCGCATGGGTCACGATGCCATTCGGACGATGGTGGAGCAGATTCGGAGCGCGAGGCGGGAAATTAAGCGGGTCGAGAGAGATTTGGAGATGCCGGCAGAAGAGCTCAAGCGTCGGGTGCAATCCATTATTGAGGGAGAGACCAAGGCCAGCCTCGCCAAAAAAGAGCTGATCGAGGCCAATCTCCGGTTGGTGGTCAGCATCGCCAAGAAATACACTAACCGCGGGCTGCAGTTTCTCGATCTTATTCAGGAGGGAAACATCGGCCTCATGAAGGCGGTGGATAAGTTTGAGTATCAGCGCGGCTACAAGTTTTCCACCTATGCTACCTGGTGGATTCGCCAAGCCATTACCAGGGCGATCGCTGATCAGGCGCGGACCATCCGCATCCCCGTTCATATGATCGAGACCATTAACAAACTCATCCGGACCTCGCGCTACCTGGTACAGGAAATTGGACGCGAGCCGACGCCGGAAGAAATCGCCGCCAAGATGGAAATCCCTCTTGACAAGGTGCGTAAAGTCTTGAAGATCGCCAAAGAACCGATCTCTCTGGAGACCCCCGTGGGCGAGGAAGAGGACAGCCACCTGGGTGACTTCATCGAGGATAAACGGATCATCACGCCCTCCGATGCCGTGGTCAATATCAACCTTCAGGAGCAGACCAAGAAGGTGCTGGCGACTCTGACGCCGCGTGAGGAACAGGTCTTGAGAATGCGTTTCGGGATCGGAGAGAAATCGGACCACACCCTGGAGGAGGTGGGGCAGAAGTTTACGGTTACGCGCGAGCGCATCCGCCAGATCGAGGCCAAGGCGCTGCGCAAACTGAGACATCCCAGCCGCTCGAAGAGACTGAAAAGCTTTATGGAAACTTGATCGGCCCGGAGTATTTAAAACTCAAAACTAAACACTCAAAACTCACAACTGTTTAAATACGGGCCCATAGCTCAGCTGGTTAGAGCCACCGGCTCATAACCGGTAGGTCCCTGGTTCGAATCCAGGTGGGCCCACCATTTTTTCATCTGTCTAGATGATAGAGTCTTCCTACCATTTAGACAAACGGAGTTGTCCTTACGGTTAATCGCGATCTGGCCCATCTCTTCGTCAATCCGATGCTGGCGAAGCCTGACGAAGTGATCGATAGTATGCAGATCTTTTCCTGCAACCGATATACAATCTCTGGACCGCCGCTCGCCTTGACATCTATCGGGGCATGTTCCAGAATCTGCCTGAAATTTGCGTTGTTTTACCAAGGTTGGGCCTAACACAAGGAGGGAGATATGTCGAAGGAAGAAGCAACAATGGAAATGCCGCAACTGGGGACCATGGAATTGACCGCTCAGACCACTCCGGTAAGGGTGAAGAAGTTGGGTCACGTGGTTTTCACTGTCAGTGACATCGAGCGGACCACGAAGTTTTGGACCGAGATCATGGGCTTTCAGGTTTCCGACCGGAATGAACATGGCATGGTCTTTCTCCGCCACAACTCCGACCACCATACCATCGCTCTTGTGCCGGCCAAATCACAGCGCGATCTGCCGAAGGAGGGTCAGCCTGGCTTTCACCATTGTGCCCTGGAGGTCGCGAGCGCCTCTGAGCTGTTCAAGATTCGGGAGTTCCTCCGCGCCCAAGGCGTAAAGATCGTCTATGAAGGGCGGCGCGGTCCCGGAGGCAATCCGGGCGTGGAGTTTTTGGATCCCGATGGCTTTCAGATCGAGCTCTACGCCTCGATGGATCAGATCGGGTTGGACGGGAAGAGCCGTCCGGCAGATCAGTGGAGCCGGGCCAAGACTCTCGAAGAGGCTGTGGCTAATCCGGTGCCCGGCGTCAAGTACTGAATGAACGGGCGGAGTGTCGGCGCGATTTCTTCTCCAGTATCTGCTTGAGAGTTCCGCTGTTAGCTACACGTTGACGATCACCACTCCCTTCGGCTCAAGGTAGTAATCCAACGCCTCCGGACCGTGCTCGCGGCCCACACCGCTCGCCTTGACCCCGCCAAAGGGGAGCTCATCATAACCGTAGTGGAGCGAGTTCACCCAGACATTTCCCGCCTGGAGTTTGTCAATCGCTTTGTTAGCGTTAACCAAGTTGCGCGTCCAGATCGACGAGCCCAGGCCGTAAATGGAGCTGTTGGCCTTCTCAAGAGCTTCGTCCAATGTTTTGAAGGTGAAGGCTGGAAGCACTGGGCCAAAGGTCTCCTCCACGCTCACCTTTGCTTCATCCGGAACATTACTGAGCAGAGTGGGTAGGTAGAAGAAACCTTTATCGAGGTCCCCCCCTTTGGGCCGCTCTCCGCCGAAGACGACCTTAGCGCCGCGCGCCTTGGCGTCTTCCACCTGTTCCTCGATCTCTTTTCGTTGCGAATCCAGATGGATCGGGCCCATGCGCGCTTCCTTGCTCATGCCGTTTCCGACGGTTTTTTTCTTTAGAATTTCCACAAGATTTCCAACGAAAGACTCGGCGATCGATTCCTGAAGAAACAGGCGCTTGACGCCCAAGCACATCTGACCGCAGTTAAAGAAACGGCCGACATCCGCCATTCTTACTGCCATATCGAGGTTGGCATCTTCCATAACGATCATCGGATCGCTGCCACCCAGCTCCAGGGTGATCCTCTTGATCTCCCTGCCCGCGACCTCCATCACATGCTTTCCGACTGGAGTTGAGCCGGTAAAGGCGATGCGTCGAATCCGCGGGTTTCTGAGAATCTCTTCGCCGACCGTGCCTCCCGGCCCCGACACCACATTGACTGCGCCCTTGGGCAATGTCTTTTGTTGTTTTCCTTCTCCATAGGTAGCTTTCTGAATCTGTTCGATGACGAGTAAAGTTGCCAGCGGAGTCGTGCTCGCAGGTTTGATGATGATGGTATTGCCGGCGGCAAGAGCGGGCCCGAGCTTGGTTCCCATCAAGGTCAGAGGAAAATTCCACGGCACAATGCCGCCGCATACCCCGATGGGCTGGCGGACCACCATTCCATAGGCGCCTTTTTGGGGCAGGGGAACGTGAGATCCTCTGACCTTGGAGGCAAGGCCGGCATAAAATTCCAAGCCGTGGACCAGATGATGGATCTCAAGGCCGGCCTCAAAAAGCGTTTTCCCTTGCTCCTTGGTCAATAGCTGGGCGATCTCACCGCTCTTCTGTTTGATGAGCTCGCAGGCGTTCATGAGCATCTTGCCTCTGTCTTCCGCGGTAACATCAGACCACTCTTTGAAAGCGCTTTCCGCGGCGGCAATGGCCTGCTCCACATCCTTGGCCGTCCCTTTGGGGACCCGGTCAACTACCTCGCCGGTTGCCGGGTTGCGCACTTCGTAGCTCTCTTTGCTTACGGAATCTACCAGCTCTCCTCCGATTAGCATTTTGGCCATTTGTTAAACCTCCAAAGTATAGTTGTCAGCCGTCAGCAATCAGCTTTCAGCTCCGTATTCTTATTGCTGACGGCTGATAGCTGTTTTATTTGCCTTTAAATTGCGCAGTTCTCTTCTCCAGGTACGACTTTACTCCTTCAATGCCGTCTTCGCTCGCAAAAGTCTGAGCCAGGAGCTCTCTTTCCAGGGCCAGCCCATCGGGTAAAGACATCTCTAGGCCAGTTTGAACAGCCCGCTTCACCTTACCAACCGCAAGGCTGCCCTTATTAGGCGGCATGAATTGGCGCGCATAGTCCATAACTCGATCCAGAAAATCTTCGCGCCCATAGATGTCGTGGATCAGCCCTATTTCCAGGGCCTCTTCAAACGCGAGTGTCCTTCCGGTCGCGCATAGCTCCAGGGCCTTCGTCTTGCCGACCAGGCGCGGAAGCCTCTGGGTCCCTCCCATACCCGGCATCACGCCTAAATTGATCTCTGCCAACCCCAGCCTGCCGCCCTCTTTCTTGGCGATGCGGATATCAGCAGCCATCGCAATCTCCAGCCCGCCGCCCACCGCGTGGCCGTTGATCGCGGCGATAATCAGCTTGGGGGTGTTCTCCATGCGGAGCAAAACTTCGTGACCATGTAAGGCAAAGTTATTTTTGTAAGCAAGGGGTTTGGTGGCGAGCATATTGATGTCAGCCCCGGCGGAGAAAAACTTTTCTCCCTTCCCCGTTATAATCAGGACATGGACCTCTTCGTCAAAGCGCGCCTGCAACAGCGCCTCATCCAGCTCCCGCAAGAGTTCGTGAGTGTAGCTATTGACCGGCGGGCGGTTAAGCTCCAACAGGGCGACCCCTCTCTCAACCCGGTACTCCACCATTTTTCCGCCATCCATAAAGTGACCTCCTGATTGATGATCAATCTTTCCTCATATCTGGCATTCCTTTGCAAGTCAAGGTATCCGGCGCTGTTCATCGAGGAAGTGTGGTTTCTCGGGAGAAAACATTCCGGCCCGAGCTTAATTATCCATCGGCAACTAGTACGTGTCGTACCAACTCGGCTACCTCAAGGCCTGACCTTGAGACAGTTGAGATGTGGAAAAGCAGGGCAATTGGAGATGTGGACTCAAAAGTGAGGTGCCGTTGACAAAATTTTCATGCGCTATCGTATAACCCACCTAACCCTAGTAGTTCAAGGAAGGCTTTCGTTGGGCGCGAAAGGTGTTTATCTTTAAGCATGATGACCTTAAATTGCCGCTTTATCGAAATTCCTGAAATCCTGACAGGTATCAGAAGACCGTTTTTTATCTCCCGTTGTATCCTGGCCAGCGAGAGAATAGAGATACCCAGACCCTCCGAGACCGCCGCCTTGATCACTTCGGTATTCTCAACTTCCATGACGCACCGATAGGGGATCGCTGCTGTCTCCAAGTGCTTTTCTATGATCTTGCGCGTATAGGAGTCTTTAGGTCCTAAGATTAAAGGGAGATCAATTAGTCGCTTAGGAGACACCTTTCGAAATCGTGCAAGATAATGGTTCGAGGGGGTAATTATCACCAACTCATCTGTGAAAAAGGTATGGGTTCTGAGTCTTGAGGAGCTTGCAAGGTCGCTGCCCACAAACCCAATATCAAGATCATTAGAAAGGACCCTTTTTTCTATCTCACTACTTCTCCCAGAAAAGAACTGGGTCTCTACTTTAGGGAAGCGTTCTTTAAACTGAACCAGTATTTTTGGCAACAGATAAATACCAATCGTCGTTGCAGCTCCACACCGAAATTGTCCGGTCCCTAGGCCTTTGATCTCGTCAATGGCTTGGCGCATTTCACTTAGGACGTCTGTTAAGCGAGTTACGTGCTCTTCAACAACCCTGCCGGCATCGGTCAACTGAATGCTTCTCCCGAGGCGTTCAAAAAGCTCAACACCCAACTCCTCTTCAAGTTTTTTGATGTTGATGGAGATAGCAGGTTGGCTTAAGCGTAAGTATTTCGAAGCTCGATTAAATCCTCCGTGCTTCGCTACGGCCTGGAATATTTTCAATTGGCGGTGAATCATTATCAAGGCAAATAAGTAAGATAAAAAGAATTTATTTGACTTATATCTCTTTTATGATCTAGCTTTCAACCGCTGTAATAAGTCCTATAATTATAATAAGGTCAGAAGATAATCGATGAAGACGCGTATCAGGGTTCGGCTATTATCACAGGAACTGCTGACAGCTATGAAAGCTCCGTGAAGACAAGCCGTTCCACCAAGGGGGTAAATATGAGAAAGAATAGGTTTCTTTTTTTCACCTTTCTGCTAGTCATTTCTTCCCACGTCGAGGCTCAGACCGACTTCTACAAAGGAAAACAAATGAAGATTGTGGTTGGCTTCTCCGCAGGTACGGCGAGCGACCTTTATGCTCGCGTCGTTGCCCAGCATCTACCAAAGCACATTCCAGGAAAACCTGACATTATTGTTCAAAACATGCCCGGTGGCGCTTCTGTTACTGCGGCAAACTACGTCTATAGCGTTGCCAAACCCGATGGGCTTACACTCGCGGCAGTTCCCGGTCCCACCTATTTTCCGCAGCTTCTTGGGCTGAAAGAGGTTCAGTTTGATTGGTCAAAATTTACTTGGATCGGGACCCCCGAGGAAAACGATGAATTGTTTTTCATAAGGTCGGACATGCCTTACAAGACACTGCTGGACCTCCGCAAGGCCGCTGAGCCGCCGCGCTGTGGGGTTACGGGGGTCGGCAGCACGGGATATTACATCCCGAAACTCCTAGAGGCGGTGTTCGGCCTTAAAATCAAGTTCGTCACCGGGTATCCAGGGGCAGCGAACGTCGATCTGGCTGTCGAGAAAAACGAGGTTCATTGCCGCGGCACAACACTCAGTGCCTTTTTCGGTCGCGAGCCCGGTCGGACTTGGGCAAAGACTGGATTTGTAAGGATTCTCGTCCAGACCGGCGACAAGCGCAATCACAGACTTCCTGACACGCCCACGATCTGGGAGCTGATGGATCAGGAAAAAGTCCCCGAGGATAAAAGGCGCATATCCAAAGTAGTCCTCGCCGCTGGTGGCTTTGGCCGACCAATATTGGCAACCCCAGGTATTCCGGCAGACCGTGTCAAGATACTGCGTGAGGCGTACGCAAACATGCTTAAAGATGCCGAATTCTTGGCCGAAACTAAAAAGAGGAACTGGGAAATAAATCCTGTTAGCGGAGAGCGGCTGGAGGCCCTGGCAAAAGAGGTGATTAATCAGCCTCTCGAGCTCATCCAACGTATAAGAGGAATCTTAGGGGAGTGATCACTATTTTCTCGAATGTAGCGTGTTCACTCTAAGGCAGTGAAGGATGGTGACCTATGCCCGAAGAACTTGATTTGCTTGATGGGATGTGAGTAAGGAGCAATCCACTGACCGACGGATCTGGTTCACCTGTCCTACGGTTCAACATCATCATTAGCACCAGCATTGATGTAGGAGGAAGCAGATGGGACCTACGAGAGAGCTATCAGAATTTGTCAGTAGACTACAGTATGAACAACTCCCTTCAGATGTCATAACGAAGGCTAAGGAGTGCGTGTTAGATCAGCTGGGTGTGCAACTCGCTGCATCGCGATTGGAGTGGAATCAAATTGCTTATTCCACGATGAAAGCTTTAGGGGGCAAACCCGAGAGCACGATCGTCAACTATGGAGATAAGACATCGGCTCCCTACGCTGCCTTTGTCAATGGCACCTTTGGCCATGGCTGCGAGTTCGACGACATCGGTCCTAACTTCGGACATGGTCATCCGGGGTGCGTGGTGATTCCCGCAGCTATAGCTATATGTGAAAAAGGTCATGCGAGTGGAAAAGATCTGATTACGGCGGTGGTAGCGGGTTACGAGGTCGAGGGCCGGATTTCATTGAGTTGTGGCCGCTCTGTGTTGAAGCGAGGTTTTCATAATGCCTGGTTTATTTTCGGCCCGGTGGCTGCGGCGGCAAAAATCCTACACATGGATGCCACCGGATTAGTTCAAGCTTTCGGAATTGCTGGAAGCTTTGCGGGAGGGCTTCGTCAATACACAAAGTCAGGGGGAGAAACAAAACGGTTGCATGCTGGTGCGGCTGGCTATAATGGAATTCTTTCAGTGCTGCTGGCGGAGAGGGGCTTTAGTGCACCTCCGGATATATTGGAGGGTGAGACCGGCTTTATTGCCGCTTTTGCTGACAGCTACAGTTTCGAGCCGTTGACCAAGGATTTAGGCAAGGAGTTTCTCATTCTGGAGACGGGATTCAAGCTTGTGCCCTGTTGTGGCGGTATTGTGTCCTCTTTGGATACAGTATTAAGACTGGTTAAACAAAACAAGATTGGGCCGAACGACATAAAGCAGGTCACTGTGAAGCTGGGGGCTACAAGGATCGACCAGGTAGGAAAGATTTATGAGCCTCAAAACGTATTGGGAGCTCAGTTTAGCTTGCCTTTTACTTTTGGAATAGCTTTGGTGAAGCATAGATTGGACTTAGGCGCGTTCTTAGACGAGTCGTTCTGGAGAGACCCTGAAGTCCTCGGCTTTGTCAGGAAGGTTGTGATGGAAGTCGACCCAGAAGCTGACAGACCTTATGTCCAGCATACAGAAGGCGTCGATCACCGTATCTCGGGAAAGGTCGAGCTGACGCTGATGGATGGAAGGAAGTTAGAGGACGTAAACCGTCCAGTCAAGGGATTGCCGGGAGGGGATCCCGTGAGCTGGCAAGAGTTGGCGCAGAAGTTTGAGAAGAATGCAGCTTCGGTAATACCTGGCGAGCAAGCGCAACGGGTCGTAGAGACAGTTGAAAAGCTTGACACTTTGAGTGACATTTCCGAGCTTATGGCTCATATGCGGGCCTAGCATCCTTATAGGGTTGCTGAAGCAGCGTTGTAGGATTGACTAGTAGACTCAGAGTGGTCTGAGAGATTTCGGGTGATGACGGGAGATTGCGATGGTAGTTACAACTACTGTCTGAGTCATGCCCCGTCACGAAGTAGGCAGTTTGGTTCACTTGGAGCGTTTCGGCAGTAGAGTTCATGAATATCGTACTTTCGCGTATGGGAGGTGAATTATGACAGGAGGGTACTTTTCTAATCAACTTTTAGAAGGTGCGCGTAATTGTGTGATCGGCTGTGGGAAAGTTGAGAAAAGCAGCAATGTGCTGATTCTGAACTTGATAGGCGACCCCAACGACATTGTGGACGATCAGGTAGTACACGCGCTGGCAACTGTGGCTCAGGAAGCTGGAGCGAGGGTTAGCATCCTCTCGACGGCTGCAATGGAGAAGGGATGGTGGGATGAGGTTCCGCCTATTGTAATCGGTGCCTTTCTGGCTGCCGATGTCGTCATAAATAATACATACGCCATAGGTCGACCCTTGAGGACGGTGCGGGATGCTGTGGTTCGGAAGGGCATTGTAAATGTAGGCAGTAAGGCAAGGACAGCTAGCATATTGAGCAGTGAGTGGGCACGATTTCCGTTTCAGCTGAGCGACGAGATTTCCAAGCGCACTGGAGACTTCATAGATCAAGGTGGAACTTGGAGGGTTGTCGCCCCGAACGGGACTGATATTTCAGGGAAGATCGGACCGGCGCCAAGCAAGGGCCGCGGTGCAAGAAAATATGGCGAATATTCCGGCGGCAAGGCATATCGCCCATTTCCGGTAGCCTTTTTCCCCGTTGTAAGCTCCCTTGAAGCAAACGGGATTATTGTTAGCGAATACGTGCCCCCGTGGGAGGCACGACACCTAGGGGTTCCAGAGCTCCGGTTTACCAGTCCCATGAAGATTATAGTTGAGAATAATCGTATGGTGCGTTTTGAAGGTGGCTTCGAAGCCCAAAGATTTCACAAGTTTTACGAATCTCTGGTCCCTCATCTGGGAGAGGATGCATGGAATATGAATGGCTGGCACGCCGGCACCCACCCCAGAGGCAGGGTGTACGAAGCACCCAACAGATATCCTGACGTGTGGCATGCAGGTTACCACGCTAACCCACGCGTTATGCACTTTCACTTGGGAGGTTCCCAGGCAAAAGAGTATGACTACCCGTACATGTGGGAGATATCTTGTCACGTTGAAGGAGCTACGATCTACATTGACGATAACAAGCTTTATGACGCTGGTCATCTTACCCTTCTTGACCTTGAAGAAACACGAAAGCTAGCGGCCCAGTATGGAGATCCAGATCGGCTCCTCAATCAAGTACCGTTATTCGACTAGGAAGTAAAGGAAAGAGAACGGGAGGGGATCGGTAAATGGCCTTTTCTGGCTCGCTGTTAAGACGACCGATTATTGTCCACGTCGCCGTCGTTCTTCTGCTTTCCGTGTGTTTGTCTCCGTCAGTGTGGGCGCAGGAAACTCAAAAGACAAAAGTGGTACTAGCCTATTCAGGACAAAGCAATTTTCATCTCCCGGTATGGGTGGCTAGGGACCAAGGATTCTTTACCAAACACAGACTTGATACGACGCTCATCGCATCATGTGCTTTCGGTATTGCGAAGTTAAATATGTTCAATAAAGATAATTTATTTGACTTATGATACTTATATGATTTAGGTTCAACTAGCACTAATTAGTCCTAGAAAAAGAGGGTCCATATGGGCCCGAGCAGGTAGCAAATTGCATTTCTGGCGTAAGAAAACAACTAGAAGGTCGGTTTCGGCCTATAAGTGACGATCTCTCTTTTGTCTATATGAGAGGGGGAACCGCAGACTGAAGTTAATACCAGGAGGTGAATCATGAAGGCTGGTCTTTTTAAGGCGGTCGGCTTTTTCGTAATCCTGACTTCTTCCGGGTTAATCTCCGATGCCCTTGCTGCTTCCGCAGGCCCGGCTTTGCTAAAGGCCAAGCAGGAGGCAGAGACAAGAGACTACGTCTTTGCAGCTAGCCACGACGAAATCGTTGAGATGGCCAAAAAAGAGGGGAAGGTGCGGGCACTTGCATCTCATGAGCCAGTATCGATCAAGAACTTGGTTGCGGCGTTTAGGAAAAAATATCCCTTTCTTGATGCCCATGTGGAGGAGGTCACTGGGGCTGACGCCGCCCAGCGTCTTTTGTTGGAGCTCAAAGCGGGCCACCCAACGGGATGGGATGCTACTTTTGTACCGCAGGATTTCTACAGAGAGTACCTACCTTATATGAAGAAATTCGACATCTTGGGCATGGTAGAGCAGAGAGTGCTTCGTATACCGCCTCAGATTATAGACCCGGTCCACCGAAACATGGTGATTGTAGCCAACAATACAGCAGTGCTTGCCTACAACAAGAAAATGATTTCGGTCGAAAAGATCCCTGATGCCTGGGAGGGTTTCCTAAAACCCGAGTTTAAGGGGAGAAAATTTGCCACCGATATTCGACCCCTGTACGTGGGTACCGGGTTAGTGCCTGCCTGGGGCCTAGAGAAAACCTTGGATTTTGCCCGGAAGTTAGCTACCCAGGAGCCTGTCTGGGTCAGAGGGAGTACCCGGGGCATGCTTGCAATGATCGCCGGGCAGTATCCCATATTTGTGGCGCCTACCATCGGAGCGTTCGAGCGGGCTCTGGCTAGGGACCCTACCAAGTCGGTTGCCTACAAGGTGGTGGAGCCAGTCCCCATCAGTTCCAAACCTGATGGCATTCTAGCTACGGCTGCTAACCCCTATTCTGCCCTTTTATGGATGGAGTTCCAGGCAAGTTCTGAAGCTCAGAAGATAATCGATGAAGAGCATCAGGGTTCGGCTATTATCACTGGAACTTTTCAGGAGCGGTTGACTCGGGGGAAGAAAATATCCTTGCAGGACTGGGACCACTTATCCGAGATGGGGGAATACACAAAGAAGGTAGTGGAAGCTTTTGGTTTTCCCACCCCCACGAAAAGTAAGTGATAGTTAACCCTAATCGGACAAAATTTTTTCTTTTCTAATGGCTTTAAAATTTGAAATGGCCTGCCGTTGTAGGGGATGAAGCAGTGAACCCCGCGGAAGTTTCTATTTATGCAGTTGGAGATGTAATACCTAACCGACCCAACCCTGAGTCGCTTTTTGAATTGGCATTACCCCCCCTCAAGCAGGCCGACATTCTGTTTGGCCAGTTAGAAATCCCCCTCTCCGAGAAAGGCGAGCCTCAAATGCAAGCGTTCCCGGGTAAACGGCTCAGGCCTGAGTGGGTTTCTGGGCTGACCTACGCAGGCTTCCACGTAATGTCTTTTGCCAGTAACCACCACCTAGACCGTGGCGAACAGGCCTACTTTGAAACCATCGATACCCTGACAAAGAACAACATCGCTGTGATAGGCGTGGGTAAGAACATCGATGAGGCACGAAAGCCCCTGATATTGGAGCGCAAAGGAACCAAAGTCGCTTTCCTGGCTTATTGTTCGGTCTTGCCAAGGGGATACGAGGCCAGAGGTGACAAATCGGGCTGTGCTCCTATGAGAGCCTCCACCTCCTATGAACAGGTCGATTGGCAGCCCGGGACTCCTCCTAAGATCCTCACCTTCGCCAATAAGGATGATCTGGCGGCAATGGTGGAGGATATTAAGAAGGTAAGGCCTT
>JACPSE010000202.1 GCA_016193465.1 Deltaproteobacteria bacterium
TCGACGAAGGGCTACGCGATGCGTATCTCAAAAGGCCGGTCTTTGAACCGATTCTGGGCGAGAGCGTCTACGTTACTCACGAACAGTTCGAGGAGTATGCGAAAGCCGTGCGGGCTTTTCTTGAGGATCTCGCCGACCGGCTTGAGTGCGTACCTCGACCAGAGCCAGGGAACCGGAGGAGGAGAGGTTGATGGTGCGAGTCGAGGGGGACATTACGCCCGAGAAGAAGCGCATTGCCGCAGAGGTGAGGCGTGGGGTCGAGCTATTTCTGTCGCTTGACGTGCAGCACGTGCAGGATGCCTGCAACGTGGAACGGGACCAACTTCTTCGTGCGCTCGCTACCTATCGGGATGAGGATCCTCTCGTACCTTTTCACCTCCCGAACACGACCGCCAAGCGGGCTCGGCAGGAAATCGCACGCCCCTTTCAGCTTGTCGCGCCGCCGCGACCGATCGTTATTAACCAGCACCTTGACGATCACCCGCTGGCGCCGAACGCGCCCGCATTCGTCGTTCCGGGCGACCCTCAATACGTGGGCATCATCTTCGTCCTCGCGAACAATATCGACCCGGTCGGCCTTTGCGCACGTGATACCCGTCAGCCGTTAGTGGACGTGGCTTTACACGAGATGCTCCACCTCTCAGGGGATGCAGTAAAATCTGAGGACGGCGTGGTGAGGCACCAGTTGGCCGGTACCGAGGTGATCCGCACTCTTCTTGGGATGCCCCGGCTATTACCTTAGGCGTCACACAAGGCAGCAATGCACAAGGTGTCAGATTTCGGGGATTTCCGAGGACAGTGTACAGCAATTGGCAGATCGACCGCGATTATGAATCATACGTCCGCCCAATGCGGCATCCTACCTTCGGTAGCTCTGGAGTTGATAGGGAAGCCAGACAATTTGCCGAGGAAATGGAGTAAACTGTCCCCGGAATTACCTCTGGGGAATTCAGTTAGCTTCCGCACTTCGTCTATTGCTGTTCGGAGATGTTCTTGAATGCTTTGAGGTGCGAGAAACGAGGCCTTTTGCGACTCCACTAGCTCTAGAAGGTGTTTTTGCGGACGCAGTTCTTCCAGAAGTTCTCGTATTCTAATTTGGTCACGCACGATTAGGTCAGGCAGGTTAGTGTTCATTGCATCGACCTCTTTCTTGCCAAGTGCTGGTACCATCTGTACATGTCAATGGCCTAGAACCACAATTTACAGTGATTCTCATAAAAAGCAATAAAAAAATATTCCCTTCAGGCAAGCTTTCCGCTCTTTTCGCTCTTGTAGAGAAAATCTGTGGCCTAGTACGATCCGTAGCCTGTGCTAGGCCTTTATATTTTGCTTTTCAGTTTTCAGGATTGAACTGCGGAGAGGGCAAATATAAAATTATCAAAGCCTGGTGCTAAGCCTCTATTAGCTGGATCCCTTTGGCTGTATGCTTCGTCACGAGGACTCGCCAGTTAGCTCTGCTGCTGATTCGCCTCGGCAAGCCAGTCTGGAACAGCGGGCTTGTAATCTCGCCTATTCAGGCGCACGTCATACGCAAGCATTGACCCTTCGTGCTTGATCTCTATCTCCGTCTCAGTCGCGAAGCAATAACCTCCAAATCTGTCGCTAATAATTTCGTATGCGGGTTGATTGACAAGCGTCACATTGGGTGGGGCTCCAGACAATCTGCAGGCATACACCACAGGGCCACCTACGACGGTAAGACCACCACCCATCTGAACAAGATGGACGATGCCATGATCGATGCCGATCCCAAGGCCAATATCTGTGAGGACTGAGATGAATGATTTGCGAAATTCTTGATATAGCTGTTTAAAAGCTGCGTGGCACTTGTCGGCGGCACTAATAGCATTGTATGCCGCATCTATGCCGCTATAAAACTCGGGGAAGAATGCAAGTACTCCGTCACCAGTGAACTTGTCGAACACGCCGTAAGAATCCGTGATGATTCTCATGAGCCGCCCACCGAGCGTTGTAATGAAACTCGCAAACTTATCCGGGTTACGAGCCTTCAACATCAATTCAGTTGACCTTCTGATGTCTACCGACATGACGGTGGCTATGCATTCTTTGGTCTCAAGGAATCGCTTGCGAAACGTTTCAGAGCGAAGAAGTACACGCTGAGCTTCTTGATTCACGCGATCCAACAAAAAACTTAGGTTCTCCTTTGCGTGCAAGTCATTAAGGGTCTTCTCTAATGCCTCTATTCGTTGCTGTTTTTGCTTGCCACTTGTCTTCTCTTTACTCAATTCCTGAGCTTGATCTTCAAATTGACGACGTAGTTCAGAAATCTGGTCTCGAAGCTCGCGCGATCTCTTTAGGTGATAATCGTCTAAGTATGGCGCATTTAATGCTTCAGACAGCGTAAGTTCAAGTAGGGGGGAGAATGATGTCGGTGCCGTCGGAGTGCTTTTACTAAATACCGCCTCTACTAGCTGTTTGAATGCCTCTTCCGAGTTATCACCCTTTTCTTTAGGATCATCGGCCATGGCCACAGCCCCCTTTGTGGCGAAAAATCTTCTGCTATATGCTAACATGTTGATAAACGTCTTTCCACCAAAATAGATGACTCCTTGCCAACAGCGCGAATGGGAAATCAGAAATGGTGTCAGGAACCTTTTGTGTGAGGCTGGGGTCAGGTCCGTCATTTTGCACAATCTGGCTGTGGAAACGCGACGTCCTTTGTTAGGGTAACGATTAGATTCAATTCTCCTTCATTCAAATCCTCCCCCATTAGGACATGGATTTGCCCGGATCCGGCCTGGTTAGCGGTCCAGTTAGCCGTTGCGCGTAGGGGTATAAGGTGGTATGAACAAGTGAGAATACCGCGTGCCGATCGAGATCGGGCAGAGCTTTTATAGAAAATAGGAGGACCGCCCCATGGCTATGAAGAAAATCGCAATCTCACTGCCTGAGCCGGTGCTAAAAACGGTGGATCAGATGGCAAAACATCAACGCGAGTCACGCAGTCATGTGATTTCGACGATTCTTTCGCGGGTAGCGCGGCTAGAGCGGAATCGTGACATCACGGCGCAGATCGACGCCCTGTTCTCCGACGGCGAAATTGCCGCGGAGCAAAAGCGCACAGCCGATGAATTCCTGCAGGAGAGTCCATGGCCGCGCGAGAAGTGGTAATCCATCAAGGAGACGTCTATTGGGTTGTCTTTTCAGAGGGGCGAGGCTCAGAGCCGTGGGGTCGGCGGCCGGCCCTGGTGCTTCAGCACGAGCGATTTAACCGCAGTCGCCTTAACACCGTGGTCGTTGTCGCGATCACTTCCAATTTGCGTTACGCGGCGCTTCCGGGCAATGTCCGTCTAAGGAAAGGCGAGGCGAATTTACCCAGGCCTTGCGTTGTCAACGTCACCCAGATTCAGACGATTGACCGATCCTACTTGCAGGAGAAGATTGGCACCTTACCGGGTCGCTTGCTGCGGCGGGTGTGGGAGGGAGTGCGGCTCGTGTTGGAGGTGAACGGTGAGTCGTCTGGCTCGACCCAAGGAGTAAGCTGATTGATAATTCTATGCTAACCGGAAACGAGATCCGCAAATCCTTTTTGGACTACTTCGTCAAACAGGGCCATACCATCGTCAAAAGCTCTTCTCTGGTGCCGGAGAAGGATCCGACGCTGCTTTTCACGAACGCGGGCATGGTTCAATTCAAGAACGTCTTTCTCGGCGTGGAGCGGCTCCCCTACACGCGCGCGGCGAGCTCGCAGAAGTGCCTGCGCATCAGCGGCAAACACAACGACCTGGAGGCGGTCGGACGCGACACCTATCACCACACCTTCTTCGAGATGTTGGGGAACTGGTCTTTCGGCGATTACTACAAAGAAGAGGCGATTACCTGGGCGTGGGAGCTGCTGATTAAGGAGTGGGGGCTTCCGAAGGATAAGCTCTGGGCGACGGTATATCAAGATGACAATGATGCGGAGCGCCTCTGGATCAAGATAAGCGGCCTCCCTAAAGAGCGGGTTCTCCGCTTCGGTGAGAAAGATAATTTCTGGGAGATGGGAGAGGTCGGACCCTGCGGCCCCTGCAGCGAGATCCACATCGACCGCGGCAGCGAAGCCTGCGACCGAAAGGGGGAGAAAGGCCACCGCTGTCAGGTGAACGGCGATTGCGCCCGCTTCATCGAGCTGTGGAATCTGGTCTTCATCCAGTACAACCGCGCCGAGAACAGAGAGCTGGCTGAGCTGCCGGCTAAGCATGTGGACACGGGCATGGGGTTGGAGCGGATCGCGGCGGTCCTTCAGGGGGTGCTCTCCAACTACGACGTCGACTTCATGCGCGATCTGATCGCCGCCGCTGAAAGGCTTGCGGGGAAAGAATATGGCGCGTCTGCCGTGGCCGATGTCTCCTTTCGGGTGATAGCCGATCACGCGCGGGCCGTAAGCTTTCTGATCACGGATGGCGTGACACCCGGCAATGAGGGGCGCGGCTACGTGCTCAGGCGGCTGCTCAGGCGCGCTGCCAGGCATGGGCGCATGATCGGCTTGAGAGAGCCTTTTCTCCACCGGGTAGCGGCCGCTGCAACTGAAATTATGGGTGGCGCCTATCCGGAACTTCGCGGCGAGCGGCAGCGGATCTCTGAAACGATTCGCGGTGAGGAGGAGCGCTTCGGCGAGACCCTGGAAAAGGGCCTGCTGCTATTGGAAGAGGCAGTGGGTAAGCTCAAGCGCCAAAAGAAAAAGATCCTAGCCGGAGAAGTAGCTTTTCGACTGTACGATACCTACGGCTTTCCCCTTGATCTCACGGAGGACATTCTTCGTACGGAAGGGATTTCCGTCGACCAGACAGGCTTTGAGAAACTGATGGAGGAGCAGAGGAGCCGCGGCCGTGAGGCAAGGGAATCCGAGGTCTACATAAAGGGCGCGGCGACGCTCGTGCCGTCGCAGGAGGTTCGCTTCGTCGGTTACGACCGTCTCGATGCGGAATCCACGGTGCTCGCAATTTACGCTGAGGGGCAAGGAAAAGAGGAGGTCGGGGAGGGCGCCGAGGCGGATATCATCACCGCGGAAACCCCATTTTACGGCGAGTCCGGCGGGCAGGTAGGCGACCGGGGCACCATCGAGACCTCACGCGGCGATCAGATGGAAGTGATCGATACCCAGCACCCCACGCCTCAGCTCACTGTCCATCGGGGACGGGTGAAGAAAGGGCGCATCCAGGTCGGAGACCGTCTCCATTTGGTGGTGGATGCCAAACACCGAAGACGCACCGTGCTCAACCATTCCGCGACCCATATCCTCCACGCTGTGCTGAGAGAGAAGCTCGGCACTCATGTCCGTCAGGCGGGCTCTTTGGTGGCTCCGGATAGGTTGCGTTTCGACTTCAGCCACGCCGGGGCCATTGCGCCCGACAAACTGGAGGAGATAGAGGAAAAAGTAAATGAAAGGATTCGTCTCGATGCCGAGGTAAGGATTGAGGAGTCGAGTTACGAAGAGGCGGTGCGCAAAGGGGCGCTGGCCTTCTTCGGCGAGAAGTACGGCGAGCGGGTGCGCGTCGTGCGGATCGGGGATTTTTCAACCGAGCTGTGCGGCGGCACGCATGTGCACCGCTCCGGGGAGATCGGTATCTTTAAGCTTCAGGGTGAGGGGGGAGTGGCCGCGGGGGTGAGACGCGTCGAGGCGGTCACGGGAGAGGGCGCCCTGGATCTGATCCGTCGCTATGAGCAGAGTCTAAGGGAAATCGGCGAGTTGGTGCGGGCGCGCGCCGATGAGGCCGTGGAGAAGGTGAGAAAACTCCTGCAGCAACAAAAAGAGCTGGAGAGAGAGATCGAGCGGCTGCGCGGGCAGTTCGGCAAGGACCAGATTCCCGATCTTTTGGCCAAGCGGGAAAATATCGACGGTGCCACCGTGCTCATTACCCGGGTGGACGGAGTGGATGCAAAGCAGCTGAGAGAGATTGCCGATCAGCTCAAAGAGAAAATGGGCTCTGGTTTCGTCTTCTTGGCGAGCCCTGGCGAGAACAATGTGACGCTGGTTTCTAGCGTGAGCCCCGATTTAACGAAGCGGTTCCATGCGGGCAATGTTATTAAGGAGGTGGCGCCCATTGTCGGCGGCGGAGGCGGCGGCCGGTCTGACTTTGCTCAGGCCGGGGGCAAGGAGCCTTCGAAGACAGACGAGGCTCTAAAGAGGGTCTGGGAAATCATTAAAAAACCCACCATTCCATGATGAAAGTTCACACTGCAAAGCTTACCGAAAAGACCCAGGGCTTCTGTGATATCATTGATATTACGGCCAAAGTTCAGGACCAAGTCCAAAAGGAAAAAATTCAGAAGGGATTGGCCACAGTCTTTGTCTCAGGCTCTACGGCGGCTCTTACCACGATCGAGTACGAGCCAGGTTTGATCCAGGACCTGAAAGAGCTCGTAGAAAAACTCATCCCGTCCAATAAACGGTACCATCACGATGACCGCTGGGGCGATGACAATGGCTTTTCCCACCTGCGCGCCTCGCTCTTTAGCTCCTCGTTGCAGATACCGATTGACAGCGGCCGGCTGCTCCTCGGCACCTGGCAGCAGATCGTTCTGGTGGATTTCGATAATCGCCCGCGCACACGCGAGGTCGTGGTCCAGTTGATTGGGGAGGTCGAGTGAAAGAGGACAAGAATAGAGAGATCGAGAACCGGAGCGGTGCGGGACGCACGCGGCTGGAATTTAACGATCCGCGTCTCTTCAGAGAACTGCTTGGACAACATGATGAGCACATTAAGATTATTCAGCGCAGCCTCGGGGTAAAGATCCATATCCGAGGCACGGTAATGGAGATCGAAGGGGACGCTATAGAGATCGAGCTCTCGGCCAGTGTGATAAAGCAGCTTCACGGCCTGTTGGAGAAAGGTTATCCGGTGTACGGCAGTGACGTTGATTACGCCATCCGGATCCTGAGCGGGGATGGCAGGGCCAACCTGCAGGATATCTTTCTTGATACGATTTACATCTCTTCTCACAAGCGTGTCATCACGCCGAAGAGCGTCGCCCAAAAGGCCTACATCGATGCGATCCGGCGCTACGATATCGTTTTCGGCATCGGCCCCGCCGGAACTGGAAAGACTTACCTTGCCATGTCGATGGCCGTGGCGGAATTAATGAAGAACAACTACGTCCGCATCATTCTTACCCGGCCGGCGGTGGAGGCGGGAGAAAAATTGGGCTTCTTGCCCGGCGATCTGGCCGAGAAGGTCAATCCCTACCTGAGGCCGCTCTACGATGCGTTGCATGACATGGTTGATTTCGACAGGGCGCGGAAGCTGGTTGAGCGCGGCACGATCGAGGTGGCCCCCCTGGCCTTCATGCGCGGCCGGACGCTGAATGACTCCTTTGTCATCCTCGATGAGGCGCAGAACACCACTCCGGAGCAGATGAAGATGTTTCTGACGCGTCTCGGTTATGGTTCCAAAGCGGTGATCACCGGCGACGTGACCCAGATCGACTTGCCTGCGGGGAAGCCCTCCGGTCTCAAGGAGGCCTGGCGCATTTTGAAGGATGTCGAGGGGATCCGATTCATTACGTTTACGGAAAGAGACGTGGCGCGCCACCGGCTGGTCCAGGATATCATTACCGCCTACGAAAGGGATGAGGTTCAAACCGGGGGAAACAACAAAGGCCTCCCTGAAAAACCCGCAACCTGAAGTCCATCGTTTCTTCCACATTTCCTGTAATGAGTGTAGAGATCGTCAACAAAATCAGGCGCAAGAAAATCTCTGTTCGGAGGACAAAAAGAACGGCGCAGAGGATCTTAGGACTTCTCAATCAGGATCGAGTCGAGCTGAGTCTAGCCTTGGTCGACAACCAGGAGATCAAGAAGCTAAATGCCCGCTATCGCAAAAAGGATCAGCCCACGGATGTATTGTCTTTCCCTTCAGGGGAGCAATTGCCCACTGGCATACAGATCCTGGGGGATGTGGTCATCTCGGTGGAGCAGGCAGAAAAACAGGCCGGAGAAAGAAGGAAAACACTTGAGCAAGAGATAGAGAGCCTGCTGATTCACGGGATTCTCCATCTCCTGGGCTACGACCACGAACGGTCCAGAAAAGAGGCAAAGATCATGCAGGGTCTGGAACGAAAGATTTCCAGGGCCCTTTGTGTAAGCGGGCCGTTAAGGGTATAGTATAAGTAAATGCGGGGGAGGAAACGCCACACCATAAGCGTTTTCTCCGGGCAAGAGAAAAGAGATGTTAGAAGAAACCAAAGAGCAATTGACCCACTTAGAAGAGAGACTTGAGCTCCTGCGGAGGCGTCTTTGACCTCGACGGCAAACGGAAAAAGGTCGAAGAGCTGAACCAAGTTACCGCCCGTCCCGATTTCTGGAACGACGGCGACAAGGCCCAGGGCATCCTCAAAGAGCAGGCCAGCCTACAAGAGATTCTGGAATCGTGGGAAAAGTACCGGACAAGTCTTGAGGAGGCTCGTTTCTTTCTCGATCTGGCCAAGGATGAAAAGAGCGAAGAGGCCTTGAGTGAAGCCGCCGTCAAAGTGGCCGAGGTGGCTGAGGGGGTGGCCAGGATCGAGCTCAGCCAGATCTTGGGCGGCCCGGACGACCGCAGGAACGCCATCGTCAGTCTCCATCCCGGCGCCGGCGGCACTGAGGCTCAGGATTGGGCTGAGATGTTGCTGCGCATGTACCTTCGCTGGGCCGACCGCAAAGGCTATCGCAAAGAGATCCTAGAATATCAGCCCGGCGAGGAGGCGGGGTTAAAGAGCGTCACCTTCACAGTGGAAGGCGATTATGCCTATGGTTATCTCAAGGCCGAGGCGGGTATTCACCGTTTGGTGCGCATCTCTCCCTACGATGCCAACTCGCGCCGTCACACCTCGTTCGCGTCGGTCTTCGTCTACCCGGAGATCGACGAGACCATCAAAGTGGAGGTCAATGAGGCGGATCTGCGCATAGACACTTACCGCTCCAGTGGCGCCGGCGGGCAGCATGTGAACAAGACCGACTCCGCTGTGCGTATCACTCATCTACCGACGAATATCGTGGTGGCCTGCCAGAACGAGCGCTCCCAGCATAAAAACAAGGCGATGGCGATGAAGATTCTTCGCTCCCGGTTGTATGAGCTCGAATTGGAAAAGCAGAAGGAAAGGATGGAAACCTTTCATAAGACCAAGAAAGAGATCGCCTGGGGGAGCCAGATTCGCTCCTACGTGCTCCATCCCTACCGTATGGTCAAGGATCACCGCACCGGCATCGAGGTGGGCAACGCTGATGCCGTCCTGGACGGCGACATTGATCGCTTCATTGAAGCCTACCTGCTGCGGGTAAGCGAAAACCAGGGGGCTACAGAATAGCTTCCAGGATCGTTGGCGCTGAGAGAGAAGAGACTATGGAATACCGAACGCTGGGCAGGACGGGTCTAAAAGTGAGTGTCGTTGGACTTGGGACGATGGTGCACGCGGGTCACTTCGGGCCGATGAATGATGCGGAGTCGCTCAGCGCCATTGATGCCGCTCTGGAAGTCGGCGTCAATTTCATCGATACCTCAGATGCCTACGGTGCTGGCTACTCCGAGGCGCTGTTGGGGAAAGCGCTCAAGGGCCGGCGCGACAAGGTGATTCTCGCCACGAAAGGCGGGAACATTATGGTCGGGCCGAATAAAGGGCAAACAGACTTCTCTGCGTCCTACATTGATCGGGTCATGGTCGAGAGCCTCAAGCGTCTCCAGACCGATTGGTTGGACCTTTACCAACTGCACAATCCGAATGCGGAGGTTATTGAGCGGGGTGAGGTGTGGGAGTTGCTTGCGCGCCGCAAGAGAGAGGGAAAAATCCGCTACTACGGTGTTTCTATCAACAAGATGGAAGAGGGAGTGGCGGCAGTGAGAGGCGGGCGCTCTGACACCGTCCAGGTGGAATACAACATGCTGGTTCAGGAGCCCGCTCAGGAACTCTTACCGCTGGCACAGAAGGCGGAGGTCGGTATCATCGCGCGGGTACCGTTGCGCCGTGGCCTCCTTACTGGGAAGATGACCGCAGACGATCAAAAACACTTTAAGGCAGATGACGTTCGGGCGCGGAATTTCGCCGGAGAGCTTTTTGCAAAAGAACTGGCAAAGGTAGAATTGCTGCGCTTTGTGGTGAAAGGGCCGGTAAGGTCTCTCGCCCAGGCCGCTATTGCCTTCTGTTTTGCTCATCCCGCAGTCAGTGTCGCGATCCCAGGAGCCCGTAATGCCGGGCAGATGCGAGAGAATGCCGCCGCGGCCGATATCCGCCTTCCCTTGGCGGATCTCCGTCGCGTTGAGGAGCTCTGGCGTGGCGGCTTTCGTAGCAGCTTCAATACATGAAAGGCTTCCCGTAACTGGTCCGCCCGCCAAGACGGGACCGTATGCTGGATTCCTAAAATTCCACACGTCCCCCCGGATATTTGTTGATGCCTTATGGGCCGATGTTTGCGCTGTTGCAATTATTCGTGAGTTTATGGGAAGGATAGATAATGTGGTCTGAGGAGAAAACTCTCGGGAGGGCGATTCCATGAAACGGGTGATTTTCAGCGTCATGCTTTTCGCTCTTCTATCACTGTCGCCTTTTTCAGTGGCCGCTGAAAGGCTTCGGATCGGTTATAGTTCCATCAGCGGCTCGTATATAGGGCTTTGGGTGGCTCACGACGCTGGCCTGTTTGCCAAGGAGGGGCTGGAGGATCAGATCATTCTTATTCCCAGCGGGAGTCAGCTTGCCCAGGTGACGGTGGCCGGAGAAGTCGAGGTCGGTTCCTTCAACGGCAGCTCGGCCATAGCCGCGGCCATGCAAGGGGCCGACATCAAGATCATCGGGGCTACCGTCAACAAGATGATCTTCTCCATCTACGCCAGACCCGAGATTAAGACCGCGGAGGGCCTCAAAGGGAAGAAACTCGGTGTTACTCGCTTTGGCTCGAGCACGGACATCTCTGCCAGGTACGCCCTGAGGAAGCATAACCTGCAGCCGGAGAAGGACGTCGCTATCCTCCAGATGGGGGCGATCAGCTCCATTATGGGCGGCTTGCAAGGAGGTTCCATAGACGCGGGCGTGGTCTCTCCGCCAACCCTCTTTGCCGTGGATAAACTCGGTTTCAGAGAGCTTATCAACATTACCGACATGGACCTTGCCTTCCCCAATCCTGCTTTGATTGTTCAGGGAGGAATCTTGAGAAATAAGCCGGAAGTGATTGACCGATTCATGCGGGCGTACACCCGGGGTATCCATCGGGCCAGGACGGACAAGGAGACGACCATGAAGACTATCGCGAGATACAGCAAGGTCGAGGATCCCTTCTTTGTCCAGAAGGCTTATGACCTCTATATCGGCAAGGTGTTGGAGAAGGCGCCTTACATCAACATGGCGGGAATGCAGAACGCCCTGGACGATCTGGTCAAAACGGTACCGGCGGTGAGAAATGCCAAACCTGAGCAATTTATTGATCTCCGCTTTCTGGGAAACCTGGAAAAGAGCGGTCTTATCAAGGAGCTTTACCGGTAAATCAAAGCGACATGCTTTACAAATGTATCCTGCGCCCCATTCTTTTTCTCAAGGACCCGGAAGAAACCCATGAGCAGATTCTAACCCTGCTTTCGAAATTGAGCTTCCTCGAAGTCCCCCTGGAGCGGCTTTTCGTAGTCGACGACAAGCGCCTTCAAGTCCGGCTTGGTCCCCTGACCTTTCCCAATCCAGTTGGCCTGGCGGCGGGATTCGATAAAAACGGCGCCGCGTTAGAGATCTGGCCCGGCTTTGGCTTCGGTTTCATGGAGGTTGGTGCTGTCACGGCACTTAGACAACCTGGCAATCCCAAGCCGCGCCTCTACCGCTTGCCCAAGGATCAGGCCCTGATCAATCGGCTGGGTTTCAACAACGACGGGGCCGAGGCGATCGCCGCCAGATTGGACGAACTGAATCAAAACGGGAAGCTCCAAAAGATACCTTTGGGCATCAATGTCGGTCGGAGCAAGATCGTCGAGACCAAAGATGCCGCGAAGGATTTTCTCTTCACTTTCGAAAAACTATATCCCTACGGGGACTACTTCACGTTGAATGTCAGCTCACCTAATACGCCGAACCTCCGCGACCTCCAGGCAAAAAACCTTCTTAAAGAGCTGTTAGAGGTCATCCAAACGAAAAACCGGGAGCTTGCGGGAAGATCGAGCTCCAAAGAAAAGCCGGTACTGGTGAAGATTGCTCCGGACATGGAGTTCTCACAAGTAGACGAGATCATCGAAGTGGTCGAGTCACAGAAAGTTGCCGGCATCATCGCGACCAACGCCACGGCCTTTCTCAGAGAGAAATTGACCGGTCGCGTCGACGAGCCCGGTGGTCTTAGCGGAAAGCCGCTGAGAGAAAGGGCTACTTCCTTCATCCGGCACATCTATCAGACGACGCGAGGACGCTTACCGATCATCGGCGTCGGCGGAATCTTCACGGCCGAAGATGCCTACGAAAAAATCAAGGCTGGCGCCATGGCAGTCCAGATCCTGACCGGATTTGTTTACGAGGGTCCAGGCGCAGTGAAGCGGATCAACCGCGGGCTATTGAGATTGATGGAGAGAGATGGGTTTAAGAATATTTCGGAGGTTATGGGGAGTGGTGTCTGAGTTTGGGGGTTAATGTGACTGTAGCAATCTCTCATAATCCTCCCAGCGGTCCACATCGAGAAATGGCGCTTCGTCTTTCCATTCGAGAAAAGCCGCTTTGTCATCATATTTTTCGATCAATCTTCTTCCTCCCCCGTCACCTGTTAATTTAAGGAGTTCTGGGAACAGCCCTTTGTGAAATAGGACGGGGTTTCGGGTCTGACCCTGGAAAGTCGGCGCTACTATTGGTGCGCCGCTTTTTCTAAAGAGATCGATAAGGCTATTGATTAACTCCGGCTTAACCAAGGGCTGATCGCCGACAAGAAAAAGGGCTGCCTCACTCTGCGGGGAAACGACCTTTAATCCAGCAGTGACGGAAGTGCTCTGCCCCTCAGCGGCTCTATCGTTCATAGCCCAGCGGAGCTTTTCGTGGTTCAGAGATATCCCTTCCCGGATATTCTTCAGCTCTCGCACGACGCAAACTACTTCATCCAGCTTGGAGCCCAGGGCTGCTTCGATAGTCCACTGGAGCACAGGCTTGCCTTTGAGATCGAGCAAGAGCTTCTGTTGCCCCATCCTCTGGGCTGCACCAGCCGCTAAGATAATACCAGATACCACCTTTTTTCCCGTTGCCTATTGCCTGATGCCTGTTGCCTTTTACGTCATGATCACTTCCTTAACTACATCGCTGGCAAGGTAGCTAGTAATCACCACTCGCTGTAGTCCGTGCTGGATAAGCTTACGGCCAAGCTCACTCGCCTTCTTGACTTCCTCTGCGCTATCCGCCTGATTGATGAGCACGGCTCTCCGGCTCGCGGGCGGAATTCCTTTCAGGCAGCCTTGGGGATGTTCCACCAAACGGAGAATGAGTTCCTCTGTCATTGGTGCGCCGAGTTTCAGCCGAAGTAGCTCCGCTGCTCTCTCCGCTCTGTGGACCCAATCGGTTGCGAGCGGCTGGCCCAAAATTTTAATTCCCATCACCCAAACCGTGAGATCACACTCCTCCGGCACGACCGGCTCGTGGTCTGCCGGCACCTTGAATGGTTTCATGGCCGCCCCGTCTGCTTCTATTAGAATCGAGTCCATCCCGGCCTTCTTCTGAAGGACATCAAACCACTCCGTTGGCAGACCGACAAGTTTTTCCGCATCATCCAACCCAGAGCCCGCACCGATGATAAGAGGTTCTTTTATCTTAGCAAGTTTGATGAGGAAGGCATCCAGGTCTTGAACTAGATAGAGCTTGTGTACATGGGGTTTAGTGGGCTTAAAAATTTTGGTGGTGGTTGTAACCAGTACTTTTCCTCCTTCCTCCCATAGCTCGTGCGCCAGACAAAAGAGGGTCGTGGTTTTCCCCCCGGCGCCGATAAGAGAGAGCATCTCCCCTTTTTTCAGACCGAGGGCTTCCTTGAGAGTCATGGTGCAGACCTAACCCCTTCTCCGGGAGTTTGCAAGGAAGCTAAAGAAGGCAATAGGCACTAGGCGGTAGGCAGTAGGCAGGAAAATAAAGATACTCCACTCCCAGGCCGCTTTATGAGCGAGGGGGTCTGCTGAGCGACCCGAAAGCACCAGTCGTGCAGATTCGGATTAATCACAACACTATTGCTTTCGGGGAGCGAAGTAGGTCCCCGAGCGAACCGCCTCTTGCCTACTGCCTGCTTCTCAGCTAACGTCCGGTCATGCCGCGCCGTTTCAGCATCGAAGTGGCCAAAGACTACTTTAACTTTGCCTCCGCGCACTTCCTGATCTTCGCCAACGGCAAAAGAGAGGCACTGCACGGCCACAACTATCAGGTTTCCGTTGCTGTCGAGGGCGAGCTGGACCGGGCTGGGGTGTTGCTTGATTTCATTTCGTTTAAGCCCTTGGTCAAACAGGTCTGTGACGATCTGGATCATCGCACCCTCATACAAAAGGACAGCCCTTTTCTTAAAATCCATCAAGACCACAAGGGTGTTAAGGTTCTTTACAAAGACCAGAGGATCATCCTGCCGCGACGGGATATCATCCTCCTGCCCATTGTCAATACCAGCACGGAGCTTTTGGCAGAGTATATCGCGGACAAGATCCGACAGAGGACCCATAGACAGTTTCCCGGAGCCAGACTTCGCCTCATTGAAGTGGGCGTGGAGGAAGCCAGGGGACAAAAGGGAGTCTTTCGAGGCGAGTTTTGAATCGCTTGGGACCAGAATGACAACTGCATTTGTCTACTCCGAGGGCTATTATGCAGACATCGGTGCCCATGTTTTTCCCGTCAAAAAATACCGTCTTGTGTATCAGCAACTTCGCGCGCGTGGGATCATCCATTATAACGTCGTGGAGCCGGAGCCGGCCTCCGAGACGGATTTGCTCCTTGTCCACGACCCAGACTACGTCAGGGATCTGATTGAGGCATGCTCAACGGAACGGACTTTCTCTTCTGAGTTGCCCATCTCCAAAGAAATAATGCATGCCTTTTTACTGGTTGCTGGGGGGACGATAAGGGCCTGTGAGGAGGCCTTACAAAGAGACTGCGCGGTTAATCTCGCCGGCGGCTTTCACCATGCCTTTCCGGACCATGCCGAGGGCTTCTGTTATGTCAACGATATGGCGGTGGCCGTGCGCAGAGTCCAAAACCAAAGAAAGGACATACGGATTGCGATCATTGACTGCGATCTTCATCAAGGAAACGGCACAGCGTTCATTTTCAAGGACGACGAGAGCGTTTACACTTTCTCCATTCACCAACGTGACCTCTATCCACCGAAACAGGACAGTAGTTGGGATATCCATTTAAAGAACGGCGTCGGGGACGACGAATACCTGGGCCATCTGGAAAGAGCGGTCCCGGCTATTATGGAAAAGTTTAAGCCAGACTTTCTTCTCTACCAGGCCGGGGCCGATCCCTATGAGGGGGATCAGTTAGGAGACTTGAAACTTACTATTGAAGGGCTTAAGAAGCGCGACGAGCTGGTGTTCAGCGAGTGCAAAAGACATGGCGTTCCCGTCGCGGTGTTACTAGGCGGCGGGTATGCCAGCAACACCGACGATACCGTGACGATCCACATCAACACCTGCGTCGCGGCTGTGGAGTGCTTCGGGTGACGACCACAGAGAGGCGGTGGGATGCTCTGCCGGAGCGTGCGCCGGGGCAGTTTGTAAATAACGATCTGGCTCAGGTAGAATTTGCTGGCCGGTAGACTGAACTGATCGAGGAAGCGTGAGGAGTGGAATGAACCCGATCCGGAAGAATGGGAGGCTGATTGGAAAATACGAAAGACGAGGTAATCGTGCAATGACAGACTGTTACTTTTGCAAAGGCAAGGTTGTTCAACAGAAGATTAAAGTCGATTTTCGCTGGGGGCGAAAGCTCAAGGTTATTGAAAATGTCCCGGCGGGCGTTTGCCAGCAGTGCGGTGAAAAGTACTTTCAGTCCACGGTTTATAAAACCATGGAGAAGCTGGCGGCCTCCCGTGCCAAGCCCGCTGGCCGCCTGACAGTGGACGTTGTACGTTTTAAGAGGGCTGTGTAACGGCAATACGATTCGAGCAAATTCCTATCATTTAAAATCGCAATCCGGGGCTAGTCCGTCATCTTTGATAACTGCATCGGGCTGTTGAGCCGGGCTCGGCGTGCGGTTACGGAAGCAAATTGGACTTCTTGACGGCTGTAGCTCAAAAACAAATTCCTATCATTCATTTATCCGTCGCAAACAGCGCCAATAATGAAGAGTCCCGTTTCTAGGAGAACATCGTTGCAACGTTCGCCCATTGTTAGTTCGATGCGGGCGACCTCTTCGGCCTTAATCGAAGGTGGTGGATACACGTGGATATGCGCGTCTTCGTCCTCGTACCGCTCGAAAGAAATCTCTACACGCGCTTGTGGGGATAGCCCTTTGATCAGCGCGGTAAGTTCAGAGATCTTAGTTTCCAAGAGGTCTTGTCGGCTAGGAGTTTTAGGGGTTCGAGGCATTGAGCACCTCCTTCATGAGCAGTTCTGAAAACTCCTGAGCCTGCCGGACAGCCCGCTCGGCCTGTCGCTGGCTCGCTCCTGGCTGTCGATAATCTGCGATGTGCCTAACCTCCATGGTAGTGGGTAGAGCACTAGCGAAACTCGCGGGCACTATCTTACAACCCCGAACAAAGTTTTGAACAAAATCACTATGTACTCCCTTGTGAGTCCATTCACTACGTTTAATTCCCCGGCTCTCTAGGGCACAAACAGCCGCCTGAAACATCGCAAAGTACGCCCGACTTGCGAGCGCCCCCAAGTTCCGCCATGAAATTCTATTTCCCTTCCCACCATCCCACAGCTAAGAAGAGTACGAAAAGAAGCAGGTAGCTGATAGCAAATTCGGGAGTGGCTACGAAACCGAAGCGTGTCGCAACGCCACTTGGTGTGAGCTCATAGGCGTGAATGATGCCGATGGCGGCGAAAAGGGCTGCCGCCAACGACCAGAAGGCCGCGCGAAAAAATTCCCGCTCGATGAGAAAAACGCCGATGGCTGCCAGAATCATCGAGGTAAAAATGAAACCTCGCTCCAAAGAAATCATGCCGTGAATCGCCAAGCTTTGGGCAAAAGGGGCAAGCCCTATCTCATAGAGGGTTTTTCCAGCGGCCTTAAGCCCCGTCTCCACCATCAAGAGTCCCCAGGCAGCCAAGGCAGGAAAAAGCCCCAGGGCCACCGCCAGGGCGTGTTCCTTCGGCGTTTCCTGAAAGGATTGCGCTACAATGATGATCCCGATGTAGAGAAGAATCCCGATCCCTGCCTCGAGCGGGATGAAATTGAGGACCGTCTGGATCGTGCCGGTGAGGCAAAGAAAAGTTATGAAGATTCCATTAAGGGCGGAGTAGCCGGCACGCGCTCCGAGCCGCTTCCATCCCGGGTGGCCGATGTAAATGGTCGTGGGAAAGGCACTGCCGAAAAGGGAAGCGGCCACGGAACCGATGCCATTGGCCATGAGCGAGGGAAAGGTGCGGTAGCGGTCACCCGCGGCCTCGGCGCTCTCGATGTTTTGCAGCGAGCCGACCACGTTGAAGATGCCCATAGGGAGGATTACGGAAAAGTAATTCAAAAACGCCGGGTCCCAAAGCGCATCCCAGAGAGAATCGCCGGTAAACACCGGCCGCGCCAGCGCGAACCCTACGTTCCACGATTTCCCCGACATCGCTCCCAGCCCCCATGCCAACCCCGTCCCAACGATAATGGCTACCAGACCTCCGGGAAGACCCAGGGGAAATCTCTGATGGGAGAAATAGGATAGAAGAATGAGGGCCATCGGCATCACGGCGATCAAGGGCTGAGAAAAGATCCTGAAACTGAAATCCATAGATATGAAAGTGATCGCGATGCCCGCCAGGGCGGAGAGCAGGGCGGCCCGCGGGGTCATCCGGCGTACGCTCTCTGCAATGAAGGCACCGACGATTTCAATTACGCCGTTAAGAAAACAGGCGACCAGTCCGACCTTCCAAGCCCACACGGGGTCCTTGGTCTCCTGATAGATAGGCAGCATGATAAAGAACACGTAGGCGAATAGGCTTACGGTGTTGATCCCGTAAGGAAGCGCCGTCACATCCTCCCTGCCGGTCTCACGGGCGAGCCGGCGCGCCTGCCAGGAATAAAAAAAGTTTCCTAAGAGAATCGAGATTGCCGCTCCAGGGAGAATACGGCCAAAGATATAGGAGTCAGGTAGGTGAATCAGCTCACGGCAGAGACTGACAATAAGGATAAGCTGGATAAGGTTGTCGATCATCAGGCCGAAAAACCCGTCCAGGTCCTTGCGCACAAACCAGGGATGCAATGAGCCAGCCATGGCGCGACTCCTTTTATTTGAGCTACAGGACTTTACTGGCAGAGCTGGAAGCTGTCAATGGCGGGGTTGTTTGGGCTGCCCGTTGTTACGTTAGAGGCATATGCATGCCTTCAGGGCCTCGGGAAGAGTCGAGTATTTAAAGGCATACCCTAGCTTTTGTGCCTGTGCGGGCAGCACCCGTTGGCCGGCAAGGAGCATGTCCGCCATTTCTCCGAGAAGAAGGCGTAGGGCAGAAGCGGGCACCGGGGCCCAGGACGGGCGGTTTAGAACATCCCCCAAGGCTTTGCAAAATTTGCTCATGGTCACAGGGTTCGGCGCGGTCGCATTGATGGCGCCGTGGGCGTCGGGATGCTCCAGCAGAAAGAGAATCAAACCGATTTCATCCTCCAGTTGAATCCATGACATCCACTGCTCTCCGCTTCCGAGAGGTCCTCCCATAAAAAGCTTAAACGGAAGAACCATCTTGGCCAGTGCCCCGCCCCCTCTTCCCAGGACAATGCCTGTGCGCAGCCTGATCACGCGCAGGCCGTATTCCTCTGCCTTTGCAGCCTCTTTTTCCCACGCGATGCAGACTCGGGAAAGGAAGTCGCTTCCCGGACCTGCCTCCTCCGTAAGCGTCTCATCACCGTGCGCACCGTAATAGCCAATAGCCGACGCGTTCAGTAGAATTTTCGGCTTCTCTTCGGCCTTGGCGATGGCTGTCACCAGAGCGCGAGTCGTATCGATCCGGCTTGATGCTATTTTTTCTTTTTGTTTCTTCGTCCATCTCTCGGCGATGGGCTCGCCTGCCAGGTTGATCACACCGTCGGTCCCTCTGATGGCTTCCCCCCAGGCGCCCGGAGATCCGGGATTCCAGGTCAGCAATTTTTTGTCGGAAGAGGCGAGGGCCGGCGACGCTGAGCGAGTGAGCAGGGTAACCGAGTGGCCGAGCTCCAGCAGTCGCGCGCACAGGGCCGAGCCTATGAAACCAGTTCCGCCAGCTACCACAAGCCTCATAGCGATATATCCTCTTGAAGGGGCGTCTTAACGAAAGCGCTCTCGGGTGTTATGTTACTTGAGATCAAACTATTTCGCGACCGAAGTGTCAAGATGAGACCGGACAACGGCAAAACGGTGCGCCGCAGAGTGGTTGTCAGCGGAGTGGGCGTGGTCAGCCCGAACGGCATAGGGAAGGAAGCCTTTTGGCAGGCCACGCGCGGCGGGGTCAGCGGCGTGGATACGATTACTCTCTTCGATTCCATGCCTCTTCCTTGTCGGATCGCGGGCGAAATCAAAAACTTCCGGCCACAGGATTATCTCCAGCCGAAGGAGCTGAGGCGCGTTTCTCGGTCTGTCCCTCTGGCTATCGCGGCAGCCAGGGAGGCACTGCAATCCGCCCGGGTGGACGTGCAGGGCATGACCCTGGAGGAGCAGCGCTCCTGGGGAGTGATTCTTGGGAGCGGGGGCGGGATGTCCGACTTCGTCGAGGAGCAGTACCGGCTCTATTTCAGTGATCAGTTGCGGAAGGTCAGCGCCTATAACGTTTCCAGCTCTACGATCGGATCGCTTTCGAGCGAGCTCTCTCTGTACTTCGATCTCAAAGGACCGAGTCATGTTATTTCCACTGGGTGCACCAGCTCTACGGATGCTATCGGCTACGCTTTCAATTTGATTCGCTTCGGTCTCGCGGACCATCTCGTCACAGGCGGGGTCGATGCAACGATCACCCCGGGCATCATGCAGGGCTTTGCCATCATGCGGGCTGTCTCGTCATCGCACAATGAAGAGCCGCGGCGCGCCTCGCGCCCCTTTGATCGCCAGCGTGATGGCTTTGTTTTGGGAGAAGGGGCGTGGATATTGATCCTCGAAGAAAAGGAACAGGCGCTGCTGCGCAGGGCGCCGATTTACGGCGAGATCTTGGGTTATAGCTCTACCTGCGATGCTTACCACATGGTGCGCCTGGATCCTAATGGGGAGGAACCGGCCCGGGCGATGGCCCTCGCCATCCAGGATGCCGGCCTTGCCAAGGATGAGATCAGCTATGTTTCCCTGCACGGCACCTCGACGGTACTAAACGATAAGACCGAGACTCGGGCGACGAGGCTCTGCTTTGGATCAAGGGCCTATGAGATCCCAATGAGCTCAATCAAATCCATGATCGGCCACCCTCAAGGGGCGTCCGGGGCAGCCGGTGTGCTGGCTACACTCCTCGGGATCAACGATAGCTTTCTTCCGCCAACGATCAACTACGAGGAGCCTGACCCTGAGTGTGACTTAAACTATATTCCCAATCAGGGGTTGGCCAAGGAGGTAGAGGTCGCGCTCTGCAACTGCATCGGTTTTGGATCAAAGAATTCGGCGCTGGTGGTCGCGCGCAGTAACGGAAGATGAAGAGAAGTCGGCAAAAAGAGATGATGGATCTTCCAGGGAATCCAGCCGGTCTTTTATCGGAAGATCTGGGCAATTTAAGAATGCTCAACCGCACTCTCGGAGGATACCGGGGCGTGGTTTGGGGTTTGGATCGTCTCATCGGGAAGAGAAAAGGCCCTCGCTGCACTCTCCTTGATATCGGAACCGGAAGCGCGGATATCCCGGTAGCCATAGTACGGTGGGCCAGGGATAAAGGGATTTCCATAAGCGTTGTTGCCCTGGAGCCTGATCCGGTCACCGCGGAGGTGGCACGGCGTCTGACGAGAGGCCTCCCCGAAATTTCTATTGTGCGCGGCGACGCTCGTCACCCACCCTTCGCTTCCGCCTCGTTTGATGTTGTCCTCGCTTCTCAGCTTCTGCACCACTTCTCCGAGCCGGAGATCGTTGGGCTTCTGAGGACGTGGTCCTGCCTGGCCCGCAGGGGTGTCCTGGTCAGCGACCTCGTCCGCCATCCGCTGGCCTATTTCGCGATCCGCCTGCTCACTCTCCTTTTTACCCGTAACGAGATGACCCGCACCGATGCCCCACTCTCTATCCGGAGGGCTTTTACCCTTGGCGAGTGGCGAGACCTCTTTTGTCAGGCGGGCATCGGGGAGTTCAGCCTCTTTTCCCTATTCCCGTTTCGCGTCTTGGCCCTGTTTCCCATGGGAGAGCGAAGTGGATCGGTTTGACGTCGCCGTTGTTGGCGCCGGCCCGGCCGGCTCATCCTCGGCAGTCTCCCTGGCGCGAAGAGGCTATTCAGTCATCCTGTTGGAGCGAGCGCTTTTCCCGCGCGAGAAGCTCTGCGGCGATTTCTTAAATCCTGCCAACTGGGAACTCTTCGAGCACCTGGGTGTGGCGGACAAGCTCCTCTCGCTGGAACATGAAAAGGTCACCGCTTTCCGCATCTCAACGTTTTCAGGCGCCGACGCAACCATCAGCTTTCCTTCGCGGAATGGAAAGACTATTGCCGGCTTCGGACTGCGGCGATCTGCCTTGGATGATCTCCTGCTCAGGCAGGCAGAGAAGGAGGGAGTCGTGGTTAAGCAGGGTCGGAAGGTGAGGGCCCTCATAAGAGAAGCCGCAGGGTGGTGCGTAATGGTTGGCGGCGAGCCCGAATCGGAGAAAGTGTCATCGACCTTCTTGATTGGCGCCGATGGCCGTAATTCCTGGGTGGCGCATCGTTTGGGTCTGGCCAGGACAAGCGAAAGCCCGGGACACTATGTGGCTTTCCAGTTGCACCTGAAAGGAGTGCGCGGGCTCCAGGGAGATGTTCAGATCCATGTCTTTCCGGGAGGTTATGCAGGGCTCGTGGGTCTGGGTGGTGGCACCGCGAATCTTTGTTTTACCGTGGAGAGGAGGGAGATAAAGCAAGGGATCTCGCTGGAGGCTCTGTTTGAGAATCGTTTGTATAAGAATTCCTTCCTGCGGCAGTCTTTAGCAGGAAGCGAGATCGCGAGTAAGGTCCGCGCCGCCTCCCCTCTCTATTTTCCGCCTCGACGCTGTAATGGAGAGGGTTATCTTCTGGTTGGAGACGCGGCCCGCGTCACCGAGCCTGTGACCGGCGAGGGAGTTTATTTCGCGCTAAAGAGCGGGATCTTGGCAGCGGCGACGATAGATCTCGCGTTTAAGCGTGGGGATAGATCTTCCGAACAACTCGCGAGCTACTCGCGTCTCTGCCAGGAAGCCTTTTCATTGCGCCAAAGAGTCAACAGAATCATCCGCGCTCTGGTTTATCGCCCTTTTTTACTCGCACCCGTCATCCGGCTTTCCGCCAGGACCTCCCTTCCTCTTCGCCCGCTAGTTGATCAGGTGTGCGGGGCCGTTCGCTTCCCGAGATAGCGCCTGCAAGGATTCCAAAATAGCGGATGAGTTTGCGACTTTGGGAAATTCGGCAAATAATATTTTGACTGCGGGGACGAACTGTGTTATTGTTATCGTATGATAACACATCGCGAGAAGTTTTTAGTTTTCGCCTTAGTGTTCCTGTTAAGCCTATGCCCGCTGACACTGAGCGCCGCGGAGGCCCCACAAACGCAAGAGCCTCCTGCTCAGCCCGGCGAGCCTTCGGTCGCAGAGGATCTTGGATACGGGGTTGGCTCTGTGCTTTCCAGCATTTTCTACAGTCCTTTTAAGATCACTTATGCCGGCCTTGGGCTCATCACAGGGGGCCTCGGTTTCGTTTTGAGCGCCGGCAATAAGGACGTGGCGCTTAACATTATCAGCCCGGCAGTTAGGGGCAATTACGTGGTCACTCCGCGTCATCTCAAGGGAGAAGATCCCCTTATTTTCGTTGGGCCCTCTGCCCCGGAAGAACCTCAGCAAACAGCTCCCACGCCGTCACCCCAGCGCTAAGCGCCGAAGCAGACTCCCCGTGGCGAAGATTTGATAAACTCCAGCAGGGCAAGCACGTCCGCGGAATTGTTTTCTTTAGCCTCGATCTCCTTGACCGCCAGGGAAAGATTGCGCCCTTTACGGAACAGGATACGAAATGCCTCTTTGACCTCGCGGATCCTCCGCTCATCAAATCCCGCCCTCTTGAGCCCCACGCTGTTGACCCCGCGCACCCGGTGTTGCCAGTCCACAATGGCATAGGGAGGAACATCTCGACTGGCGCCGCTTAGCCCGCGCATCAAAGACAGCTCTCCCACCCGGACAAATTGATGCACGACGCAATTTCCGGAGATAAAGGCGCGATCGCCCACCTCTACATAGCCGCCCAGAAGGGCGCTGTTGGCGAGGACGATGTGGTCGCCGAGCTTGCAGTTGTGTCCCACATGGGAACCGGCCATCAAGAAATTATGGCTTCCGATCACCGTTGACGATCCTTTCGCCGTGCCGCGATGAACCTGAACATATTCCCGGAAGATGTTGTGGTCCCCGATTCGCAGGTAACTTTCTTCTCCCTGGTAGGCCCTGTCCTGTGGGGCGTCGCCGAGAACGGCCCCGGGATGAATCTCGTTGTCCTCCCCCACTTCGGTCCATCCGGTGAGGTAGGCGTGGGCCATGATGCGGGTGCCGCGCTGAATTCTAACCGGCCCATCAACCACGACATAGGGGCCGATCTCCACTTCCGCGTGAATTTCCGCGCGCGGATCAATCACAGCAGTAGAATGAATAGCCACGGGTAAAAACCACCTCAGGAAGATCCTTCCTCATCATCGCCGTTTTCTTTTTTGGAGTCCGGCTTCACCTGCGCTCCCGGGATACGATATCTACCTGCCGTCCAGCCTCCCAGATCAACGAGGCGACAGCGTTCGGAACAAAAGGGGCGGTGGGGATTTTCTTCCCATGAAATCTCGGCGCGACAGATTGGACAGCGGACGATGCGCGGCATGGGAGATCCTTACGTGTCGCGAGTCGCAGGCGCAAAGAGTTCTTCCACTGTTAGCTTCTTTTCCATCAACCCCTGGTCCAGAGAGTATCCCATAAAGCGTTCGAGATTCGCCCGGTTCTTCTTGACCCCATAAGGCCATGGGTCCTCACCCAAAAGCCTCCTCTCCTCTTCGAAAAGGTGACGGCCCCAGGCCAGGCGGGACCAGTTGGGATCATCGTAATAGTGCTTACATGCCTCCTTCGCCCTCTCGAACGCCTCCATCAGACTCTTTGCCAGCCACGGGTGGCGTTCGAGCAGCTCATCTTTGAAAGTTACCACGTGCATGATCGGATAGAAGCCGTTTTTCCGAAAGTAGCGAATCTCCTCCTGCTTGGCATCAGCGAACAGGCGGCTGATCTTGTCCGATCCTCGCACCACCGCCTGGGGCGGATGGGGCATCATCAGAGCATCGATCTCCCCGTTTTCCAGCATGGTTCCGATCTTCTTGCCGGGCGGAACGAGCTGGATGCTCACGCCCTCTTGGGGTTTAAACGGGAGCGTCTCCTCTTTGGAGACGATCCACTGAATCTTCCGCCAGGAGACGCCGTATTCGGATTGCAGATCGCCCTTGGCCAGAACGGAAAGGGTGGTCTGAAAGGTGCTGAGTCCTACTTTTCGTCCGATCAAATCCGTCGGGGATTTTATCCCGGCGCCGACATGAACCCACATCTGCGACAGGCTGAACAGCCGGCGCGGAAAGACCGGGATTGCCAGGAAAGGCATCGCCCGGCTCTTCGCCATCAGGTAGGACGACAGCGAAAGCTCGCAGATGTCAAACTCCCGCTTCTGCAACATGCGCTCATGGCGGTCCGTGCCGTGCCTCGAAGGGTTGGACTGACCCACCTCCAGTACGGTCAGATCGACACCATCAGGCGCTACCGTGCCGTCGAAAAACGGAATGTGGCGGTCATAATGAGAAAGCGCCATCGTCAGTTTGAGTTTTGCCATCTTGAATTTCTCGTGCTCCCTACTGATTACCCTATTTTCCTTGTCCCTGTCCACCCCAGTCCTCGCTTCGCTCGGAATCTCCGATTGCAGATCTCAGATTTCAGATTTGAGAGATCCGGAAGGGCTGGCTGGTAGTTGCAAACCGTTGAAGGAAAAGTTGGAGCGGGAGACCGGGATCGAACCGGCGACATCCAGCCGGCTCGATTTGACAGACATTCGGGCATCCTATACCATGAGTTGAGTTGGACTTTCTAACTTTCCAAGAGGAAAATACATATGGCCTTAGTCAAAGTCAAAGAGAAATACCAAGTCACCATTCCCGCGTCGCTCCGCGAAAAGGCGGGTGTGCAGGTGGGCGACCTCATGGAGGCTAAGCTGCAGGGGAAAAACATTACCCTTACCCCCAAAAGCGTCGTAGACCGAGATATTGAAATCTCCCTCGAACAAATGCGGCGAGGCCAGGTTTCCCGTCCCTACAACTCGGCGAAGGACTTCCTACGCTCTCTTCACCGGGAGGTAAAGAAGCTTAAGAAAAAACCTGCCTAATGCGAGTTCGGCGAACCCCGCAGTTTGTCCAGGCCTACGGTAACGCTCCCAGCCACATCCAAAAGCTCTTTGATCGGAAACTTGCCCTTTTGCTCCAAAACCTACGCCATCCTTCCTTACGGGCTAAAAAGTACAACGAGGCCAACGATATCTGGCAGGCCCGCGTCACTCGGGGGTGGCGCTTTTATTTCAGCATTGAAGGTGATCTTTACGTGCTCCACTCCATCCGACCGCACCCCAAATGACCTAGGACGGCGTGTCGCCTTCCGTCTAAACCGGAAAATAGTTAAGTGAGGCTGTCCGATAATTCTATCGGACCGAGATTTTTATGGAGATTTTTTGAGGCAAGCCTTAGAATGCTGGTAGTTTTGAGGACTCAGAGACGATGGGGGGATACTAAGGATGGCTATTCGAGACTACCAGCCGGATCAAGAAA
>JACPSE010000203.1 GCA_016193465.1 Deltaproteobacteria bacterium
ATCGGAAGAAATCGACTACGCCCGCCAGGTGGTCCAGGCTTACGAGGAAGCGGTGGCGCGCGGCGAGGGCTCCGTCTCCTTCGGCGGGCAGTTGATTGATCGGCCGATTGTCGAACGCGCCCGCCGCACGCTGGAGATGGCAAAGACGCTCAGCGCGGGCCGCGGTTGATGGAAAGAGCCGTGCGCATAAACCGGTCTCTCTCGCGGGGATCGCCGCGGCCTGCGTGTGTGATAACTGGCGGCGACCCTTCATGATAGGCTGTTAGAAGTCCATGAAAAGTTTGGAATATATCGATTACTTCACTGCAGCGAACCCGGGATACATGACGCTCAACGGGACCAACCAGTATCTTCTGGGCCGGGAAGAGATTACCGTCATCGATGTCGCCTTGCCTGGAGAGGAAAATATCGGTGGAATCCTCGCGCAGGCGGAGGAGATGGGAGGAAAGAGGATCGAAAAGATTCTTTTGACCCACATTCACAGAGACCACTGCGGCGGGGCGCTGGCGCTTAAGAAGCGCTCGGGCGCGAGGGTGGGGCTTTGCGCTTTGCGCGCCGGTTATCTAGGCGGAGAGGATTTCACTTATGCGGGCGGTGATAGCATTTCTTACGACGGTGGCGAGCTCGCCGTCGTTCATACACCAGGGCATGAGTCCGGCCACTGCTGTTTCTATGAGCCTCGACAACGGATCTTGTTTACGGGCGACCACATTCTCGGCCAGGGCACCACCGTGATCCCGCCCCCGGACGGTAATATGGCTGCCTACATCCACTCGCTGGAGAAGCTGCTGAAGTTGAAGATTCGCCTGCTGCTGCCAGGCCATGGCCCCGTGATTCACGATCCCTATGGGAAAATCCAAGAATACATCGATCATAGGTTGTTACGCGAGCGGGAGGTGCTGGAATGTCTGGGTGAAGGTCGGAACATGATTCCTGCCATCGCGGCTAAGATCTACGCGGGGTTGCCATCCCCTTTGGTGTCCGCCGGCCAGCTCTCTGTCGAGGCTCACCTGCTTAAGTTGATTCGGGAAGGACGGGTGGTGAGAGAAGGGGAACGTTACCTTCTGGCCGCAAAGGGTTGAAGGCCGTTTTCGGCAAGATCAAGCGGCTCTGGCTCTGCTCCCGTCTCCAGGTCGTTCCAGAGACTCTCGGCGATCACCAGCGAGAGAGGCAGCGGAATCCCATCCAGGAGAAAGACGAAGCGGTCTCTGAGTTGAAGGAGGAGCGCAGAACCGCTTTGCAGTGCGACTGTAAGGGTATCACTCCGACCTGGGGAGGGTTCGAGAGAAGCTCCATGGCGCCACTCCAGCGCTCTTCGGGAGCCCGCGTAGAATTCTCTGGCCTCTTCTCGATCATCCCAGGCTGTGACCCAGCCCAGCACCAGCTCTTCTCCTTGCCCAAAAGCCATGAGGCTATCTCCAGCCCAGCCGGCGGCGGCTTGTTTGGCTTCTCCCTCTGATAGGGTTTGGCTCAAGAAGCTGTAGATGAGAAACTCTCCGAGAGTCTCCTCCATGATCTTCTTGCCGCGGAACTGGCGGATCAAGCTCCACGGCAGGATTCGAAGAGGGTCGTCTCTCTTAACGTAATACTTCTCTGGATGGAGGATCTGCCTGGTGGAGGTAGGGGGATGCAGGAAGAGAGAGTTAACCCCTTCCCATCCTTTGAGAGAATAAGCCCACGAGATGAACTCACTCCCCTTAAGATATTGGAACGCCACTTTCTGCCGCAGTAGTCTCGGAAGGTGGAAAAGCTCTTTATCTATTTGTGCCGGCAAACGGCTCAGGCCTTTAAGCCCATTGATGATTTTCTGTCGGTTTTCTTTGAAATCACCCGTGAGGTGTGCCAGTCCAGTCAACAGTGTATCGCCGTCTCTCAGGGCGCGAAGGGCGAGCCTAAGATCCTCCGTGCTTGCATGCGTAATCTTTTCCTCCCAACGAAAATTTTGCTCCTGCAGAGCATGGGACAGCGCCTGAGCGAGAAGGAGCTGTTTGACAGCCTCCTGTGCTGTCGGAGAGGGACTCAAAAAGGTGAGGCCCGACTTCCAAGGCGCGCTTGGAAGCAATATGGTTTTCCGACGGGAGTCGTGGTGCGCGCCCTGATGAGAAAGGCGCAGATCCAAGAGCGCCTTTGGCAAATCGGTTGCATCAGGCAGGAGTCCTAAACGGGCATAAACCCGAGCTTTCTGCTGAAGGTTCCCCTTCTCGTTTTCCATGCAAGGAGACTTCTCCAGAGTGGCCCGAATCGCTTCCGTCGACGTGGTCTCCAAAGAGACTTCCTGCTGAAAGGGGAGTCCTCTGATGCGTGAAATTCTCTGTTTGAGCTCTTCAAAGGAAAGAGGCGAAAGAACGGGGGCTTCGAGGTCCGGTTCCGCACAGCCGGGGAAGAGGAGGAGAAGGCCCACGAGCCAGAACCGCGTGACAGCCCATCTGTTACCCCCCATTCATTTCTCCATGATGATGATGGGGAAGCCCTTGCGCGCGAGCTGCCGGGCGTGTCCTTCGGCATCGCGACGGCTGGCAAAGCTTCCCATCTGGACCCGATAGTAGATCGTATCCTTGCCGTGAACCGAGACGATCGAGACTTCGGGAACCTGCGGGTAAATATTGACCAGCCGTTCCTTGAGTCTCTGGGCGTTGTCAAGCCCGATGAAAGAGCCGGCCTGGAGGGTATAATCCAGGCTCTGGCGGATGCTCTGGATTTTGTAAGGGCCGCTGTCTATCACTTCGATGCGTACCGGGATCGTTCCGGGCCCGATCATCCCCAGCGTTCTCGCCGCGGCATAAGAGAGGTCGAGGATTCTTCCCTTGGCGAACGGTCCGCGGTCGTTGATGGCGACCTCGGTAGATCTCCCATTATCCAGATTGGTTACCATGACGCGCGTGCCAAGAGGCAGAGTTTGATGGGCCGCGGTTAGTTCGTTTTGGTTATAGATGGCGCCGCTGGCCGTAGGCCGGCCGTGAAACCCCGGCCCGTACCATGAGGCGATCCCCGTCTGACTGGCGCCGCTCTCGGCTGAAGGGGGAGCGGGCACTTTGACCTTCGTCGGAGGTAGGGAACAGGCACTGAAAGCGAGGTTAAAGGAGATGAACAGGACGGCGGTTGTTCGGATCATTGAGGCCTGTATTATACAGAAATGGCGGATGAGACAAAAGGCCTTCTTTTGAAACGAGGCCCCTCTGGTGTGGAGATAGAGGGCGCAATAGCCTCAGGTTACTTTTTTAATTCAAGGGCGAGTTTGCCGGAGACTCAGGGGTGAGCGCCAACGATTTTCCTGGACGCTGCGGCATGGGGATTCTATCTCTAGCCGGCACCAGGGTTCCAAAAACAAAGTCAGCCAAAGGCAGGACCACGTTCAGATTATTAAAGTGCCGCTTGTGGTGCATGTGGTGATGGGAGTCAAGCCAGGAAAACCACACCGTCTTCTCAATCCAACGTTCATTAGGTACATGCATGCAGAAGTGGAGATACTCGTAGAGGAGGTAATAGAGGCCGAGGGCCGCCATCCCGCCGAAGAAGATATTCACATGGAGGAGATGCTGAATCCAAAGAAGCAGGAGGGCGTGCAGACCGAGAATCAGGGGCGCGTTCCACCAAGCGAAGCGGACCTTTTTGAGATCCTCGTCCTGTGCAAGAAAATAGGTTGGCCCGGAACGAAAAATCCCGTGGTGGATCAGGGCATGGGATCTAAACGGATATGTCCAGAAGGGTTCGTGCATCAAAAACCGGTGCAGAATCCATTCAAAAAAACTCGCATAGAAAAAAAGAGAGACAAAACCGGCGACCTCTGTCGAGTAATATGCCATTGTTTCCTTTAGCTTCTCTTCCGAACAACAGTGCGCTAAGCGCCTGGCAGAATGAGGCCTATATAAAATAAAAAAGGGGGCAAACCGACCTGTTGCCCCCTTTTTGGTTACTCTATAACGACTAGGCTACCAGCGGTTACGCCCGCCGCCACTATTCCTGCCCCCCCGTCCTCCACCACCTCCACCATCACGCCTTTCCATAGGCTTGGCTTCATTGACGACCAGGGTGCGTCCATCCAGTTGGGTGCCGTTCAAGGCCTGGATCGCCTTTTGGGCCTCGGCCCCGGAACCCATCTCCACGAAGCCGAAGCCCCGTGACTGACCTGTGAATTTATCCGCGATCACCTTGGCCGATTCTACGGTCCCGTGCGCTGCGAATAATTCCTGCAGCTGCCCTTCCGTTGCTGAATAGGGCAGTCCGCCAACATACAATTTATTACTCATGTTCTCCTCCTTAATGAGAGAAAGTTGATGTCTTTGACCCTGAGAAGCTGACCGCTAATGGGAGCAGAACATGGGGAACAAAAAGACTGGAACCACGCTCTGGTCGGTTTATCCTTTTTAGGTATCGTTTCGCAAGGAGAGACTTAATAGGCCTTCACCGTTTGTCTATTCCTCTTCCAGAAGGCCTTATACTGAAGAAGATAACTAAGTGTACGCTGTTTTCGACCTTGTGTCAACCCACCTTGCCCTTTTTCTGTAAGGCCAGTTTTCTGGCTATTCGTTTGCGGTGTTTGAGGCAGCGAGGCTGCCCGCTCGCATCCCGGCAGTCTAAGCAGGATGGGCAAATCCAGCCCCCGCACTCACAGCGACCCCCGGGTTTGTCTGCGAAGCCGGGCTTGGTCTGAAAAGAGAAGTGACAATGAGGGCAGATGACCCCTGCGACCCCTTCTAGAATTTCCAAATCCTCAGCCGGTGCGATCTGCCGCATCAACTCACCCTTAATCACCACGCGATATTGAAACGGCTGCTTGCTGTTGGACTTGTCCAACAACACTCCTCCTGCCGTGAAGCATGTCTTGATCTCAGTGGTGCCGTCTATTCGCCCTTCATACCCTGCCACCTTATGCCGAATCAGTGTTCCGTCTTGCAGTTTGACTTGAGTTGCGGTCTCTGACATATCACCCTCCCTCACTTAAAATAAAAAGCCTCTGGCTCATTTAAAGCTCAGAGGCTGGAATAAGTAAATAACGCTAGCTCTAAAGGAACGGAGTAATGCTATCACTCTTAATCTGGTTAAGCAAACAGAGGGGAATTGTTAATAAGCGTAATCTATTGCCCCTTCTTTTGATTTCACTTCAGCCAATTCAAAGTATAATCTGAAGTCTCTGGACCAGATGCTTATGTCTTTCTTCGAATAAGGGGGTTTGCCCCCAAAGTCTTTTGGCTGGACACCGATAAGGGTGACGGCCGTGATGGCGGGCTCTATGTAATTCCAGTTGACTGATATCATTTCCTTTCCTTTTCCTCCCTCTTTGATCTCCATCCTGGCATAGCCGGTTGAGCTGAACGCATGTAGGGCCGTGATCGGTGTCGTGAGTTGAACTCGAGTCAACACCTCCGTTGCGGATTGGAATCCTTTATTCCGGGTCAGCACCGCAATCCACAAGTGAGATTCAAATTCCTTCTTAAATTTTTCCATTTCGCCCTTGCCCTCGGTCCCTGCGAACTGCCCTGTAACGCGGGCTAAGATAGGCTCAAGATTCGCAAGAGTAAGGGCAAAGACCTGAGTATCGAAGGCGACCCGCGTGATATTAGGCACCTGGATTTCCAGAATTTGTAAGGCCTGTCGGGAGTTGACATAAGCCCGATAACCAAAGAATAAGACCAGGACCAGGGCTATCACAATGCAGGCGGTGGTCTTTCCACTAATGTCCTTGGGAATTTCCATCGTGCTTCCTCCTTATATTATATTTTTGCCTCGACCACTTACGCTAGATGAGTTAACTTTATTTGTCAAGTTAAATCTTTACAGACTTGATAATAAATAGTATAGATAACTATATTTGGTTAATCGAGTGCAAAAACACCATGAACATTCAAGAGCTAATTAAGCATCGCCTGGAGGAACTAGGTCATGAGCAGAGGGACCTGGCTGCCGCCGCCCAGGTCACGGAGTCTTATATCTCCCAGTTGCTCACCGGAAAGAAAGCCCTTCCTGCGCCTAATCGGTCGGACATTTATGAAAGGATCGAGGTCTTTCTTAGACTCTCGGCCGGAGAGTTGGCAAAGCTGGCCGAACTGCAGCGCAGAGAGGAGCTCAAGAGAAAGATCGAAGAATCCCCTAGACCGTTGTTTCAAGAGATCCGAGAACTGATTCTGCGGAAATGCAAGTCCGAGAAGGCCAAACAACTGAGTCTTATTTTTGAAAAGGAATCCTTTGGCGAAATGGAGCGTCTTATCACGCAAAAGCTTTTGGACGTGGCCAAGGAGGAATGGAAAAACGAGAATTGGCTCCGTGTAGTTGCTCAGCTCAACCACAAAAGCTTCGAGGAGATGCGGGTGATTGTTCTGGAGTTTCTGGATACCGATGTATTCAACTTGTCGGTACAAAACTTCGTCTATTTCCTGGCCCCGCTCATTGAATCTTGGGACATCGATCTTGTGACCTTTGGCATGAAGATCGTTTTGGCCCCTGAATTGGGCCGTGAGCGGATGAAACAGTTTGAGTTCGTTGAAAAGGAGCCTGAGCCAGCGACCGACGAAGAGCCCGGGCTCAGAGAATTCCTTCAGGACATCTCCCTGAGCGGAGACATAACCCAAGAGGAGCTTGCATCTCTCAAACGCCTGAGATTTAAGGATAAAAGGCCGAGCGCACTTTATTACTACCGGGAATTGCAAAACCTGAGAGACCCCCTCCATTTCCAGGCCAAGGGATCGAGCTAAAGGAGACGCCAGCATGTACGAGGTAGATAAACGATTGTTTGTGGGTATAAAAATCTCGGCGAAGCTCCAGGGCGAATTGGACCACTGCGCCAGCGGGACCGAGCGCTACTTCAAAGAGGACAAGCCCGAGTCGCTCCAGATTGTCACCCTGGGGGCGGAAAAGTTGATTGGAAGGTTCCTGCGAGACGGGGTTCCTGTTAGTGACATCGACAATGTCAGCCGCAATGTCCGCAGCGTCGTAACACTCATTACGCGGGGTCTCCGGATAGCGGAGGATTCCATTCAAATTTACGCTGACTGCACGGTTCGACACGTTAGTTAAGGGAAGCGAATCGGCATCAGTCAGGTAGAGTAAGATACGTAACTCGACCTTTAGCCAATCATAGAGGAAAGACCGTTTACCCAGAAGGAGGATTGTGGTAGTTTAACCATTATCGAGAGGAGTTTTTGCCCTTATGTCAGGCCATTCGAAGTGGAGTTCCATCAAACACAAAAAGGCGGCTAAGGATGCCAAGAAGGGCAAGCTGTTCACCAAGCTGATCAAGGAGATCACCATCGCCGCCCGCATGGGTGGAGGAGACATCAATGCCAATCCTCGTCTGCGCACGGCGGTTCTGGCTGCGAAGGCCGGGAGTATGCCGGGAGATAACATCGAACGGGCGATCAAGAAGGGAACCGGCGAGCTGGAAGGCGTCTCCTATGAAGAGATCCATTACGAAGGGTATGGTCCGGGGGGTGCAGCGATCATGGTGCAGGTCCTTACCGATAATAAAAACCGCACCGTTCAGGAGATCCGCCACATCTTCGCCAAACATGGGGGCAATCTGGGGGAGAGCGGCTGTGTGGCATGGATGTTCGACAAGAAGGGATTGATCACGGTCGACAAGGGAAAAATTGAGGAGGACCAGTTGATTAGTCTCGCCCTGGACGCCGGCGCCGAGGATGTCCGTGAGGAAGATGGTTTTTTCGAAATCGTGACACGGCCGGAAGAGTTTGAAAAAGTAAGAGAGCACTTGCAGCGGGAGAAAGTCCCGGTAGCGGGAGCCCAGATCACGATGGTCCCTAAGAATACCGTGGCGCTGGAGGGGCAGTCGGCCGAGCAGATCCTCAAACTCACTGAGGATCTCGAGGATCATGACGACGTGCAGAGCGTTGCGGCCAATTTTGATATTCCGAACGAGTTTCTAGAGAAAGCCAGTTGATGGGCATTCAACCGGGTCGCGATCGTGGCGCCGGGTTATCTCTGGTGAGACAGAGGATTCTGGGGATTGACCCCGGCACGGTCGTTACGGGTTGGGGGGTCGTGGATATGGTGGGAGGATCCCTGAGGCATCTGGCCCACGGTACTATTGGATCTCCGGCAAACCACGACCAGGGGGCCCGCTTGCACCGCATCTACCGTGGTCTGCAAGAAGTCCTGGCACGCTATGAGCCGCAAGGGATCAGTCTAGAAAAGGTTTTTTTCGCGCGCAATCCTCAGAGTACCCTCAAGCTGGGACAAGCCCGCGGGGTCGCGTTGCTGGCCGCAGCAGAAAACCGCATCGCGATTCACGAATACAGCTCGGCTGAGATCAAGCTGGCTGTTGTCGGTTACGGCCAGGCTGCTAAAGAGCAGGTGCAGAAGATGGTATCCTCGCTGCTCCACCTATCGGAAAAGGTCCCCGGCGACGCAGCCGATGCCCTGGCTGCTGCCATCTGTTATCTTCATCAAAGCGCTTTTCATGCCCGGGTGGCAGGGACATTGCCAGGGAGAAGGCAAGAGCTGCGCCGGTGATGTTTCGTTCATCATGATTGCCAAGATTAGCGGAACGCTTGAGCACAAAGTGCCCGGCGAAGTGATCGTTGACGTGGGGGGAGTCGGGTACCACGTCTTTATTCCTCTGAGCGTTTTCTACCGGCTGCCAGAGGTTGGGGGACCGGTCAGCTTTTATATCCACACCCATCTTAGAGAAGACGCGCTGCAACTTTTCGGTTTTCTGGAGCATGGAGAAAAGCAAGTCTTTCTTCTCCTCAATAACGTGGCTGGAATCGGGCCCAAACTCGCGATCAATATCCTTTCCGGAATCCCAGCAGAAGAACTGGCCCGCGCGCTTAGGGAAGGAGACCAGCCGCGGCTGCTTTCGATTCCAGGGGTAGGGAAGAAGCTTGCGGAGCGGATGATCGTGGAGCTTCGAGATAAGTTCCTGAGGATTTCCCCGGAGGAGGGAGGCAAAGCGGACGGCTCCCAACTCATGCGCGATGCGGTTTCCGCCCTGGTAAATCTCGGCTACCGTCAGGGGGAGGCGGAAAAGAGCGTGCGCGAAATCACCCGGCAAGGGGAGAAAACCCTGCCGGAAGTGTTGAAAGAGGCGTTGCGGAGACTCGGCCAATGAAAAATGCAAATTGCAGAATGCAAAATGAAATTTGCACTTTGCGCTTTGCCTTTTGCAATGCGCAGTGAATATGGACCCCCGACAGATTTCTCCCGCCAGGACAGAAGAGGATCTCAAGTACGAAGTTAATCTTCGGCCGCGGAGCTTCGAAGAGTACCTGGGTCAGGGACAGGTTAAAGAGAATCTTCAAGTGGCCATTGCTGCTGCCCGGGGAAGGAAAGACGTCTTGGACCATCTCCTATTCCACGGCCCACCGGGCTTGGGCAAGACCTCTCTTGCCTACATCATCGCGCGCGAGATGGGTGTAAACATCAAGGCTACTTCGGGTCCGGTGGTGGAAAGACCTGGTGATTTGGCTGCATTGCTAACGAATCTCGAAGAGGGGGACATCCTGTTCGTTGACGAGATCCACCGGTTAAACCATGTCGTCGAAGAAGTCCTCTACCCGGCCATGGAGGATTATCAAATTGATCTCATGATCGGCCAGGGACCTTCTGCCCGGTCCATAAAGTTGGACCTGAAGCGCTTCACGCTGGTCGGCGCGACGACGCGCTCCGGACTCCTAACCTCTCCGTTGCGGAATCGCTTTGGGGCGATCTTTCGGCTTGACTTTTACTCTCCCGAGACCTTGACCCAAATACTGAATCGCTCGGCGGCTATTCTAGGCGTGGCCGGAGATCACGAAGGGATGACAGAGATTGCCCGGCGCTCCCGGGGAACCCCGAGGATCGCCAATCGGCTCCTGCGCCGGGTGCGGGATTACGCCCAAGTCAGGGCAGGAGGGACGATCACCAAGCAGGTCACCGAAGAGGCTTTAAAGATGCTGGAAGTAGACCCTATGGGATTCGATAAAATGGATACCTTGCTTCTGCTCACCCTGATCGACAAGTTCGACGGGGGGCCGGTGGGAGTAGAAACCCTGGCGGCTGCCATAGGCGAGGAAAAGGACACGATTGAAGACGTCTACGAGCCGTTTTTAATCCAAGCTGGGTTTTTAAACCGTACCCCTAGGGGGCGGGTCGCCACCTCTCTGGCCTATGAGCATTTTAGCCGGAAGAAAAGTTCGGGCCTGACGGGGAGTTCCAAGAAGCAGGACAGCCTCTTTTAAATAAAGAAAATTTTGGATTTCGGATTGAATCGCAAATCAGCAATCTAAAGTCCAAAATGGAAAGGGGTCGGGGGGATAGGGCAGATGGAGAGTCTTGGGAAAGCGTTAATCTTTTTTGGAATCCTGCTGGTAGTGCTAGGGATCATTTTTTCGGTGGGGGTGAAGATCCCCTGGTTGGGCCAACTCCCGGGCGATCTCTATATACGGAGAGAAAGCTTCACCCTTTATTTCCCGCTCGCGACCTGCCTGCTCTTAAGCGTGATTTTAACCCTTGTCCTTTATTTCTTTAGGAGGTAGAATTTCCTTGTTTTTTTACCTCTCAAAGGGCTCTGGAGAGCATGGGATCAGCGCAGACGTCCAAGACATTAGAAGATAGGCTCCGGCACGAGGAGGCTGTCCGGCGGAAGCGAGAGGGGTTGGTGATTCTGATCACCACCCTGATGGTGCTTCTTTTCGCCTTTTTCGAGGTCCAGCTTCCCGAGGTTTCCACGGAATCTTCGCTGAGCAGCAACATCGGATTTTTTCTCCTCCTCAATATCAACATTATCCTGCTGATCCTTCTGGTCTTTCTGGTCGTTAGAAACCTGGTGAAGCTCCTCTTCGAGAGGAAGAGGCGTATCCTGGGCTCTCGTCTTCGGGTCCGATTGGTTCTCGCCTTTATTGCCCTGTCACTGGTTCCAACCTTGCTGCTGTTTTTTATCGCAGGGGGGTTTGTGACGCGCTCCTTCGAGAGGTTACTGGATGTCCAGGTCGAGAACGCGCTGCAGGGATCGCTGGAGATTGGTCAGACCTATTATCAAAATTCCGCTAATAACGCGCTTTTCTACGCTCGCCAGGTGAGCCAGCGGATCACGCAGGAGGGCCTTTTTGACTCCCAGCGGGTGGGCGAGCTCAAGGAATTTATCCAGACCAAACAGCGCGAGTACAATCTGGGGACCGTTGAGGTTTTTTCTCCCGACCGGCAGCTTCTGGTCGTGGCCTTCAACGACCAGGTTCCAACCGGGGTGACGATCAAACCGGAGTCTGATTTTCTCAATCGGGCGCTACGCGGCCTCGAGGTTACGCGGACCCAGGCCTTCGGCGAGGGGGATATCATCCGTGGAGGGGTGCCGATCTACAGCAGCGACCGGAAGATTTTGGGAACCGTGGTGGTGGACTACTACGTGCCCAAGAGCATTTCGAAGCGGGCGCTTCAAATATCGCGTTCTTACGAAGAGCACAAGCATCTCACGATCCTAAAGAAACCGGTCAAGAACGCCTATATCTTGACGCTGCTCTTGATTACGCTGGTGATTATTTTCTCCGCGACCTGGTTCGGCCTTTATCTCGCCAAGGGGATTACCGTCCCTATCCAGAGCCTGGCAGAGGGAACGCATGAGGTGGCCCACGGCAACTGGGATTATCAGATCGAGGCTAGCGGGGACGACGAGATCGGGACTCTAGTCGATTCCTTCAACCAGATGACGCGGGATTTGAAGCAGATCAACCTGGAGGTCGAGCGCCGGGGCCGCTACATGGAGACCCTCCTGGCCAACATCACGGCAGGAGTGATCTCTGTAGATCCTACCGGGAGTGTAACGACGATAAACAAGACCGCAGTCCAGATGTTAGGAGTGAAGACGGAACAGGTCCTGGGAAAAAATTACGGTGAGGCTTTCCAGTCAGAGCCCCTCCAGGTCGTGCGGGAGATTATCCAGCATGTTAGGGGCCGCGCGAGCGTCGAGCGGGAGGTCAAGATAATGCTTCCCGATCAGATCCTTACCGTGATGGCGACGGCGGCCACGCTGAGAGGGGATGAGGGGACCATCCTGGGGATCATGGTCTTTCTGGAGGATATTACTCAAATCCAGAAGGTTCAGAGAATGGAGGCGTGGCGCGAGGTGGCGCGAAGGATTGCGCATGAGATAAAGAATCCCCTGACCCCGATCCAACTATCTGCCGAGCGCTTGAGGAAGAGATACGCAAAGCTGCTGGAGGGGAACGGGGCGATCCTGGACAAGTGCACCTCGACCATCATCAAGCAGGTCGAAGAGCTGAAAAACCTGGTAAACGAATTCTCTCAATTTGCCCGCCTTCCCGCCGCCGAACTGGCGCCGAACGATCTTAACCAGATCGTTAAAGAAGCGCTCTTCCTATTCAAAGAAGGGCACCGGGAGATCAATTTTCAGTTCCAGCGGGGCGAACTTCCGCCTCTCGAATTGGATCGCGACCAGATCAAGCGGGCGCTGATTAACCTGTTAGATAATGCGGTGGCTGCGGTCGAGGAAAAAGGGGAGATAAAGATCTCGACTGCATATAATCTCTCATCGGGGGTTGTGCAGTTAGAGGTGGCGGATGATGGCTGCGGACTCGCGTCGGAAGTCCGGGCAAGGATCTTTGAGCCCTACTTTTCCACTAAAAAGGATGGGACCGGTTTGGGGCTGGCGATTGTGAGTGCGATTGTGGCAGATCATCGGGGCTACATTCGGGTGCGCCCGAATGAGCCCAAAGGCACCCGGTTTATCATCGAACTGCCCGTGCGGGATCAGTCGGACTTGCAGGAGATCAGAAAGAAGGCGGCCTTTTCGTAGGTCAGAACGGTTGGGAGGAGGAGTGAAGGAGAAATCAGCAGAAACAACCATCCTCGTGGTCGATGATGAGGAGGGGATTCGAGAATCGGTTCGCGAGATCTTGAGCGACGAAGGGTACCGGGTTGTCGAGGCGTCCGACGGCACAAGAGTTCTGGAACTGATTCGTAAGGAGCGTCCTCGTCTCGTTCTTCTGGATATCTGGATGCCGCAAGTGGACGGGATCGGTTTGCTTAAAGAGATCAAGGAGCAGGAGCCCGAGGTGAATGTCATTATGATCTCAGGGCATGGAAACATCCATACGGCGGTGACGGCAGCGAAACTCGGGGCCTTTGACTTTATCGAAAAGCCGCTCTCCCTAGACGGTTTGCTTTTGACGATTCGTCGCGCCTTGGGAGAGTCTTCCGCTACGAAGGGAGAGAGCAAGAGGCCGAAGACGGCAAAAGGCAAGCGCCGCTCACGGACCTCGAACGTTGCCGCGGCTCCGGCGCGGAGCTTGAAGCAGAAGACGCTCAAAAAAAGTGTTGTGATCTCTGGTCAGGGACTCCATTCTGGAATCAAGACCGGGGTCATCCTCCATCCGCTCTCTCCCAACAGCGGGGTTCTTTTCAGCGGCATCTCGGCGGACACCTCCGTCCCCGCCCACCTGGACTATGTCGGCTCGACCGGTTATGCCACGTCGCTACGCGGCAAAGGCATCGTGGTCGGGACCGTGGAGCATTTTCTGGCGGTGCTGCACAGCTATGGGATCACCAACTTGTTGGTTAAGATGCAGGGAGAGATCCCCATCATGGACGGCTCCGCCCTGGATTTTTGCAACCTGATCGAGGAGGCGGGCATCCGCGAGCAGGAAGAGGAATGGTCCGAGATTGTTATTGACAGAACTTATCGAATCGGCCAAAGAGATGGGGAGACCATCAGCATCGAACCGTCGGATACCTTTGGCGTGCGATACCTCCTCGACTACCCCAAGCCGGTAGGAGTGCAGGAGCATACCTATGTCTTTCAAGGCCCGGAATCCTTCAAAGAAGAGATCGCGCCGGCGAGGACGTTCGGGTTTCTCAAAGATATCGAGAAACTTGAAAAGCTCGGATTGGTGAACGGGGGGAGGCTCAGCAATTGCATCCTGATGGATAACGATAAGATCCTCAACACGGAGCTCCGCTTCTCCGACGAGTTCGCCCGCCATAAGATTTTGGATATCATCGGCGACTTTTATCTCTTGGGAAGGCCGGTCCGCGGCATGGTTACGGCCCACATGACCGGCCATTCGGACAACATTGCTCTACTGCGGGAGATCAGAAAACGAATGGAGCTCTAACGGCGCGACTCAACGCAAAATGCAGAATGCAAATTTTAAAGCGCAGGGAGGGCGGCAGCGGGCAATTTTGACTTTTGCATTTTGCACTTTTCATTTTGCAATGTCTTAAGCTTATGGCCTCGTCGCAGCTTTTTCCCCGCCTCTTTACCGTGGATGAAGCCAATGATCTTCTGCCGGCTTTACGACCACTGATGAAGCGGATTTTCGACCACCTCGATTTTTTGCGTAACAAGAGCGAGGCGGTGATCCGCAAAGAGCGGCTCTCGCCTAACAGCCCGGTCCTGATGGAGCGCCTGCAGGAAAATAATGCAATTGCGCGTCTGATCCAGGAAGTGAAAGGTCTGGTGGAGGAGATCAACAGCTACGGCTGTGTCTGTAAGGGCGCGGAGCAAGGCTTGGTGGATTTTCCCTGTGTGTTGGGAGGGGAAATTGTCTTTCTCTGCTGGCGCTACGGCGAGGAGAGTATCGGCCACTGGCATCGCATCGAAGACGGCTTCGCCGGCCGCCGCCCGTTGCTCGACGCCGATGAGGATGGGGGCAGCGGCAACGTCTCCTACCATTGACACCCCTTAGGCAGCTAAGAAGAATGCTTTTTAATCGGGAACGGGCCCTTGCCTTAATGACGCAATTCTCTCTGGACGCGTTAATCGGCGCTACGCGAGAGAATGTCATTTACCTCAGTGACTTTGCGCCCTGGGGGCAGGCGGTCCATAAATATTGCCAAAGGCCCAATTTTGCCGTCTTCTCTCGCGCTCCAGACCAGACTCCTGCGCTGCTTGTTTACCCGGGGGAAGCCACCTACCTGGCGGCTCAACCTTCCTGGATCAGCGAAATTTACACTTACGGTCGGCCTCGTTCGCCCCGTTACGAAGGACCAGGGCCGATGACGGTGGAAGAAGAAAGGTATATGTCTGTTTTGGAGGCGGCCAAGGTCAAGGGAAAAGATCCGGCGGAGGCGCTGGCGCTGATCCTGCGAGAGAAAGGTTTAACTCGCGCCCATATAGCTCTGGATCACGAGGGGATCTCCTCCGAGGTTCAAGACTACCTGCGCGCCTCGCTTCCTCAAGCCCGTTTTTCCGCTGCCAGCGATCTCTTTCGCCTCATTCGGATGGTCAAGACCCCCGAAGAGATCGAGCGCTTGAGGAAAGCCGCCGCGCTTAACGAGAAGGCCATGCGGACCATCTTTGAGAAGGCCTGCGTCGGGTGCAGTGAGCTTGATCTGGCCCGAGAGTTTCATCAAGAGATTGCCCAAGGGAGAGGCCAGGTGGAATGGCTCCACCTGGGATCGGGAAGGAGATCAGAAGGGATCTTTCCTCCAGGCGCAAAGAGGCTCGAGCCCGGAGATTTGCTCCGGTCGGACGCCGGCTCCATACTGGATGCTTATCATGCGGACACCTGCGCCACGGGCGTCCTGGGAGAGCCCGCGGAGAAGCAGAAGCGCTTGTTCGCGGCGGGCCAAAAAGGAGTAGCGCGCTGTTTGGAGATCCTTAGGCCCGGGTGCAGGCCTTCAGAGCTTCTCGATGCGATGTCTCAGGGCTTGCGCGAATGCGGCGTTGCGGATGCTAAAAAAGATTTTGTCGGTCACACGATCGGTATCGAGCCGCGCGAGTTCCCCTTTGACTTTAGCGCCCCGAAGAAGCTTTCCAGTCCCTTTCTTCCTGAGACCACCGATATCCCGCTGGAGAGGGATATGGTGATCAATATCGAGGTCTCCTTGGTGGAGCTGGGTTTTGGCGGGATTCAGATCGAACATACCCTGGTCCTTAAGGGCGGCGGCTTCGACTTCATCGTCCCGCAAGCGAGAGAGCTGGTACGAATTTAAAGCTGAAGGGATAGGCGGTCAGTTTTTGACCTTCGCCTTGAAATGTTCCCAGGCGCGCAGCGTGGATTCAGGCTTGAAGGTCCTGCGGGCAATCCTTTCGGCCTCCTCACGGGTTAAATATTGGGGTTCCCTCAATTTCATCGCCTCTACCAGTAGGCGCGCTGACTCATCAAGATAGAGAGACAGGATACAAACCTCGGGGATGCTTCGCCCCACCACAATCGCCCCATGTCCGCGCAGGAGAATAGCCTTGGATGATCCCAAAAGCTGGGCGATCTCAGCCGCTCTCTCCGGGGTTTCCACCTGTCCTGGCGCGTCGAATACGGGCACGCCCTCAAAAAAAATAGCGCTGTAGTTATGGAAAGGGCGGACTGTCTGACCCACAAGGGTTAGCAGAATAACCTGAAGAGAATGGAAATGGATGGCTGCCTGGATATCCGCTCGGGTTTTATACAGGGCCTGATGAACCGCCGATTGGGGGACCCCTTTCTCAAAATCAACCACAAAGAGATCTCTAGGCTTCACCAGGGCCGGGCTCTTTCGGGGCATGAAGAGCATCTTTTGCTCCCCGTTGATCCGGGCGCTTAGGTGGGCAAAGGCATCGCTCAACCCCTGATGGCTAATGATCCTTAGGGTAGTAAGAAAGTCTTTTTTGAGATCTTCCAAGTTCGGTTTTTTCGCCACGAGCCGTCCTCCTTATCCGCATGACCGTTAACCAGCTTATGTCGTCCGTTGGCTACCCCCACGGGCGAGGGTATAGCGCTCCGATGTCACTCACGACATCAATCAGGGCTGGTCTCTTCGCGGTAAAGGCCCGCTCTAAAGCGCCTCTTAGTTCGCCCGGTTCTTCCACTCTTATGCCGAAGCAGCCCATGGCCTCAGCCACTTTGGCAAAGTTGGTTTCTTTATAGACCCACATTTCATGGGCCCTGCCACGCTGTTGTCCTCCGTAGGCGGCATTGAATAGACGTTGCTCCTGGCTCAACGCGTGGTTGTTGTTCACTACTATGACCGCGTTAATGCCGAGGCGGGCGGCTGTCTCCAGTTCGGCCATGTGGTAGTAGAAGCCGCCGTCGCCGGTGAAGCACAGCACCGGCCTGTCGGGAAGAGCACACTTTACGCCCAGGGATGCCGGGAAAGCCCACCCCAGAGAGCCGGCGCAGCGGATGTATCTTTGACGCGGATTTTTAAGGTCGACTAAGGTGCCCGTCCAAATTCCCGCATGGCCCGTGTCTGCAACCAGCACTGCATCGGGGGGTAAGAACTCCGTGATCTCCTTGCAAATCCTTTCAGGTCTTATGGGTATTGCAGCAGAGCCAAGCAAGGGCGTCACCTCTTCACGCCACTCGCTCGCCAGTTGTTGCACCCGCCGAATCCATTCCTCCCTGGGCGCCGTTGGCTCGACGACATCAGTCAGGCGCCGCAGCGTTACCTTGGCGTCTCCCACGAGCCCCAGCGCCGCGGGATAGCTTCTCCCGATCTCGCTCGGATCCACATCCAGCTGCACCACAGGAGTTCCGATACGAGGAATCTTCCAGTTGTTTGTGACCTGACTTCCGGTATGGCTGCCGATGAAGAAGACGAGATCCGCCTCAGCGACAGCCCGATTGGCGCACCAGCGCGAGTAGGTCCCTATCACTCCCACCGCAAGGGGATGATTGCTGGGGATAGTTCCCTTCCCGTTTAGAGATGTCGCTACGGGGATGGAGAGTTTCTCTGCCAGCTCTACGACTTCAGCCTCCGCCTTGGAGGCGGCGACCCCTCCGCCCGCTACTATGACCGGCCTCTGGGTGCGAGCCAAGGCCTTGGCAGCTTCTTGGACCTGGCCAAGCGCCGGCTCTGGCCTGAAGGCAGGGAACTTTAAGAACTGCTCTTCAACGATGAGGCCCAGCTCTCCTTCCTCCTCAAGCACCTGCCCGTGGCGTCCTTGCATTCGTAAGTGCACCGGTCCTGGTGCCCCTGTGGTTGCTACACGAAACGCCTGCCGCAGCAGGTCAGGCAAGCGCTCCACCTTGTCCACCTGCGCGTTGAATTTCGTCACCGGGTCGAACATGGAAAAGTCTTCAACCTCTTGATAGACATGACGGTATCTGGTTTGGGCGTCCGCGCCACCGGTCATAGCGATAACAGGAGAGCAGGCCAGGTATGCGTCCCTCAGTCCGGCGGCCAGATTTGCCGCTCCCACATTCTGCGCCAGGCAGATCCCGGGTTTGCTGGAAGCGCGTGCGTAACCATCAGCCATGTAGGCGGCGGCTTTTTCGCCGTGGGTGGTCACGCGCGTTATATTCATGTCCTCCATTTCCGCCATCGCCTGCATGAGGATTGTAGGCATAAAAAAGAGGTGGGTAACGTCGTAAGCTTTCATGGCTTCAGCAAAGAATCGGGAACCTGTCATCATAGCCACGGTGAAACCTCCATCAGATATAAACGTGCCCGCATGAGCGTCCTCCTGTCACCTTTAGATCATAGAGCGCGGGAGTTGGGGAAGAGAGTACATAATCCGAGGCTCGGTCGTCAACCAGGATTCGCGGAGGGGAAATGGATAGAAGGTGGATGGAAAGGCCCTGCGTTCACGCTTCTTGTTCTAACATAGCAGCGCGTTAAGAGATAAACTGGACCGCAGGACATGACAGATAGTAAAACGAAACAACCGGTCTCGCTGTCCGCGCGGATCAAAGAGGAGGCGCAGCGGTTAGGGTTTGCCCTGGTCGGGATCTCCCAGGTGAAAATGGCTCCGCATGAGGAGTCCTTTGCCGAGTGGCTAAGAAAAGGTTTGGGAGGGGAATTGGGGTACCTCAAGCGGACTGAAGAGCTGCGCCGCGATCCCACAAGACTTGTTCCCTGGGCCGTGTCTGTCGTATCGGTGGGGTTGAATTACTATGCCCCGATGCCGAGGCCTGCGGCGCAGGATGGCGCGAAAGGCTGGATCTCTCGTTATGCCTGGGGAGATGACTATCATGATGTCGTCAAGGAAAGACTGGAATCCGTTTTGGGAAAAGTCAGAGAGATCTATCCAGGAGCCGTCGAGGGAAAGGTCTTTGTCGATTCCGGACCGGTGCTGGAAAGAGAGATTGCCGGGGTCGCAGGCATCGGCTGGATCGGCAAGAACACGCAACTCATCTCGCCCCGGCGCGGCTCATGGTTTTTTCTTGGGGAACTATTTCTAAGTATCGAGTTGGCCTATGACCGGCCGATCCGGGACCGCTGCGGCAAGTGCGATCTCTGCCTGAAGGCATGTCCGACGGCTGCCTTTGTCGGTCCTTATATACTCGATGCGCGCCGCTGCATCTCTTATCTCACGATCGAGCTTAAGGGGGCCATTCCGCAGCACCTTCGGCCATTGATGGGCAATCACATCTTCGGCTGCGACATTTGCCAGGAAGTTTGCCCCTATAACGTTAAAGCAAAACCGACTGTTGAAGGTGCCTTTTACCCGCGAGAAGGGCTCTACGCGCCGTCGCTGATTCCTCTGCTTTCTTTGAGCCAGGAGGAGTTTGGCCGCCGCTTCCGCGGGAGTCCGATTCTCAGAGCCAAGCGCCGAGGCTTTCTCCGCAATGTGGCGGTGGCTTTGGGGAACCTTAAGAGCCCTGAGGCTATCCCTGCGCTGATCCAAGCGCTTCAGGATGACGATCCCCTTGTGCGGCGTCATGTCGCCTGGGCCCTGGGGCAGATAGCTACGGCTGAGGCGTTGAATGCTCTAAGAAAGCGTCTACCTGCGGAGACCGATGCCGAAGTAAGAGAAGAGATCGAAGCCGCGCTGAAGCAGATTGCGGAAAAAGTCCTATCTGCGGACAGCCATCCTATTGCCTTGGATCAAAGAACCTCATGATTTGCCGCCACTTTTCTTTAGGAGGAGAAAGCGTTGAAGAAATATCACGAGATAGCCAATATGCGCGTTGATAAGCACTATCTCTTAGTCAAGGTTGACGGGAAGGATTGCAGGATCGATCTGCGCATTTATTCAAAGAGGCTCGCTTCGGCAGATGAGCGAACCAAGATGAATTTTGTCGTGTCACCTTCAGGGTATGGTATCCATTGGCCGGAGTTGGATGAGGATCTCTCAATTGATGGCATGATCAAATCTGCCAAGTTTAGGAAAACAGGGTAGAAACTGTTGCCTCACGCCTGTTGCCTAGTGCCTACTTTTTCCCCTTGACGACTACCCGAGAATTGGACTAAAAAGGCTCTAAATATTGAACCCTTAGCTTTAGATGGGGTGATTTGACCCGGTCGCATCCTGGATTTGACCATCGCTCGCCCGGACTGGGTCTCCTCAGCCGGAGCTTTTTTAATGGGAACCGATGAAGAGCTATCGAAAAGAGTTGCAGTTTCCCCTGTCTGCTGCCTTGGTCAACATCACACGCCGTGTTGAAGAGTGCGTGCGAGAGAGTGGCGTCCAAGAAGGTCTAGTGCTCGCCCACGCCAATTATGTGTGGGCCTCGGTGATCATTCACGATGGTAGGTTGGAGTATGTCGAGGGGTACTTCACTCGCTGGCTGGAGCAGCTTGCCCCGAATGACGGTGATGAGTCGTGTCTCAAGCAACGTCAGATCATGGGACGAGAAGTGGTAGTAGCCATTACCAATCGGAAGCTCGACCTAGGTACCTTGGAGAATATCTATTACGGGCAGCTTTACAAAGGATCTACCACGCGCGACGGGCGTGTCTTGGTCAAGATTATTGGAGAGTAGTTCCAAAAAATAACTCCTAGCCGAAAGGGTAAGCCGATTTTCCTGAACTGTAGCTAAGCGAATTATTTTAGCCGCTCACACGAGAGGAGGTATAAAATGGGAGAGTACATGGCCTGTCCACAATGCATGAACACAAAAAAAGGAGACAGGATCATGCAATGTAACAATTGTGGTTCTTTCTTCTGTTCGGCTTGTAGAGTACGCAAAGGTTTGCTCGGAGATGTGGCAGGCTGTCCAAAATGCAACAAAGCCGACTTTCGCCGTCTTGGATACATAGGATAGTTTCAAGCGTGGTAAGTGGGTATCTTGGTAAAGAACCAGATGGTCAACCGTCTTCGCAGGTCTTAGAAATCATACGGGGAGCCGTGTCTCGGGATAAAGGATGAGATGATATGAGCAGAAAAGCTATAATAAGTACGCTTGTAGTCCTTTTTGTCCTAGTTTTAGGCGGCATCATTGTTTGGAGAACTTTAGGACCGCGAGAGACTTCTGAGATCAGGATCGGTGCGATCCTGCCGCTGACCGGCAGTGCAGCGCAGTGGGGGACACCGCCTAGGGACGCTGCTTTGCTGGCCGTTGAGGAAATTAACTCTAAAGGCGGGATTAAGGGAAGGAAGATCAAGCTGGAAATTGAGGATGACAAGTGTGAACCAACAGCGGGCGTCTCTGCAATCCAAAAGATTCTCGCTACTGGAAAGCCAGTTGCCATCCTTGGGGCTGTTTGTTCATCGGTCACTCTTGCAATTGCACCGATCGCTGAAAGCAACAAGGTTGTCCTCATCAGTCCGGCATCTACAAGTCCACTAATTACAAACGCCGGGGATTATATCTTCCGGGTGATTCCGTCAGACGCTTTGAGAGGGAAAGTTTTTGCTGAGTATGTTTATTCATTAGGCCACAGGAAAGTTTCCCTTCTTTACATCAATAATGAAGGCGGTCTTGGCAATCAAAAGGTGTTTTCTGAAACTTTCCAGAAGCTTGGAGGGAATATTGTTTCTGTTGATGCATACCCTCAAGACACGCGCGATGTTAGGGCACAATTGACTAAAATTAAACAGCAGAAGCCCGATGCCCTCGTTGTTGTCTCGTATCCAGACGATACTCCTATTGTGATGCGGCAAGCGCAGGAATTAAAGATCGGAGTACCACTGTTCTTTCAGACTGAAGCCTTGGACGACCCGGCTGTAATCCAAAAGGCGGGAAATGCTGCCGAAGGCGCAACATATATACTCCCGGCGAAAGCTGAAGGATCGGCAGTTGATGCTTTTTCCATTAAATATAAGCAAAAGTATGGCCGTGATCCTGAGTTGTTTGCTGCTGAGGGATACGATGTAGTTGTGCTTGTAGCAAAAATTCTAGACAATGCGCCGGAAGTTTCAACTGACCTACTCAAAGAAGGTTTATACAAGACCCAAAACTATGAGGGGGCATCCGGCAAAATTAGTTTTGATAAGAATGGTGATGTCCTGAAACCTATGGCACTAAAGAAGGTCGTTAACGGCATACCGCAGGTGTTGTTGGTTAAATAAATGGAATTTCGATAATGTCGCGCGGTCAAAAAAAGTTTTTGACAGATCTCAGTCTCAGCCTGGTGTTTGGTGTAGTAGTTGTTCTTGCTATCTGGTTTGCTCAAGCTCAAATTGGCGAAGAGCGAACGGTTACGTTAGCAATTTCGATATTGACTGGAATGATCGCTGCGTATGGCGTTTTCATGTGTATCACGAAGTATGATGATTATCGTACGCTGTCTGGAGCTTTGGACGACCAAATTGCACGGATACTGGTAGATAACCCATATTCAAGTCTCATTAACCGTCAACTCCAACTGCATTGGCAGTTGAGCGGTGTGTTCCGCTCCATAGTAGATGAATATGCTAGCCGAAGGGGTGGTGCGATTGTCGTGGAGGCAAGGAGCGATGAGTATCTTAAAAAACTGGAATCATGTCTTGAGTACGGAAAGCAATCCTTTGAAGCGATTATGAGAGGCGGTCAAATGCTGCTTTACAGGCCCAGGTGGTTTTTTTATAACGAGGAAAAACCGGACTATAGCAAGCCACCACCTAAGGATGCAAATGGACGAGTAAAAATGGCTGAGCGTAAACGTGTCTATTTGGAACACGTCAACAAGGCAAAATTTAACCTGAAGGTTAGAATCATGATTTTTCCTAAAAGCATCCTCCTAGAAGACTTTCGGGACGTTGATATAAGGGAGCAATATCTCGAAACGAACAGCAATGTCGAATTATACTGGCTGCCTCAAGAGGATGCGGAGCGGGTGTTGGCGGGAGGAGATCGTCATTGGGGGGAGGTATGGAACCAGTACTTACAGGATGATTTTGCAATTATTGACTCGCTGGTATTAAAGCACGTGACGCTGCTGAACGGCGGCTTATTG
>JACPSE010000230.1 GCA_016193465.1 Deltaproteobacteria bacterium
CTGCCGCTCACCCACAGCTAGGATTGGGGGGATCGACTCACCGTGGTGCCCGATGGTGTCACGTGCCTCCTTTGCAAGGAAACATAGATCCATATAGTCAAGGTAGCGGGCCATAGCGCCATTGGCCAGAGTGGCATATAGGCACGAGGTCTTGAGACCGCTGCCGAAAACCGTTGATTCAGCCGGCCCGTTCACCTCCTTAATCAGGCTCTGAATGATCTGGCTTGGCTCACTCAGATAGCCGCCAAAGCCAACACCCAAGGTATCCAGCACCGAACGCTTAACTTGATGAACCACCTCTGGCGGCAGTTCACGGAAGGTTAACTCCTTAGCCTCATACGCCAGTTGCTCCGCAATTGTCTTTGTCATTTCCGACCTCCCTTTAATTGTTCCGCTCTCGGGAAACCGAAGGCTGCAACTATCTTCTCCACATATTCCTGAACCTTGGTGAAATGATTCCAGTCTACCAGGGATAGCTCCCTCCCCCGTACCTCCTGTGCTACTGCTGAGCCAGGAGTAAACACCGAGGCCTTAAAAGGTTCGTATTTATCTATGATCTCCTGACCCTCAGGAGAGGCGAGGAACTCCAACCAGAGGAGAGCGGCATGGGGGCGATCGGCCGTATTGAGGATACCGCTGGCATGGAAAACAATCCAGGTACAGACAGGCTCCATGACCTTGTAGTTAAGGCTCCCTGTCGGGTCCTTGCTCATAGCCCTCTTAACCGTACTGAAATTAACATCCAACATGAGGGAATACTCTCCGGCAGCTATGTCGGTGGCGATTCTGGCGGGGCCTCTACCCCACACGGGCTGCTGGGCGGCTAGCTTCCGGGCGAAATCCAAAGTTCTTTCCAGCCCCCAGAGAGGCACCAGGCCAGGTACCTGAATGGGCCGAATATCCGCGACGAATTTCTTTCCCTTGAACTCAGGTTTCAGAAAATCCTCCCATTTATCTGGGACCTTGTCTTCCGAGATAAGCTTCCTGTTGTAAGCCACGACTGATATGACGCTTGTATGGCCCAATACGTTCCTTTCAACGGGGTGAACCATCCGGGGATCGATTTTAAGCACAGCATGCTTGGCCATGCCCAGGATGTCATGCTTCATTATATGAGGCATGTACTCTTTGCCCAACGCGAGGGGTATATGGGTGATGTCCCACCCCTTAGCTTGGCCCGCCTTTATCTCCAGGAGAACCCTCTGGTAAGCATCTGAGGTGACCTCCTCAACATGAATATCAGTGATAAAAGGATACTTTTGCTTAAATGCATTCGTCAACGGCTGGAAATTCTGGCGCTCCAGGCCGATCATTATCCTGAGTTTTCCCTCCTTCTTTGCCATGGCTACGATCTCATCGTGAGTGGCATAAAAGATGTAACCCTTAGCCTCAGCCTCCTTCTTGGCCTTCAGCAGAGTAGCACTAGCGGCAACCGCATGCGTGGGAGCCAACATTAATAATAAAAAAAGTGTGAAGGAACCAACGATCCTGTTAAGAACCGTAATCCTCATGGCCGGCCTCCTTTGGGATTAGTTCATGACTTTTGAGAGATCTGCCCCGGGATCACCAATAATTTTATTAACTCACCGATATCATGGAGCTTCTCCAAGTTATAGACAGTATCAATGATCTGCCTCATCTGTTTATCACCCATGAACTTCCCCGCCATGCTGCGAAATTTCTCCTCTATGTCAGCGTCGGTCACAGGATTCATAGCATGCCCCCTTGGACGGAGAACCTCACAGTTATACTTCTCCCCTTTCTTGGTGAGGATCTCTACGATGGCTGGACCGCTACTACCTAATGAGGCAACTTCATCCAGCCTAGAGTCCGGCTCTATAAAAACCTTATCCGCCAACTCCCGCACCCTGGGATCTCGCAGCTTCTCGTCTGTGAACTGATCGGGTCCTACTGCTCTGTCTAGAATCGCAACGGCTGTACAATAATAAGAACTGTGGTCCGCCGTATAGGTAGTTTGGGGATATCGGCGCGTTTCAGAATTGGCCAGGATCCGGCAGGTAAGCGAAGTCGTCTTGATCCTAACCTCCGCTACATCCTCAGCTCTTATGTCGTGCTCTTTAACCAAGGTTAAAGTCGCTTCTAGAAGGCCTTGCATATTTCCACCTGCGGCAAATCTCTTGATCCACGTATTTAGGATTGTCCAATCTTTTCTCGGCTGCCTCAACTTCTCCAAGTCCATCTCTCCCCCAGTCACAACTTCAGCAAGGCCATGATGCCCTTCAAACACATTGAGCGGGCCCTTAAAACCTTTCTGCGCCAATAAGGCGCCAAGGATGCCGCCATAAGCGCCATACGGAAACCTTAGATTTCTGGCCATAGGAATTTCTTCTTCGCACCAATTCAAGATGCCCAATTCAAAATTGAAGCACCCTGCCACGGCCAGAGCATTTGCCATCTGCTCCTCGTCGAGCCCAAGAAGCCTACCCGCCACTAAGGCCATTACGCAGGGGGTTCTCATAGTCTCGTGCACCCATCCTCGTTTATCTAAGACCGAGTCATACCCTGGAATAGAACCAAAGATTTTATTCAAGAGTTCGTAGGTCAAAACAACCGCCGTTATAACCTCCTGACCCGTGGAGTGCTGCCGCTCACCCACAGCTAAGATCGGAGGGATCGACTCGCCGTGGTGCCCTGTGTGGTTACGTGCCTCCTTTGTAAGGAAGGATCTGTCCGTATAGTCGAGGTAGCGGGCCATAACGCCATTGGCCAAGGTGGCATACAAACACGAGGTCTTGAGACCGCTGCCGAAAACGGTTGATTCACCCGGCCCGTTCATCTCCCTAACCATACTCTGAATGATCTGGCTTGGCTCACTCAGATAGCCGCCAAAGCCGACACCCAGGGTATCCAGCATCGAACGCTTAACTCGATGAATCACCTCTGCTGGAAGCTCACGGAAGGTTAACCCCTTAGCTTCATGTGCCAGTTGCTCCGCAATTGTCATTTCTAATCCCCCTTTCGCTAAAGTCTCACAGATTTATTTCCTTGGAAGTTAGAGCCTTAGGAAGGCCTCACCGGAAACGATTTCTTTCTCCTATTTTTTATCCGCTTTCGGAAAACCGTAGGCTGCAGATATCTTCCCCTGATATTCCTGGAACTTGGAGAAATGATCCCAGTTTATCACGGATAGCTCCTTCCCCTGGGTCGCCTTTGCTGCTGCTGAGCCAGGACTAAACACCGAGGCCTCATAGGGCTCGTATTTATCCATTATCTGCTGGCCCTCAGGAGAGGCAAGGAACTCAAACCATAAGAGAGCGGCATGGGGGTGATCGGCCGTATTGATGATGCCGCTGGCATCGTCAACAATCATGGTAGGGACAGGCTCAGTGATCTTGTAGCTGAGGTTCCCTGTCAAGTCCTTGCTCATAGCCCTCTCAGCCGAAGAGAAACTAGAACCCAAGAAGAGGGAATACTCCCCGGCAACTATGGCGGTGTGAGTTCTCGTCGCGCCTCTAATCCACACAGGCTCCTGGGCGGTTAACTTCCGGGCGAAATCCAACGTTCTTTCCAGACCCCAGGCAGGCACCAGGGGACCTAACCCCAAAGGCCGAATATCCAAGGCGAATTTCTTTCCCTTGAACTCAGGTTTCAGAAAATTCTCATACTTAGCAGGGACCTTATCTTCCGAGATAAGCTTCCTGTTGTAAGCCACGGTTCTTATGCTGCTGGTAACGCCTACTATGTTCCTCTCAACAGGGTGAATCATCCGGGGATCGATTTTAAGCACACCATGCCGGGCCATGCCCAGGATGTCATGCTTCATTAAATAAGGCGGATACTCCTTGGCAAAGTCGATGGGTATAAAGGTGATGTCCCACCCCTTAGCTTGTCCCACCTGCATCTCAAGGATAAACCTCTGGTAAGCCTCGATGCCCAGGATCTCCTCAACCCGGACATCAGTGATAAAAGGATACTTCTGCTTAAATGCATTAATCAACGACTTGATAGTCGGGGGCTCCTGGCCGCTACTTACCTTGAGTTTTCCCTCCTTCTTTGCCATCGCCACAATCTCGTCGTGAGTGGCAAAAAAGATGTAACCCCTAGCCTCAGCTTCCTGCTTGGCTTTCAGCAGGGTAGCACTAGCTGCAACCGCATGCGTGGGAACCAACATTAATAATAAAAAAAGTGTGAAGGAACCAACGATTTTGTTAAGAACTGAAATTCTCATAGCCCGCCTCCTTTGGGATGAATTCATAGTTTTTAAGAGATCTGCCCCGGAATGACTAGCAGTTTTAGCAACTTACCGATATCATCGAGCTTCTCCAAGTTGTAGACACTATCAATGATCTCCCTCATTTGTTTCTCACCCATAAACTTCCCCGCCATGCTGCGGAATTTCTCCTCTATGTCAGCGTCGGTCACAGGATTCATAGGATGCCCTCTGGGACGGAGAACCTCACAGTTATACTTCTCCCCTTTCTTGGTGAGGATCTCTACGATGGCTGGACCGCTACCTAGTGAGGCGACTTCATCCAGCTTAGGGTCCGGCTCTATGAAAACCTTATCCGCCAGCTCCCGCACCCTGGGATCTCGCAGCTTCTCGTCTGTGAACTGATCGGGTCCTACTGCCCGGTCTAGAATCGCAACGGCTGTACAATAATAAGAACTGTGGTCCGCCGTATAGGTAGTTTGGGGATATCGGCGCGTTTCAGGATTGGCCAGAATCTGGTAGGTATGCGAATTCGTCTTAATCCTAACCTCCGCTACATCTTCAGCTCTTACGTCGTGGTCTTTAACCGAGGTTAAAGTCGCCTCTAGAAGGCCTTGCATATGTCCACCGGCGGCAAATCTCTTGATCCACGTATTCAGGATTGTCCAATCTTTTCTCGGCTGCCTCAACTTCTCCAAGTCCATCTCTCCCCCAGTCACAACCTCAGCAATGCCGTGATGCCCCTCAAACACATTGAGCGGCCCCTTAAAACCCTTCTGCGCCAGTAAGGCGCCAAGGATACCGTGATAAGCGCCATACGGAAACTTCAGATTTCTGGCCATGGTCAATTCCTCTTCGCACCAATTCACGATGCCCAATTCAAAATTGAAGCACCCTGCCACGGCCAGAGCATTTGCCATCTGCTCCTCGTCGAGCCCAAGGAGCCTACCCGCCACTAAAGCCATTACGCAGGGAGTTCGCATAGTCTCGTGCGTCCATCCTTGTTCATCTAGGAGGGCGTTATACTCTGGAACGGAATCAAAGACTTTATTCAGGAGTTCGTAGGCCAACACGATCGCTGTTATGACCTCCTGCCCGGTAGAGTGCTGACGCTCACCCACAGCCAAGATCGGGGGAATCGACTCGCCATGGTGTCCTGTATTGTTACGTGCCTCCTTTGTAAGGAAGGATCTGTCCGTATAGTCGACATAGCGAGCCATAACGCCATTGGCCAAGGTGGCGTACAGACACGAGGTCTTGAGCCCGCTGCCAAAAACCGTTGATTCACCCGGCCCATTCACCTCCTTAATCAGGCTCTGCATGATTTGGCTTGGCTCGCTTAGATAGCCGCCAAAGGCAACACCCAAGGTATCCAGCATCGAACGCTTAACTCGATGGACCGCCTCCGGTGGCAGTTCATGGAAGGTTAACCCCTTAGCTTCATGTGCCAGTTGCTCGGCAATCGTCATTTCTAATCCCCCTTTCGCTAAAGTCTCACAGATTTATTTCCTTGGAAGTTAGAGCCTTAGGAAGGCCTCACCGGAAACGATTTCTTTCTCCTATTTTTTATCCGCCTTCGGGAAACCGAAGGCTTCAAATACCTTCGCGATATATTCCTCAAGCTCGGTGAAATGATTCCAGTCTACCACGGATAGCTCCTTCCCCCGTACCTCCTGTGCTACGACTGAGCCGGGAGTAAACAGCGAGGCCTTAAGAGGCTCGTATTTATCTATGATCTCCTGACCCTCAGGAGAGACCAAAAACTCAAACCATAAGAGAGCGGCATGGGGGTGATCGGCCGTATTGAGAGTGCCGGTGGAATGTTGACCAATATTGGTAGAGACAGGCTCAATGACCTTATAGTTGAGGCTCCCTGTCGGGTCCTTGTCCATAGCCCTCTTTACCGTACTGAAATTAGGACCCAAGTAGAGGGGATTCTCTCCGGCAGCTACGGAGAGGGTAACTCTGGCGCCGCCTTTACCCCACACGGGCTGCTGGGCGGCTAGCTTCCGGGCGAAATCCAACGTTCTTTCCAGCCCCCAGAGAGGCACCAGGCCAGCTATCTGCAAGGGACGAAGATCCGTGACAAATTTCTTCCCTTTGAACTCAGGTCTCAGAAAACCCTCCCACCTATCTGGGACCTTATCGTCCGCGATAAGCTTCCTGTTGTAAGCCACGGCCGATATGGCGCTGGTAACGCCTACTATGTTCCTCTCACCGGAGTGAACCATCCGGGGATCGATTTTAAGCACACCATGCCTGGCCATGCCCAGGATGTCATGCTTCATCAGGTAAGGCATATACGATTTGCCAAGCTCGGGGGGCATATGGGTGATGTCCCACCCCTTGGCTTGTCCAGCCTTTATCTCCAGGAGAAACTTCTGGGCAGTATCTGTGGTGGCCTCCTCAACATGGATATCAGTGATAAAAGGATACTTCTGCTTAAATGCATTCATCAACGGCTTGTAATTCGCGGGGTCCAGGCCGGTCATTACCCTGAGTTTTCCCTCCTTCTTTGCCTTGGCCACAATCTCGTCGTGAGTGGCATAAAAGATGTAACCCTTAGCCTCAGCCTCCTTCTTGGCCTGTGGCAGGGTAGGACTAGCTGCAAGGGCATGCGTGGTGGCGAACATGAATAAGAAAAGAAGAATGAAGGAACCAATAATTTTGTTAAGAACTGTAATCCTCATCGATCGCCTCCTTGGGGGCAGGTTCATGATTCTTAGCTTGATTTTCGCCAACTGTAGAAGTATGGTCAAATGAATTATTGTTATCAATTCATTTGAATAGGTTATGCTTTTGGAGCGATTAGAGGCGTTTAAGGCAGTCGTAAGACATGGTGGTTTTGAACGTGCGACAGAATCAATCCACCTAAGCCAACCAGCGATTTCGAAGCGCATTAAAGAGCTTGAGAAACAGTTAGGTGTTGAGCTTTTCGGCCGCGTCGGCAGAAAGGGTCATTTAACAGACGCCGGCAGGATTGTGGAAGAATATGCAAGCCGTTTGATGATCGTTGTTGGTGAAATGAACCAAGCTATCGATGAGCTGAAAGGGCTTCAGAGAGGGCAACTACGGTGTGGGGCTACAAAGACGATTGCCGTTCACCTATTACCAAAAATACTGGTTCAGTTTAAGAGAGCCTTTCCTAATATAGAGCTTAGATTGCTGGTTGGAAGGAATGCGGACATTGAGAAAATGATACTGGCCAATGAGGTAGATATCGGTCTTGTCCCGGGAACCATAACAAATCCGGCCAACCTCAGGATTTTCCACTTTCTTACTGATGAATTTGTTCTTACTACGCCTTGCGATCACCCGCTCGCCAAACTCCACAGGGTTTCTCTAAAGCAGCTTGAGAATTTTCCACTGATTTTGCGGGAGAAAGGATCATTTACACGGCGGATTATAGATGAGAGCTTCCGAGAAGCGGGAATCCCTCATCGTTGTATGATGCAAATTGAAACCACCGAAGCTCTCAAGAAGGCGGTCGCTGAGGGTCTGGGATGTTCCATTATTTCCTTATGTAGCACCCAAACGGAGAGAAAAGCGGGTATCTTGGCCTATGCGAGAATTTCAGGGACTCCCATGAAGCGAGAGTTTAGAGCGATAATCCACAAAGATAAAAGCCTCTCAGGTCCAATTAAACCCTTCTTAGATCTGTTGGGTATCAAGATCAACTCATAGAGGCCCGTTGTCTGTAGAAACTGAAGAGATCCAGCCTGCCGACGTCTCCGAGGCGATCCAGTACCGGAGTCTGGATAGGAGAACATTTTAGCTGGGCGCCTGCCCTTTACCTATAGTATCGAACCACCACATTTTGCCCTGCTTGGGGTATTTTCCCGGCGGCGGCAACTATCAACCTTGACAATTCGCTGCACCGCATAGTAACAGTGCCATCGTACAAACCGAAGAGAAGAGAGAAAAAATCGCGGCGGCCCGCCCGCGGGAGGTCAGTCTATGCTCTACGAACCCGAATCAGGTAGTATCAAGGTTGCGCTCCTCGGTGATGTCATGCCAACCCGGCGCCTTGCAGTTTTCCGCGAGGAGCATTACCTCAAATTGAGGGAGATTTTGACCGCAGCGGACGCCACGTTTGCGAATCTCGAGACTTCCGTCCACGAGTACCTTGAGGGCCACCATGGCATCAGCGGGGGAACCTACATGACCACCGAACCCCATCTCCTTGAGGATCTCAAGTGGCTGGGGGTTAACTTTGTTTCCTGCGCCAACAACCACGCCTTCGACTACGGCGAGGAGGGAGTCCTTGCAACCATGAAGTACCTGGATGCCGCAGGCCTGCCCCACGCGGGAACCGGAAGGAACCTCAGGGAGGCGCGCAGCCCGGCTTATCTCGAGACCTCGCGCGGCCGCGTCGCCTTGATCGCGGCGACCGCGACTTTTTCGCCGCCCTCGGTGGCCGGCGAGCAAAGGCCGGATGTCGCGGGGCGCCCCGGCGTGAATCCCTTGCGCCACAGCTCGACTTACCTTATCGACAACCGTGGTCTCGAGGACCTGCGTCGCCTGGGCGCCGCCCTTGGTTTCGATGCCGCGCGCGAGCGACGCCGCAGATTGGGAGACGCCAAGTCCTCAGCGGGAACGGATGCCGAGGGCGAGTACTCGTTTGGCGGGATGCGTTTTGAAAGGAGCGACGCATTTGCTATTCGGACCACAGGAAATAAGCGCGACATCGCAGAAAATCTGCAGCAAATCAAGGAGGCGCGGCGCATGGCCGACTGGGTCGTGGTGAGCCTCCATTGCCACGAACTGGGAGGGGAGAAGCTTATGACTGCCCTGCTCCGAAGCGAGATCGAGGAGCTGGCGGACTTTGCCGTAGACTTTGCCCACCGCTGCATCGACGCAGGGGCAGACATTTTTGTCGGACACGGGCCGCAAGAGCCTTTCGGCGTGGAAGTCTATCGTGACCGTCCGATCTTCTACAGCCTCGGATCCACGATCTTCCAACTGGAAACACCACGATTCCTCGCCGAAGAAGCCTATGCACGCTACGGCTTGGGGCCTGACGCTGGCCCGGCGGATTTCGCCGACACGCGCTATCAAAGCGATACCGTGGGACACCCGTCGGATCCGGCCTACTGGAAGCAGGTGATAGCCACCTGCGAATTCCGCGAAAGAAAGCTTTCGCGGATCGATCTTCACCCACTGGATCTTGGGTTTGGCAAGCCTCGCTGGCAGCGCGGCCGGCCGGTCTTAGCCGATCCTGCTCTAGGGGAAAAGATCATCGGCCGGGTGGCGCGGCTGTCGCAAAGGCTGGGGACCGAGGTTAGGTGCCAGGAAAACCGTGGGGTCATCATGGAGAAGTAAGCCGTGAGCAGTTCCCCTCAGCCCCCTGCTTTTAGCTGCTCACTATCTCACTCGTCACTGCTCACTCCTTCTGGCTGCGGCGGGAGACATCTTCCGCCTTGAGCCCTTGGGACCAGGGGTAGGCCTTTGGGCTGTGAACCGTCTTGCTGATCACCATCAACTCGGCGAATCGAATTCCTACCGCCTTTGTGTTGATGACTGGCACGCCGATCTCCCTTTCGAGCTCATGAGGATCGACCTCATAAGGGAAGAGCAGCCCTCCCAGGGGAATAATCGCCTGGGCCCCTTCGGCCACCATCTTCCGCGCCATATTGACAGCACGCTCCAAGATTACGCTGTGCTGCTTGGACATGTCGCTCTCGTAGACGTTTACGGCCTGGACATCCGTGACAAAGTGGCCCATCCGGTAGGTCTCCATGAGTCGGAAGACATAGGGGACGTGGCTTTCAAGCGGGACGATGAAGGCGAAGCGCTCGCACAGGCAAGCAGCAAAGTGACAGGAGGCGCGCAGGAGTCCCACGACGGGAATGCGCACGGCGAGGCGGGCCGCCTCCACCCCCGGGTCAAAGGTGTTGCTCTGCACGACGGCGTCAAAGCCGGCGCGTTCAGCCTCAATGATCTTTTTGACCAGCGCCGGCGTCTCCAGAATATGATGCAGGCCTGACAGGACCTTGTGCTGCTCGAGGTGGCGTAGCGCGCTGCCAGCGCCCAGGTCCTCCGGGTAGTTGATCTCGATCGTTGTCCCCGGAGAGGCGTAACTCTGGAGCAAGGTGAGGACAGAAGCCTCTCTCTTTTCCTCTCCCGCGCGCTTAAAGCTGTGGTTTAAGAACATGATACGCATGGATTTCCTCCTTGTAGTGGGATTTTTTCATCGGAAAACTTTTTACTCGTGCAGGAAACAGGCAACCACCAGGCCGTCTCCTTTCTCTTTTAGCTCTGGCTCCTCCTCCCTGCACCGGCTCATAACGAACGGACAGCGGGTGTGGAAGCGGCATCCTTTTGGAGGGTCGACCGGGGAAGGGACATCGCCTTTGAGCAGCATCCGCTTTTTTTGTCGGGCCAGTCTCGGGTTGGGAACCGGGGTTGCTGACAGTAAGGCCTGGGTGTAGGGGTGCAGAGGATTTGAGAAAACCCGCCGCACGGGCCCCCTCTCGACGATCAACCCCAGATACATGACCGCGACTTGATCCGCCAGCGAGCGGACCACGGCGAGATCATGCGTAATAAAAAGAAACGATAGATCGAACTGCCTCTGGAGCCTTTTCATGAGATCCAGGATCTGCGCCTTGACTGAGACATCGAGCGCCGATACCGCTTCATCAGCGACGATGAGCGTTGGGTGAAGCGCCAGCGCCCGCGCGATACCGACCCTCTGTCTCTGTCCCCCGCTCAGTTCGTGGGGGTGCCGATCGAGAAAGATGGCGGGCGGGGAAAGGCCGACGAGCTCCAAAATTTCGGCAACCTTTTCTTCCAGGTTTCCCGTGTCCATCCGGTAGTTGCGAAAGGGCTGGCTGAGGATCTCCCTCACTCTTTTTCTCGGGTTGAGAGACGCAAAGGTGTCTTGAAAGATGATTTGCATCTCTCTCCTCAGGGCTAAGAGCTCTTTGCCTCCAAGCTCTAACACGTTGCGACCAAGGAAACGAATGGTCCCGGCGGTTGGCTCGATCAGCCTCAAGACGAGCTTAGCGGTCGTTGATTTTCCGCAGCCGCTTTCCCCCACGAGCGCCATGGTCTCTTTCCGGGCGAGAGAAAAACTGATCCCGTCTACCGCCCTGACGAACCGGCTAGATCTTGAGAAGAATCCCTCACGTAGAGGAAAATACTTTTTTAAGCCCGAGATCTCAAGAATGGTTTCTGTCTCGTCCGTCCTTTTCATACAACCAACAACTCACCTCGTGTCCCGGTTTTTCTTGAATCAAGGAAGGCTCTTTCTCTTTGCACACGGACATCGCCATCGGACATCGCGGATGAAACCTGCAACCCGACGGAGGATCTAAAAGATTCGGCACCGTCCCCTCTATCGTCTCCAGGTTCTCGCGAAACTCGGCGATGCTCAGGGAAGATCTCAAAAGCCCTTGAGCGTATGGGTGGAGGGGCTCCTCGAAGATGCTGAATACATCTCCCGATTCCACGATCTTCCCCGCGTACATCACATACACCCTATCACACATCTCCGCCACAATGCCGAGATCATGCGTAATCAGAAGGAGCGACGTCCCCTTTTCTGTCTTGATTGTCTTTATGAGATCGAGGATCTGGGCTTGGATGGTCACGTCCAAAGCCGTCGTGGGTTCATCTGCGATCAGCAGCGGTGGATCGTTGGCCATGGCGATCGCGATCAAGACCCGTTGCCGCATGCCCCCGCTCAGCTCATGAGGGTATTGATCTGCCACCTTCAGAGGATCGGGGATGCCGACGGACTCTAGCAGCTTGATGACTGTCCGATCCCTTGTCGGGCTGACCAAAACCTCGGCGATCTGTTTTCCCACCTTCATCACAGGGTTTAGATAGGTCATGGGATCCTGAAAGACCATCGAGACCTCCCTCCCCCTAAATTTCCTCATCTCTTGTTCTCCAAGCCTCAGAAGGTCCGTGTTCCGGAACCAGATTTCGCCCTCCTCGATAAAACCCGGCGGGCTCGGGACCAGTTTCATAATCGAGTGGGCCGTCATGGTTTTACCGCAGCCCGATTCTCCCACGAGGCCCACTGCCTCGCCTTTAGAGACACACAGGTTGACTCCGTCCACAGCCCGGACCACTCCAAGGCTAATGTGAAAATAGGTCTTCAGGCCCCTTACGTCTAGCAGTATGTTCTCCATGACTTCGCTATTTTTCTTTGAGCCTGGGGTTCAGGACATCGTTGATCCCGTCCCCGAAGAGATTGATCGACAGAACCAGAAGAGACATGGCCAGTCCTGGAAAGATAGCCAGCCACATGGAGAACCAGATGCGCTCTTGGGCATCGCTCAAGAGCATGCCCCAACTGATTAGTTCTGGGTCCCCCAGACCTAAAAAGCTGAGCCCCGCCTCCAGGAGAATTGCCCGTGCCACCAAAAAAGATCCGACCACGATTGCCGGAGGAATAGCGTTCGGGAGGATTTCGGTGAAAATAATCTCCCAGTTTTTCAATCCCATGGCCCTGGCCGCGAGAACGAATTCTCGCTCCTTAAACGTCAAGAACTGGGCCCTGACAACCCTGGCAATCTCCGGCCAGTCAAGGAAACCTATGACAAGGACAATCTTGGTAATTCCAGTGCCCATCATGGCTACGATGAGCAAGGCAAGAAAAAAGCGGGGAATGACAAGGACATATTCCGTTGCTCTCATCAATAGCTCGTCTACAAAGCCCCCGGAGTATCCGGAAACGGAGCCGACCGCAGTGCCGATAATCAGGGAAGTCGCCGCGGCCAAAACGCCGACCATCAGCGAAACTCTGGTTCCGTACAGAACCCGGCTCAAGGTATCTCTTCCAAGGTCGTCGGTCCCCATCAGGTGGCCCGATTGGGGCGGCAGGAAAGGACGCTGTCCCAAGGCAAAGGGATCGTAGGGAGATAACCAGGGGGCAAGGAGCGCGAGGGACACGAATACTAGGATGCAATAAAAGCTTATCTCCGCGGCCCGGTTTTTCCTGAACCGGAGCCAAAATTGATAAAACCGCATCGCTATCCTTCTATTTTCTCCTTGAACAGTTCAACGCCTTTGGGGAGTTAGGATACACGGGTTAGGCCGCCAACCCCAGAGGCCTTTCTATTTGCGGCCATATTTGACGCGAGGATCCAGCCACAGGTAGATCAGATCCACGATCAGATTCGTCAAGACCACCAAGACCGTCGTGATCAAAAAAGTCCCCATCAGCACAGGATAATCTCTTTTCAGTATGGACTCGTACATAAGCCTCCCGATTCCGGGCCAACCGAAAACCGTCTCTACCAGCACCGAGCCAGTGAAGAGAAAGCCGATGTCCAGGCCAATGATAGTGACCACGGGCAAGAGGGCATTGGGCAGCATATGGCGGGCAACGATCGTCTTCTCATCAAGCCCTTTTGACCTCGCCAGGGTGATATAATCCTCATAAGAGACTTCCAGCATGCTGCTCCTCATGATCCTTACGTTGATAGCCACGTGTCTTATGGAGAGAGCTAGAGCCGGGAGAAACAAATGGGAGAGCCGATCCGCAAAGGCCTTGAAACCTTCCAACTCTGCGCCCAAGGTCTTGATTCCCTGGGAGGGGAGCCAGCCGAGCTTGATGGAAAAAATCAACATCAGCATCTGCCCAAGCCAAAAGATCGGCAAGCAATAGCCAAGGAGCGCGAAGGAACTGATCGCGTTGTCTGAGAGTGAGTAGGGCTTGCGCGCCGAGAAAATCCCTAAGAGCAGCCCGGCGAGGGCGGAGAATAGAACGGCCGGTATCATTAACTGCAGGGTGGCAGGGACTCTCTCGACAATCACCGCCAGCACCGGCTGCCTGTAGTAAAAGGAAAAACCGAGGTCGCCTTTCAAGATATTGGTTATATATAGCCAGAGCTGGACATAGAGCGGCTTGTCCAGACCGAAGGCGCTCCTCATCGCCTCGACATAGGCCTCAGGCGCAGGGAATTCTCCGATGAGACTCTGGATCGGGTCGCCAGGCGCCATATGTATCAAGGTAAAATTGAAGACAACGACACAAAGAAGGAGGGGAAGCGCATGAAGCAGCCGCCTTAAGATGTAGCTTTTAACGGACCCGTCTTTAGCCATATTTTTGAGCTTCTATTTATGTCTTCTTGATACGTGCGTCAAGACAGGTTCGCAGGCGGACCTACGTTTCAGCTATCCAGCCGGTCTCTGGTTACCGCCTATTGACAGCGCCAATTCCTTATTGGTAAATGATTCGACATTTTCAAGCCGGGTTGGACTCAATTAGAGGGAGAACTCTATGAGCGCGGCACAAAAATTTTTCGCTCCTCTAATGATAGGTCTGCTGTGGGTGGTGCCCTCCGTGGCCGGTCCCATCGAGGAGAGCCCCAGAAGGGGCGGAACGCTGATCCACGTCACCGGGGCAAGCCCCGCTAACCTAACCTGTGGGTTCGAAAAATCAGCCCATACCAATGTTGTTACCGAGATGCTTTACA
>JACPSE010000229.1:0-19020 GCA_016193465.1 Deltaproteobacteria bacterium
TCTCGGTCAGCAGTCGCCGAAATTTCTTTCCCGTGTCAGCCATTGCTATTTTTTCTCAGAACGGCGCTGGCGCCAGGGGCCATGCCGGCCTGAGTCCGTGGCCTTAGGCGAAGATGGTGGGCGGATCAGATCGTCGAGATCTCATACCGGTCATGGTGCAGGTTCTCGCTCGCCTTGATGATGATCTTGTGGTTGATCTCTCGTTCGAGGTGATCCAGGCTGTGGTTCTCTTCGTCGTATAGAAAGTTGGCGATCTCCGGATGGAGCCGCACCACGATCCTTTTCCCATCTTCCAAGTGGGTCTTCTCTTTCTTAATGGCCCTCAGGATCTCGTAGGCAACCGTCACATGGGACTTGATCCGACCCCGACCTTCGCAGTAAGGGCATGGGCTCAAAAGCATATTTTCCAAACTTTCCCGCGTGCGCTGGCGTGTCATCTCCACCAGACCCAGCTCTGAAATCCTCAGGATATTGGTTCGGGCCTTGTCTTTTTTGATCGCCTCTTTCAGGGCCTCGTAAACCTTTTTACGGTTGTGCTCTTTCTCCATATCAATAAAGTCAATAATGATAATACCGCCGATATTTCTCAGGCGCAGTTGATGGACGATCTCCGGCGCCGCCTCCAGATTGGTCTTGAGAATCGTTTCTTCCTGGTTTCTCTTGCCCACAAAACGGCCTGTATTGACGTCGATGGCCGTGAGCGCCTCGGTGCGCTCTATGGTGATATAACCGCCGGAGTGAAGCCAGACTTTGCGCTCCAAGGCCTTGGTAATTTTTTCCTCGACCCCGTAGTGGTCCATGATCAGCTCTGTCTGCGTATAGAGCGTGATTTTCGACTTCAAACGAGGCATAAAGTGTCCGACAAAATCCAGAATACGCCGGTATTCTTTGACGTGGTCGATAACGACCTGGTGCGTGTCCGTAGTAAAAAAGTCCCGTATGGTCCGGGCGATAAGATCGAGATCCTGGTGAATGAGAGAGGGGGCGCTGGCACCCTCGGCCTTTTTCTGAATCCCGCGCCAGAGTCTGGTCAGGAACGCGAGATCCCTCTGAATCTCCCGTTTACTCCGCCCTTCGCAGGCCGTGCGCAGGATAAACCCCCCCGCCTCGGTTAACAGAGACAGAGCGATTTCCTTTAAGCGTTTTCTCTCCTTGTCATCCTCGATGCGGCGCGATATGCCAACGTGACTGCTCGTGGGCATGAAGACCAGATAGCGGCCCGGCAGCGACATGTGGGATGTCAGCCGTGCCCCTTTCATGCCTATCGGGTCTTTAGCAACCTGCACCAGGATCTCCTGTCCGCGAACAAGCTGCCGTTCTATGGGGAGACGACGATAGGACGATGGCTTGGGACCCTCGAAGATGATTTCTTCTTCTGCGCCGGGAACGAGAGAAGAGCCGGCCTCGGGCGCCGTGGAAAAATCGGAGACATGGATAAAGGCAGCCTTGTCCATGCCGATGTCTACAAAGGCAGCCTGCATGCCTGGCAGGACACGGGCAACTTTACCCTTATAAATGTTTCCGGCGCTGCCCCTTTCCTGTTTTCTTTCAACGAGGAACTCAGCTAGGGAACCGTTTTCAACAATGGCGATGCGGCTTTCTTGCGGGGTACAGCTAATAAAGATATCCTGTTTCATGGGTTGTATTTAAGTCCGGACTGTTTTTTTGGAAGGGGCAAGTTGGGGGGATCTCTCCTCAACATTGGAGATCCATGAGAATCGCAACTGGACAACGAATACCCGTCATTTATAGTCCAAACCCAGCAGGATATCAAGTGTTTGTATCGGACCTTTTTTATATGACAAAGTGATGGTATGGTAATGTCTCGTTGGTTCAGAGGGTCCCAGGTGAAAGCCACTCAACAGGTCAGCGAGAATCCTAGTTTTCTCCAGGTCTCTCCCCGCACGGTCCTTTCCCCGGGGACTGCCATCTCTGGCAAACTCAGTTTCAACCTACCCGTAAAGATAGACAGCCGCTTCAAGGGAGAGGTTAAGACCAGCGATCTCCTGGTGGTGGGGCCGAATGCCCAGATCGAGGCAAGGATCTCAGCCCGTCACCTCCAGATCGAGGGCAGCCTGGTCGGCAAGGTCCAGGTTGCCGGCTGGCTTGAGATACTTCCCGGAGGGCGCTTCCAGGGAGAGATTGAGGCAGGAAAACTCAGAGTCTATCCCGGGGGAGTGTTCGAAGGAAAGGGGGATGTTATGAGGGAAGAGGCGGCCCTTCCCGGCTAATTATCTTCCTCGTAAACCCTGGCTCTTTTTCCAGATCTTTCCCTTAAGTAGTAGAGTTTGGCCCGGCGCACCTTGCCCCTGGATACCACTTCGACTTTATCGATGCGCGGAGAGTGGACGGGAAAAATCCGCTCAACGCCGATTCCGTAAGAGATCTTTCTTACGGTGAAGGTGGCGCGGTTGCCCTTTCCCGATAGACGGATCACGATCCCCTCAAATACCTGAGTTCGCTCTTTTTCGCCCTCGACCACCTTGACGTGTACCCGCACAGTCTCCCCTGCTCTGAGGCTCGGCGCCTCTTTTTTGATCTGTTCGGCTTCGATCTGCTCTAACACATTCATAGTGTTCTCCCTCGACTTTTATTTTCCCAACACGCGATCCAAAATGATGGCTGCGGCGGCGCGCACAGAGAGATGATTGTAATCGGTCCCGCCGTCAATCGGCTCAAGAAGATAATCCGACTGACCCAGAACCGTCTCGGTTAAACCCCATCCTGTTCCCAGGAGGAGCAAAAACGGTTGAATATCTTTTATTAACATGTCCCGCAGTTCTAGGAAAGAGGTTCGCTTTCCACCGGGCCGCGCAGAGGTCACGACCAGCTTGGGCTTGCTGCCATATTCCCGCTCCATGTCGAGGATAACCTCATCCAGGGCATCCTTCAGACGAACCAGGGCCAGGGCCTCTTTGCGGGTCTGGTTATACTGGCTTCCGTATCCTTGCTGCCAGTGAGCGATGATTTTGAGCGCCAGTTTTTGCAGGGCCTTCACCGGCGTTACAACATAGAACCGCTGAACCCCATAGGTTCGGGCCGAACGGGCGATATCATGAATGTCCATATTGGTGACTGCCGTGGTAACCACCTGGCGGTTCTTGTCATAGACCGGGTAGTGGAGCAGCGCCATGCACAGGCGAGGCGAGCCTACAGCCAGGGGCCTCCGCTCCTCAGCGGTCAATGGCGCCTTACGAAAAAGGTCGGGGCGTCTCTCACGGGTCAATTTCAGGCTCATTTCGCGGCGCCAATTTTTTATCCTCTCGTGATCGCCCGAGAGCAGGACCTCCGGCACCTTCACTCCTCTAAATTCCTCCGGGCGCGTGTACTGGGGATATTCCAGCAGGCCGGCGGAAAATGACTCCTCTTGAGATGATTTTACGTTCCCCAGGACGCCGGGGATCAGACGGGTTACCGTATCAATGACCACCACGGCCGCCGGCTCTCCTCCGCTCAGCGTGTAATCGCCCATCGAGAGCTCCTCGTCCACGAAGCCCTTGACCCGTTCATCCACACCTTCGTAGCGCCCACAGATCAAAACTATCTCTTTTTCTTGCGAGAGTTTATCGGCCTCCTGCTGATTCAAGGCTTTCCCCTGGGGCGTAAGCAGGATCACCCGGGGGTTCTTTCCTTTCTTCCTGGCATCCTCAATCGCAGCTATCAAGGGGGCGGGCTTCATCACCATCCCCTGGCCGCCGCCGTAAGGAGAGTCATCCGTAGTGCGGTGGCGATCCGTCGCGTAATCCCTGAGATCGACCAAGCGAACAGATATCAGTCCCTTTTCCTGGGCTTTCTTTAAGATGCTATGGGCCAGGGGAGAAGCGAACATCTCCGGGAAGATAGTTATGACGGTAAAATGCAGCATGGAGTTGCAGGCCGGCAATCTAAATCAATGCAAACTGAAAAATCAAACTGATTTTGAATTTTGCATCTTGCAATTTGCCTTTTGCATTAGTCAAGTTCCAAAAGTCCCGCAGGTGGATTGATAATCATCTTGCCACTGGAAAAGTCGATTTTCTCGATGATCTCCTTTACCGCGGGGATGAGATACTCTTTGCGGGGTCCCGTTACCACGCACAGGTCGCCTCCCTCTTTGGACCAGATGCGCGTGAGGATCCCGACCCATTGGCCTTGAGTATCGTAAACATCGAGGCCGACCGCCTGGTAGTAATAATACTCTCCCGGCCCTAAGGGTTGGAGCCCTGCTTCAGCTACGGAGAGGAGAGACCCGACCCATTGCTCGGCTTCGTTGATTCCGCCGATCCCGCGCAGGCGCAGCAGTAACTGCCCTTTATGGGGTTTCGTTTCCTCCAGCCAGTGGGGAGAACAGGTCCCACCCTTTTCGAGAAAGATATTTTCGTTTGCAGATAGGGCAGTGGTCTGAGGGTTGTATGGTTTTAACTTTAACCACCCGTTGATGCCGTGAGTGGCAACGATCTCACCTAACGGTACCAGCCGGTCAGACACTTTTTCGGGGATGGGCCGGTTATTTCTCTTCCACAATTTCGAGAACGACCTTGCGGTTTGCCCTTGAGGCAGCGGCGTTCAAAATCGTGCGAATCGATTTTGCCGTCCTCCCTTGCTTCCCAATAATGCGACCGAGGTCCTCTTTTGCCACTTTCAGCTCCAAGACCGAGGCGGTCTCTCCTTGGGTCTCCTTGACCTCGACGGCATCGGGATTGTTAACCAAGGATCTTGCCAGGTATTGAACCAGTTCCTTCATGAAGGAGGTCACCTCCTGCTCGTGGATTTAACAGCCTGCTGAAAAAGGTCCATCTGCCCTCAGCCGGCCTGTAATCAAGGGTTTTTTAACTTTTCTTAATCAATTCGGACACGGTTTGAGTCGGCCGTGCTCCTTGTTTGAGCCATCTTTCAACCTTCTCGCGGTTGATCTTCACCCCGCCGGAGACGGACTTGGGGTCGTAGCTTCCGACCTGCTCGATGAATTTTCCGTCTCTGGGCGAGCGCGAGTCGCTCACCACGATCCGGTAAAACGGCTTCTTTTTTCCTCCGTGCCTGCTCAAGCGTATTTTTACACTCATAATGTTTCGTCCTTGTCTAGTGGAAAAGATTGGGCATCCGGTTAAAGAGAGCCCTGGAGCCCAATTTGTTAAATCTCTGCATAACTTTTTTCATCTCCAGGAACTGCTTGATCAGACGGTTGATCTCTGCAACTGTAGTGCCGCTCCCCTGGGCGATTCTGCGGCGGCGGCTGCCATTCAAGATTGCCGGGTTGCGCCGCTCCTGGATCGTCATGGAATTGATGATAGCCTCCACCCGCTTGAGCTCTTTTTCCGCCTGGCCAAGGTCCGCTTTTTGGGTCAGCTTTCTGGCTCCAGGGACGAGATCCAGCAGTTCTCCTATCGAGCCCATTTTTCTGATCTGCTGGAGCTGCGCCTGAAAATCTTCCAGAGAGAACTGATTCTTCCTGGCGATTCTCTCCAGCCGGTCGACCTCTTTTTGCTCATAGGTCTGTTCGGCTTTTTCGATGAGAGAAAGCACATCGCCCATTCCCAGGATTCTCGAGGCCAAGCGGTCCGGATAAAAAGGCTCCAGGGCATCCAATTTTTCCCCCATGCCGGAAAAGAGAATCGGCTTCCCAACGATCTCCCGCATAGAGAGGGCCGCTCCGCCGCGCGCGTCTCCATCCATTTTCGTCAGGATGATCCCGGTAAAATCCAGCCATTCGTTGAACCCCTGCGCCTGATGGACCGCGTCCTGCCCGATCATGGCATCTGCGACCAGGAGGATATGCCGAGGCTTAAGGGCGTCTTTGATCGCTTTGAGTTCCTGCATCAAATCGTCGTCTATGTGGAGCCTCCCCGCCGTGTCGAGAAGAAGCAGGTCCGAGAATTGTCTCTTCGCCCCCTCCAGGGCCTCCTGACAGATCAAGACCGGTGGTTTGCCAGGGTTGGAGTCGTGCACCGGCATGCCGAGATCGCGGCCAAGAATCTTGAGCTGCTCTATGGCCGCCGGGCGGTACACGTCCGCAGAGACCATATATGGTTTTCTCTTTTTCTCTCTCTGCAAGAAAAGCGCGAGCTTGGCAAGGGTAGTAGTCTTGCCCGATCCCTGCAGACCAACAAGCATAAGGACAAGAGGCGGCGGTCCCCTCAAGTCCAACTCCCGGCGCTCACCACCCAGCAGCGCGGCCAACTCCTCTCTAATAATCTTGATGAAGTGTTGATCTGGGGTCAGGCTACGGAGGACTTCTTGGCCGAGTGATTTGGATTTTACCGATTCGAGAAAGCTTTTCACTACCTTAAAGTGGACATCGGCCTCAAGGAGAGCGAGACGGACTTCGCGCAGGGCCTCTTCGATGTTCTTTTCGCTAATCTTTCCCTGACCCCTAAGCCTTTTAAAGGTCAGATCCAGTTTGTCGGTTAAGGTTTCGAACATCTCCGGAAGTAGGCTAAGCTATTATATTTTCAGGGAAAAATCAATTCTGGAGGATAATAGGTATTACCTGCTTTGTCAAGGAGAGGAAAAAACTCAGGCCCGTCGGCACAAGCCAACGGGCCTGAGGGATCGTGCGGGAATTTACATCATGCCGCCCATGCCACCCATACCGCCACCTGGTGGCATTGATGGCATAGCTGGTTTCTCCTCTGGTTTCTCGGCCACCATCGCTTCAGTGGTAAGCATAAGCCCTGCGATGGATGCGGCATTTTGAAGGGCAGTGCGGACCACCTTTGTGGGGTCGATGATGCCGGCTTTCATCAAGTCCTCATACTCCTCTGTTGCCGCGTTGAAGCCGAAGGCACCCTTGCCTTCTTTTACCTTTTGCAGGGCGATGGCGCCTTCGACGCCTGCGTTGATGGCAATCCTTCTAAGCGGCTCTTCCAGCACGCGCCTGACGATGTTGACACCCCATTTCTCATCGTCATGGACCTTGAGTTTGTCCAGCGCGGCGGAAGCCCTGAGCAAGGCCACCCCTCCACCTGGAACGATACCTTCCTCAACCGCAGCGCGGGTTGCATGGAGGGCATCCTCGACACGGGCCTTCTTCTCTTTCATCTCCACCTCGGTGGCGGCACCGACATTGATCACAGCCACGCCCCCGATAAGCTTGGCAAGTCGCTCCTGCAATTTCTCGCGGTCATAGTCCGACGTCGTTTCCTCGATCTGGGCCCGGATCTGCTTGATCCGACCTTCGAGATCGGCCTTCTTTCCGGCGCCGTCAACGATGGTCGTGTTATCCTTGTCCACCACGATGCGCTTCGCCCGGCCAAGATCGTGCAATGTGATGTTCTCCAGCTTGATGCCGAGCTCTTCGGCAATGACCTTTCCACCGGTAAGAATCGCGACGTCTTCCAGCATTGCCTTTCTGCGGTCGCCGAAGCCCGGAGCTTTTACCGCCGCGCAATGGAGCGTGCCGCGGATTTTGTTGACCACGAGAGTCGCCAGGGCCTCGCCCTCGATATCCTCTGCGATGATAAGGAAGGGTTTGCCGGTCTTGGCGATCTGCTCAAGAATCGGCAGGAGGTCTTTCATTGTGCTGATTTTCTTCTCGTTAAGCAGGAGGTAGGCGTCTTGCAGCACGCACTCCATCCGCTCTGGATCGGTAACGAAGTAGGGCGAGAGGTAACCGCGGTCAAATTGCATGCCTTCAACCACTTCAAGAGTCGTTTCTAACCCTTTTGCCTCTTCTACAGTGATCACCCCTTCCTTTCCGACCTTGTTCATTGCCTCGGCAATGACGTCACCTATGGTGGAGTCATTATTAGCCGCGATCGTTCCGACCTGAGCGATCTCTTTGGGATCCTTGGTTGGTTTGGATAGACTCTTGAGCTCCTCGACAATCGCAGCGACTGCCCTGTCTATCCCTCGCTTCAGTGACATCGGGTCATGGCCAGCCACGACCATCTTGACGCCCTCAGCGAAGACTTGGCGGGCTAAAACTGTAGCCGTTGTCGTACCGTCTCCAGCGACGTCGGAAGTTTTGCTCGCGACTTCCTTGACCATCTGTGCTCCCATGTTCTCAAACTTGTCCTCGAGCTCAATCTCCTTGGCTACGGTGACGCCGTCCTTCGTTACGTTAGGCGCCCCGAAGGACTTATCGAGCACGACGTTGCGTCCCTTGGGTCCTAAGGTTACAGTAACCGCGTCTGCCAGGAGATTGACCCCTTTTAGGATCGCTTCCCTTGCGTCCTGATTAAATTTTACTATCTTTGCTCCCATCTTTTTCCTCCTAAATTTTCCTTAAGTTATTTTTCGATCACACCGAGGATGTCCTCTTCACGCATGATCAGATGTTCCTCCCCGTCGATATTGATCTCCGAGCCCGAATATTTGCCGAAGAGAATCCGATCATTCACCTTCACGTCCAGAGGAATAATCTTACCGTCCTCATTCACTTTTCCCTTACCGACTGCGACGATCCGCCCTTCCTGGGGTTTTTCCTTCGCCGTGTCCGGGATGATGATCCCTCCCTTGGTTTTTTCCTCTTCTTCGATCCTTTTAACAATAACGCGATCTTGCAAAGGCCTAATTTTCACTTTCCTCCTCCTTTCAGTACCTCTAACTTATTGAAATTAAAGAAAAATAATTTGGTAAGCCACGCTTACACAAAACCGTTTTCTAAGCGGCTGTTAATTTAAGCACGAGTGCTGATCTGTCAAGAGGCCATTAGGACTCTTATCAAATGGTGAGCACTGAATTAGTATCAGTATTACAGCTTGGGCGGAAAAGCAAGGGATTGAGGTCACTTTTTTTGCTTCTTAATCTCTTCCTCCAGATACTTGCGATAAAGCACATCCCACTCCCGACTTCCAGGGGGGATAGGGCGCGAGAAGGATTGGATCTTTTGCCGCACGACTTCATCAAGGCGATCCTCAATGTTGAAAAAGTCTGCCAGGATGCTCTTGGTCTCTGCCAACGCGCGAGCCTCGCTGGGAAAATCCGCCAGGTCCCCTTTCCACAAACCATCTATGATGAGATGAGCGAGATGGGAAATCCGGTTTTCTGAAAGGCGACTCATAGGATGAAACCTTTTTTTTGGGCTAGCTTCTGCTTGATCAGCAGGAACATCTTGTAGTGGTCCATTTCCTTAACCTGGCCGGCGTGAGAGGCGAGCATCTCGCGCGCCTCCGCTTCGATGGCTTCTTCCTCCCGGAAATTGCGCGCTACAATCTCTTTAATCTTGGCCTTTATGTTAGCCTCGTCGGTTTTTGGGACGATCAGACCCTTGGTCTGGTAGACCTTCATCAGCCTATCTCTCAGTCTGTCGATTTGCTCCGCTTTTACCTTCATTGGCTGTGGAAAAGGCTGTGGATAAATTTGGGAATGCCCTGTGTAAAAAACCGGAACTGGCTGTGCAGACCCCTGACCTTTATTACTGGGGTTTAGTTGCGAAGTCAACCAAGGTGAAGGCTCTAGAAGTGATTGTTTCCCGGTTTTCGGAAAGGCCAAAAAAAGCTTGTGCTGATAAGGCTTTTTTGAGAAGATGCACTAGCTTTGCGATTCTGACGGCCTGGCGGGAAGAGAGCAACACGCGCATGGTTGTCCACAGGCCTATGAATTTAGATCCTAGCTTTTTCGATTCAGGCTGTGGAGGAATTGGTTGGAGCCGCTCAAGCCGCTTCCCCTGAAAAGGGGTGAAAAGATCGCTGTTGTTGCCCCTGCAGGATCGGTCAATGAGGAGCAGCTTAGGGCCGGGGTTGAGGCTCTCAGGGTTGCGGGTTTTGGCGTCGAGTTGGCTTCAGGGGTTCTGGATCGTAAAGGTTACCTGGCCGGCGAGCCGGAAAACAGGGCCAAGGTATTACAGGACTTTTTTAAGCGCCAGGATATTGCCGCTATTTTTTGTGCCCGCGGGGGATTTGGCTCTATCCAGGTGCTTTCGCTCTTAGACGCCGCCGCGATCCGGCGCCATCCGAAGATCTTCGTTGGCTACAGCGATGTGACCATTCTTTTAAACTGGCTTCTTCAAAAATGTGGCATGGTAACATTTCACGGCCCTATGGTTGCGATGGAGATAGCTCAGGGTTTGAAGGGGCGGAGCGAAGACTTTTTTTGGGCGACGCTCCTCGGCGAAAAGAAGAGGTGGCGGCTCCGGGTAGGTGAAACGGTTCGGCCTGGATATACAGAGGCGCCAATGGTAGGAGGTTGCCTTTCAATCGTCGTCACCACCCTCGGAACGCCTTATGAAATCAACACTACCGGCAAAATCCTTTTTCTAGAGGATATCGGAGAGAGGCCTTATCGGATTGAACGGATGCTCACGCACCTTAAAATGGCAGGCAAGTTTGAAGAGATAGCCGGCTTAGTTTTCGGCAGTTTTACCGATTGCGAAGGCGAAGGGGAACGAGGCTTCCGGGAAATTATCCAGGAACTTTTCTGCGACGCGCCTTACCCGGTGATCGCGGGTCTGGAGGCCGGTCATGGAAACGAAAACCTGCTTCTCCCCTTTGGCGTGAAAATGGCACTCGATGGAAAGGCGGGGAGCCTTTCGCTGTTGGAATCTCCGGTGGCTTAGAGAATCCAGAATTCAGGAGCCAGAATCTAGAAGGAGAAGGAAAAAGATACTGAATACTGACTTCTGACTGCCGGATTCTGTCTATGGTTGAGATGATTTTCCATCCTGTGGAGGATGCCTTTAAAGAGGCGGTTGCGCAGGGCGTTTTCCCCGGCGCGGTCGTCTTGGTCGGCAGGGGCGAGGAGATCGTGTTTGAGCGCGCCTTTGGCTACCGCTCGCTGGTTCCTGAGAAGACCCCCATGCAGCCGGAGACAATCTTTGATCTCGCCTCGCTCACCAAACCTCTAGCGACTACACCAGCCGTGATGTTGCTGGTGCGGGAAAAAAAGATCCGGCTCGAGGACCGAGTGTGCCGTTTTTTTGCCAATTTCGGCGTCTTCGGCAAGACCCACGTAACCTTTCGCCATCTGTTAGCGCACTGCTCCGGATTGCCGGCCTGGAAACCCTATTACGAAGATATCATCAAAGGGGCAAAAGAAGGAAAGATCAACTTTGTCGCGAGTCGCGCGGCAAAAAGCTATGTCTTTGAACAGATCCATCGAGAAAAGCCGGAGAGCGCCCCCGCGACACAGAGCCTCTACAGCGACCTCGGGTTCATGCTTTTGGGTGAAGCCGTTGAGGAGATCAGTGGCTGGAGCCTCGACCGCTACTGCCAGGATAGGGTCTTCAAACCTATGGGGCTTCGCTCTACCTCTTTTGTGGATCTTACCCTGCTGCGTGCGCGCCGCCTCCAACCGGTGCAGGAGATGATTGCGCCGACCGAGGATTGCCCGTGGCGCAAGAAGATACTCTGTGGCGAAGTCCACGATGAAAATGCCTACGCCATGGGCGGGGTCGCGGGACATGCCGGGCTTTTTTCCTCTGCCCGGGATATCCATCTTTTCTTAACCAGGCTTAGACGCTGCCAGCGCGGCGAAGACCAGTTCCTGCCGGCGCCTATATTGAAGGAATTTCTCGCCCGAGACGAAACTGTTAAAGGGTCTACCTACGCCTTGGGTTGGGATACTCCTTCGCTGGAGGGCTCTTCCAGCGGCAGCTATTTTTCCCCTAAGTCGGTCGGCCATCTGGGATTCACCGGCACCTCGATCTGGTGGGATCTGGAAAAAGACTGTCACATCATTCTCCTCAGTAACCGGATCCATCCTTCGCGTAGCAGTGACAAAATCAAGACATTCCGCCCCTACATCCACGACCTCATCATGAAGACTCTCTACCATGAATGACTTCCCCGGTCGTGGCAGTCACATTCATCTCATCGCGATCTGCGGAGTAGGGATGGCCTCGCTGGCCGGCCTGCTCCAGTCCCGGGGTTGCCGGGTAACGGGGTCAGACCAAAATGTCTACCCGCCGATGAGCACCTACCTTGAAGGGTTGGGGATTCACGTGCTCCAAGGTTTCAGTGAGAATCACCTTCGGGAGCGCCCGGAGCTGGTTGTTATCGGCAATGCGGTATCGCGCAATAATCCCGAAGTCGAAACGGTACTTCGTTTGGAGATCCCCTATATTTCGTTCCCCCAAGCGCTGGGGACCTTCTTAATCGGCTCGAAAAGGTCGATCGTGATTACGGGCACGCACGGGAAAACCACTACGACGGCCTTGATGGCCTGGGCGTTGCACGAGGCGGGATGGGAGCCGAGTTTCTTTATCGGCGGCATCCCGATCGACTTTGATAGCGGATTCAAGCAGGGAACGGGAAAATGGGCGGTCCTTGAAGGAGACGAGTACGACAGCGCCTTTTTTGATAAGGGGCCGAAGTTTCTGCACTACAAGCCGGAAAAGGTTATCCTAACCAGCCTTGAGTTTGACCACGCGGATATTTACCGCGACCTGGAGCATCTGAAGAGCGCGTTTAGCCGCCTCATGGAAATCATCCCTCCTTCAGGCACCTTGTTGGTGTGCAACGAGTATGAAGCGGCAAAAGAGGTTGGCGCTCGTGCGCGTTGCCCGGTGATATTTTATGGCGACAAGGAGCCGAGAGGATGGGAGGCGAGGAATATTCGTGTGCAGGATGGTGGTAGCTTATTTGAGCCGTTCTATAACGGGAAAAGCGACGGCGTGGCGAGAATCGCCCTGATGGGACGGCACAACGTCAGCAATGCCCTGGCGGTCTATGCCATGGGGCGGGAACTGGGAATAGCGCGGGAAGTTTTGGCGAATTCTATGGCTACCTTTTCGGGAGTAAAAAGGCGCCAGGAAATAAAAGGCGAAATTGGGGGGATCACGCTGATCGACGACTTCGCCCACCACCCGACTGCGGTTAAGGAAACAATTGAGGCGGTGAGAGCGGCCTATCCCGGACGCAGACTCTGGGCGATCTTCGAACCCAGAAGCAACACCAGCAGGAGGCGGATTTTCGAGCACGAGTTTCCTCAAGCCCTGTCCGGCGCGGAGCGGGTCGTTGTCGCCGGGCTCTATCAGCCCGAAAAGATTCCCGAACAAGAGCGCCTTCCTGCCGAGGAGGTGGTTCGAGAGATTAACCGGATCTCTGGCGATAGCCGCGCAGTTTGTATCGAAAAAACGGCTGAGATTCCGCCCTATGTGGCAGCGGAAGCGAGCACCGGCGATGTGATACTGGTTATGTCTAACGGCGGCTTTGACGGAGTGCAGGAGAAAATCTTGCAAGCATTAAAGCGAAGGCTGCTTGACGCAGAATATCCGATGCCATTGGGCTAGATCTTTGCCGTGACCTCGATCTCGATCAGCTTTCCCTCGGCGGAATAGCCGTCCACGAAGCTGTATTCCATCTGCGGAATCTCGGCCCTGACATGTTTTTGAAAAAACTCTTTTAGGGTCTCCGGTTTTTGGCTTCGGTGGAGAAAGAAGGAAACCTTGACCGCCTTGTCCCAGGAGCTGCCGGCTTCTCTGAGTGAGTCCGTAATTCGAGGAAGGATATCAGCCACCTGATGCACCAGGGTTGGAAGGACAGCGGTGACTCCGGAGAGAAAGACGACGGAGTCGTAGATAAGGTAACGAAGGGGGACGATGGGCAGGTCGTATTCCTTGAGGGTTTTCTCCAGACCCGGCCGCGAGGGCCTCATGGCGAGCAGGTCCAGGGCCACCCTGGCGTCTGAATCGAAGTGGCCCGGCGCGATGTAGCTGGAGCTTGCCGATCTTGCCTTGCCCGACAAGACCTTAAGCCTTTCATTGCTTCCTAAATTCCGGCTTTGCCTGTCTCTTCCCCAGAGTCTGGTTCGCACCGTATTTTCCAGGGAGAGTCCCATGAGACGCAGCTCTTCCTCACACCGGCGAAAGATATCCTGCATCTGTTCTGCTGTCGCCAGCCCGGCTTTCCCCTCGCAGGCAAGGGCGACGAACTCTCTCCCAAGCCAATGGAATATTTTTTTCCTCATACGGACATCCCCCGGACATCTTTCAAGACGACTGGCCGATCATATCCCACGCCTCAGGATGCATCAATGGTCCCGGAAACCAAAAAGGCCGGGACTCTTTCGTTTAGCACGACACTCTCCGCAATAGAGCCCATGGCACCTTGACATCTAGATATCTACCATGATACATCTAGCCATATGAAGACGACCGTAGATATTCCCGATTCTATTTTGGAGGAGGCACGCAAGCTGGCAGCGCGTGAAAGCACGACCGTAAGAGCTCTAGTCGAGCAGGGGCTGAGACGGCTTATTAGTGAACGCAAGCGGACCGGCGCCTTCCGTCTGCGAAAAGCGACCTTTAAAGGCGAGGGGCTTCAGCCCGGCGCCGCAGGCGCTTCCTGGGAGCGAATCAGGGATATGGCTTATGAGGGGCACGGAGGATGATAGCCGTGGACACCAACCTGCTCGTCTATGGCCACCGGGAAGATTCTCCGTGGCACGATGCCGCATACAAGAGAATAGCGGAGCTGGCGGAGGGTCGGGCACCGTGGGTTATCCCATGGCCATGCCTGCACGAATTTATCGCCGTCGTGACCCACCCTCGGATCTACAACCCGCCTACGCCTCTTGCGGCGGCGCTAGACCAGGTGGAGGCCTGGCTGGAGTCGCCGAGCCTGGTTTTGCTGGCGGAGACCGAGGGATACTGGCCGGAACTGCGCAATCTGCTGGAGCAGGGTCGTATCGCCGGCGCACAGGTCCATGACGCTCGCGTGGCCGCGATTTGCCTCGTGCACGGCGTGCGGGAATTGTGGAGGGTGGATCGGGACTTCGGCCGCTTCCCAACACTGACCATCCGTAATCCGCTCGTAGGCTGATCGCGCGCCGTAAGGGGATACCGCGGAGAACGGACGGTAATACTCTCGCACTCAAGTTGCGCAAGTCTGGCGCGATTCCCGGCCGAATTTAGGAAAGTGTCCACTTTTTCTGACTGGACAATTTTTCCGGTTTATTATATAGTTTTTTTATGAAGAGTGTCCCTGCCGCCCGATTCAAGGAGCAGTGCCTGGCCCTGCTGGATCGTGTAGGCCCCGATGGTATTATCATCACAAAACACGGAAAACCGGTTGCCAAGCTCGTTCCCATTCATACCGACAGCGAAAAGCTGATTGGAAGCTTTAAGGGCAAGATCAAAATCAAAGGGAATATCTTATCGACCGGCGTAAAGTGGGATGCTGAATCTTGATACCCACATCCTGCTCTACGCGTTGACGGGCGATTTGACCAGGCGCGAAGCCTCGTTGCTTTCGGGCGACACATGGAGTATTTCCGCGATCGTCCTCTGGGAGATCAGCAAACTCTCCGAGTTAGGCCGCGTCGAAGCCGATCTGGACCACCCGGAGCTGGTACGAACCCTTGCTAGAATTCAAACATGGCCGCTCACGCTCGAGGTTTGTCGGGCAATCCAGACTCTGGACTTCAAGGGCGACCCCGCAGACGAGATCATCGGCGCCACGAGCATCGTACACAGGATACCTCTGGTGACGCGGGATCGGCAAATCCGGCGCTCGAAGCGCGTTCCTCTGGCGCTCTGATTCTTGAGGCGATTTCTTTTAATCTCTTTTTTCGAATATTGCGACGAAAGGGCCCGTCCGCCTCGGGAGGATCAGGCTGAAACTCAAAACTGAGAACTGAAATTTGCAGGCGCTGGAGGACTTAACGACTGGGTCAAATCAAAATCGTAAATGACAATAAGGCAAGCCTGACCCTCACTTGTGGCCAAAATCAAAAGACCTGGCCCATAACGTCAAATAGGCATGCCTGGCACCGTTTTCGGCCTTGCCCGCAAGCGACGCAAGCAACGTAAGACAAAACGAAAACGCGGATCATAATTTCATTTCTTTGAATCGTAATCTACAATCTTCAATCCATAACCTAAAACTGCATTCCGTAGGTTGCCCCACCTCAGCATAGGCTTTGATTGTAAGCTCGTATGCACCTCGTGAAATGGTATCGGCGAGATTTAGACTTCTATGCCCCTCAAGCGCGTAACATAGTCTTATCTCGGAATTATCCTGAGCCTCGTCTAGCGCCGCAACGTCAACTTCAACTCTTTCCATCGGAAATAAATCAAAGGTCTGTTTGTGGGGGATATTTAAAACGTCATTCGGATTATCTAATCGTTGTTTAAGGGCTATTGGCAAATATACGTTCAAACCAGGCTTCATATCACAGAGCTTGATGGAACAGCCCGATAGTTTTTGACCACCGATATTTTTGACCCCAATGCGGTAAATGTGGAAAGCACGCTGACTTGCCCGTGCGGGCTCCGTATGGTCAAAGGGTTCTTTCCCGGCTTCAAAAATAATTTGGAGTTTAGGCTCGTATCGCTTTAGGGTTTGTTCCAAGCGGGAAATGGTCTCCCGGTCATCTCGAAAAATTCGGATAGGGGCAGCCAGCCAACTAAAAACATATGCACCTAAAACTATGATCGCTATGGCCAATAAGCCAAAAGTAGCCGCAGAGACGATCTGGTCCCAGGGATTCTGAATAATCGCGCCCGCTATGGCTGCAACGGATATCAGAAGCATCTCCACCAAGACATGTTCTCGTAGGAATCGCTTAGTATCTTTGTTGGCCCTATCTCTATGAGTATGGAAATACTCGGCCGGCGACATAGCCGAACCCTATCATATCGGAATGCAGAAATCCGCTTAAAAATAGGGATGTTACATTTTGGCCCTTTCCAAAGGTAAGGTGTTAAGTCCAACATAATCGCCAAAAATAGGCGTGGGGCAACAGTTAGGTAACAGGAGAAAGGCTAGAGGCGTGAGGCGGGAGTTGAGCAAAAGAAGAAAGGCAACAGGCGGTAGGCGGAAGGGAGAAAAAGCGTGACCGAGGAACTTCCACGTTTCGAGAATTCTCGAAGTGTCGGAATGATGGGCTGCTACCCTCTTCCGTAGCGTGCCGCTCTTTCCCGCACCAGAAATCCTATCTTCCGTTTCTTGGGCTCGGGCGGGGTCATCAATTGCCGAATGGCTTCGAACAATGACCTGATGTGGGAATCGTGAGTCGCCACTTTTCGCTCCAACTCTGCTAATTTGGCCGCTACCTTTCTGTGGGTGGTGACCATTTGTCGCAGTCTTACAAAGGCTCTTACGACGAAGACGCTCATCTGCACCGCACGAGAACTGTTGAGCACGTTCGCAGCCATGATCGCACCATGCTCTGTAAAGGCAAACGGAGCAGAAGAAGGGGACGCAAACCTTTTCTGCCTCAACCCGCCTCCGAGAGGCGGAAGTTAAGCAAGAAAATAGGCAACAGGCGTGAGGCGGAAGTTAAGCAAAAGAGAATATACGAGAGACAAAGAGAAGGCGAGAGGCAACAGTTAGGCAAGAGGCAGGAGGGAGCAGGGGAGCAGGGATGAGGAGGGGCGGGTGAATCAGGCGACAGGCGGAAGGTAGGAGGAGGGTAAGTTAAAAGGCAAAAGTAAAAAGGCAAAAGGATAAAAGATCGTGGCTCGTGATCGTGATTCGTGCTCGGGAAAGGATGAAGGATGAGAAAACGGCAGCAGCAGGAGGCACACGGCGTTACTCATCCGCTGCGAGCGGTTTTCTCGATTTCGCTCCATGTCGGCGGCCTTTAAATGACTCGATTCCACGTTCAAGAATGATCGCTGCAAGATGACCAGGGCTGACTTGCAATTCTCCGCTCTTTTCCCTTAAGAAATTCCATGAGGATCCCTTTAGGGGAATAACTCGCCGCAAATCCCACTCCGGATCGCTAGGCCTCCCTCCCCTGGACTCAAGTCGCTCATTGATTTCTTCTCTCAACTGAACGAGATCGAGGGGACCGGCAGCTCTGGTTTTTATAGAAAACTGCCTTGTTGCTCCAAGGATTTTGCCAATACGGCCTACTTTTTTAGCCATCTCCGTAACCTCCTAGGTTTTTGGAACGTCATAGCGCGATATTCCGTAATACTTGCTGTTGATGACAATCCCCACTTCTCCCTGTCGGGTTTCCCGCCCAAAACGATGCAAAAACTCCCGCAAGCTCTTTAGAGTAGTGGGTGTCAATAGCTCGGGAGCAACGTAAGAGACAACCATCACGGTCTGCTCCTTGAGCAGTCTGCCTCCGACTTCATCATCCCGCCAGACACCTCGTCCTGGCGGAAATGCCGTAGCTCCTCTAAATAGCCTACCCATTACATTCAAGGCTTCATCGACCCAGTGCTGCTGGTCGATAGAGTCTCTATCCCGGCTGTGATCAGGAATGAAAAGGACAACCTGGGAGGCGCCTACAGGATAGGTAGCACCCAGGGTGCGTTTGATATTTGTCCTAATCGCCACTAAATGTTTTTACGACTTTCTATATAGAAAGTCAAGGATCGAGAGAGAAAACGGTGTCAGGAACCTCGTTGACTTAGTTCACTTGTTCGTCCATAAGGGAGCTATGATTAGGCTCAATATTCACGAAGCCAAGACCCACCTTTCCCGCTACCTTGGAAAATTGGCGCGGCTTCCTTCACTTCACAAAGATCCCTTTGATCGAATGTTGATCTGCCAGGCGATCGTGCACGGTCTCGTCATCCTGACGCCGGATCAGATGATTTACCAGTATCCGGTTAAAACCATCTGGTGAGGCCAACTCACTTTGGTCTAGGCGCGCGCTAGTTTCGTTTGATCAACTTCTGCAGGCTGCGCAGCTCTCGAGGGGGGTTCATACGCTGCCCGGAAATAGTCCAAGAGACCTCGCCCACGTAGATATCTCCCCTGGAATCCAAAGCGATCCCATGCGGAGCGATGAACTGACCAGGGGCCTCTCCGCCGCGGATGTCTCCCAGGCGCGCAAGCAATTTCCCTTCATGCGTTAGAATGCTCACTCGCGGGCCTAGGTTGGGTATCTCCTTGTTGGTCGAAAGGCCAGGGCCCAGCTCGCCGATGTAACAGAGAGGATTCGCTACCCTATCCATGTAAAGGGCGCAGGGCCGGTGCATGTTGTTCCACTGCGTCTCGTATTTGCCGGCGGCGTCAAATACCTGCACGCGGTGATTTTCCCGGTCAGCGACGTAGACATAACCGTCGTGGTCCGTGCAGATGTTGTGCACGATGTTGAATTGGCCCGGATCGGTTCCCGGCTCGCCCCAAGAAAAGAGCAGCTTGCCGTCCGGCGAGTATTTGTGCACCCGGGAGTTGCCGTATCCGTCGGAAACATAAATCT
>JACPSE010000229.1:19028-25972 GCA_016193465.1 Deltaproteobacteria bacterium
ATTGAACGGCTCGCCGCTCTGATAAGGGGCCGGCTTGCCGGGGATGCCGAGCGTCAACAGGACTTTTCCGTCAAGGGTACACTTGCGCACCGTGTGATCGCCGTCGTCCGTGCAGTAAATCGTGTCGTCCAGCCCCATAGTGATACCGTGGGCGCGCTTAAAGAGCCCCTCGCCCCAGGAACGAAGAAAGTTTCCGTCACGATCAAATACGATGATCGGATGATCTCCCCGGCTAAACACGTAGACCCGATCCTGAGTGTCCACTCCCACAGCGGCAGCCTCGCGATAGCGCCACCCATCCGGCAGCTTTCCCCAGCCTTCGGCAACTTCATAGATAAACTCGCCCTTGCCCATCGTCGTAGTCATCTTTTCCTCCTTCCCTTTGTTCAGGCCGTTGAAAGAGGCCCGAATCTCCGTGCTCGTGATCGTGATTCGTGCTCGAACAGCCGCAATCCAAGAAATCAGGACTACTATTTAGTCTCCTTACACGAGCACGAATAACGATTTTCGCGCGCCGCCGAAGCATACCTCTCATCTTCCGGTTCCCCGGTAAAGCTTTAACGGTACCAGGACGAACGCCCCAAGGATGACCAAGGCGCCTGACAACAAAAAAGCGGAGGTTATTCCGTACTTGCCGACGAGCAGTCCCGCAGCCATCGGAGCCGGGAAAACGATGATGTGTGTCACCAGAGAGGTCAGGCCGTAAGAGGAAGCCTGGATATTGGGATCCGCCACGTCCATCACCGTTGCGATCACGACGTTGAGGACAGTGTAAAAGAAGAGGCCTATGGCGCCGATCACCACGCCAAGCGGAATTCCGGGCGCCACTGCCGCCAATAGAGCGAAGAGCGTTCCGAGCGTTATAAACGACGGAAACAGCACTGCCTTACGGCCAAAGCGGTCGGATAGAAAACCCAGGATGGGTTGGGAGACGGTTCCCATGGCGTGAAGAAGCGCAATGTAGAAGCCGAGAACTAAGGGCGAGTACCCCAGGTGTTCCTGGAGGTAGATAGGGAGGAAGGTCTGGACCACCAGGCGCCCCATTTGGAAAAAACCTATGGCGACCGAAAGCCAGATGAACAGCGGGTTCGTTGCCAGATCCGCGATCTCACGGATCTGACCGGAACGGGAGGAGCTGGACTTGGCGTCGGAAAAAAAGCCCGCCAAGCCGCGCCAGACGAGGAGGCCGAGCAGCACGGCCGGCAGGACTTGCATTTGCAGGACGAAATCCCACGGTAGGGTTACCAGCAAAAAGCCTACGCCCAGAGGAGTGATGGTATCGCTTATTGTCGCCCCCATCCCATGAACCGCGAGGGCAGTGGCGCGCCGTTCTGGAAATTTAACGGACAAAGAGGCTGTGGCGGCGGGGTGCCATAGGGAAGTGCCGAGTCCTACCAGCGTGGAGCCGACGATGGCCCAGAAAAAAAAGGGCGCGATCCCCATTAGGAGGTAGGCGCTTCCCATGAACAGGATGGCCGAAGCCAGGATCAAAGCGCGGTGGCGCCCGACAGCGTCCGCAAGCATGCCTAAAGGCAGATCCAGGGCGCCCATGGTGAACTGTCTGGCCGAGTTGAGCGCGCCTACCTGGACGTCGTTCAGCCCCAGCCCTACCTTAAGCGAGGGAAGCACCACCGGGTAGAATTGCTGGAACCAGTGAATAAAAAAATGGCCACCGGTCAGGACTCCGAGTAGCTTAAGACGCTCGGCGCCGAGTCCGCGGAAGGAGGCGAGAGGATTTTCCAGTTTCAGCATCTGGGTGGATGAGCTGCGCCCGCATGGGTTGCGGTGTTTGCCCAAGGGCAAAGGGAAGGAATCAACCGTGAAAAGTTACTTCTGCACGGTCTTGCGAAAAACTTCCCGAAACTCGACGCTATAAAGCCGGCGGAAATCTTCCGGGTACTCCCCCGCCGGAACCACCTTGAGGTCAACCAGGATAGGTCCTTCCTCCTTGAGAATGCGGCCCACCTCACGTTCCCATTCTTCCAGACTACCAAATTCGTAGCCCTTGGGGTAGCCCGCCGCCCGAGCGAGCCCTACGAAGCTGACCCGTCTGGCTCCCGGTATGGACACCGCGCCGTTGGTCTCATAGGTCCCGTTTTCGCAGACACAGTGAATTAGATTCTTGGGGGCCGCATTGGCGATTGTCACCAGGCTGCCGAGATTCATCAGCAGGCTGCCGTCGCCATCCAGAACAATCACCCGTTTATCCGGTCGCCCCAAGGCCAGGCCCAGCGCGTGAGAGGATCCCTGGCCCATCGCTCCGGTAAAGGTGTAGTTGAGATCGCTCGGACAGATATGTATCCATTCCTGCGCTGCCTTATAGACCGCGACCACGATCTCGTCGGTCCGGTGGCGGGCGAGCACCTTGAGACACTCATCCCTTTTCATCATGGCTATCGCGGCTCCCTTCCAATGAGAAGCACAACCGGCGCCGAGCGTTCGTAAGCCCGTCCCACGGCCGGCGCGATCTTCGTTATATCCTCTGCCCCTTCGATCAGGTGATGCTCAATCCCCATCGCATCCAAAATAGGCTCCACGATCCGTAACCCGTAGCGCTGTGACTGAGTCGGCGCAACGCCTGGCTCTTTTCCCAACAGGCCCACCATCATGCAAACAGGATTCTGACCCTCGACCGCTACGCCCCGTAGCGAGTTGATCGAATCCAGCAGACCCGTGTGCTGAATCAGCAGAAGGGCCCGCTGGCCCGTGCTGTAGAGACCGCTGCAGATCGATATGCCCTCGTCCTCTTTACACACCTGCACCACCCTCAGCTCGCGGTCTTGGAGGATAGGCTTGAGCAGATGCTCGCTGGTGGTCCGATCCGGCAGCGCGACGACGAACCGGATGGCTGCCCGCTTTATCTCCCTAATGATATCGCTTGCCTTTAGCTCCACGACGTGTCTCCCCTCCTCTGCACCCAAGGCGCCCGGCCCTTTTCAGTTTTCGTTCCTCATCTCTTTATCTTTATCCTTTTCCCCTTGGCGCGACAGGTAGACTCTCGCACAATCCTCACTGCAGAAATAGTGGCCGCCGCGAAAGAACACCTCGCCTTTAGGGACGTAACTGTGGCACTGGGGATCTAATACCATCTCTTCGGCCCCTTTTGAACGATCCTGAGAACCGAGCTTTCGCTGCCGCTTAACCCAAGAGAGAATCAGGTTAAGGAGAGCGAAAAAGAGATAAGACAAGACAAAAAGATATAGCAGCCGCAAGAGCAACGGAGTTGCCTTTCAAGCCATCATAGCCCTACCTCGGGCGCCACTACAGCCTCATGAGACTCACTTTCTTGTCATCTTTGACGCTCACCAAAAGCTCTGAAATGGTCGCCCCAAGTACCGGGTGAATCACTTGCGGGGCGATCTCGCTGAGGGGGATCAGGACAAACTTGCGATTGTGCAGCTCGGAGTGGGGAAGCTTGAGATTTTTCTTTTCCAGGATCAAAGTATCGTACAGAAGAATGTCCAGGTCAATGATGCGGGCGCCCCAGCGTTTGCGGACCTTTTTCCGGCCCATCGCCCGCTCGATATTTTTGCATTTCCTAAGCAGCATCTCCGGCTTCAGCTCCGTCTCAATCTCGATCACACCGTTGACATACCGTTCCTTCGAATCCCCCAAAGGCTCGCTCTCATAGAGAGAGGATTCCCTGATGATCTTGGTATCAGGGATCTTGGCAATGCGAGTGAGGGCCTCCAGGTAGTTCTCCTTTTTCTTTCCCAGATTGGAACCGATGCCTATGTAAACCTGATGGGGCACAGTCCTTCAGGATAAATCCTCCAGGATGCCTCCTAAAATCTGACCTGACGGATTCTGTCCGTAACCTCCTTTAATCGTTCTTTCCCGACACAAACCGTAAAGCGCACGTAGCCTTCTCCGGCCTCCCCGAAGCCATTACCCGGCGTTGTGATGACCCCCGCCTCATCGAGCAGACTGGCGGTAAACTGAGCCGAGGTCAGCCCCTTCGGAACAGAGACCCAGACATAGAAAGTGGCGCGGGGTTTTTCACACTCCAGACCCGCCCCACAAAGTCCGGACACCAGGATATCGCGTCTTTCCTGATAGATCCTCCTGGACGGCGCCACGATCTCATCGCCGAGCCGTAAAGCCTCAATCGCCGCCTCTTGAACGGCCTGGAAGATTCCTGAGTCCACGTTGGATTTGACCTGCGACAATCCAGCCACCAGTTCCTGATTCCCCACGGCCATGCCGATGCGCCAGCCGGTCATGTTGAATGTTTTGGAGAGCGAGTGAAATTCGATTCCCACCTCTCTGGCCCCGTCGACCTCAAGAAAGCTCATCGGACGATAACCGTCGAAGCCCATCTCCGTGTAGGCCGCATCATGGCAAACGATGAGGCTGTGACGGTGAGCGAATTCGACAACTCTGACGAAAAACTCCTTCTCCGCCACGGCAGCCGTTGGGTTATTAGGATAGTTAATCCAGAGCATCTTCGCCTGTCGCGCCACCTCGGCGGGAATGGCCTCAAGGTCCGGTAGAAAATGATTTTCTTTGCTGAGGGGAAGAAAATAGCTTCGTCCGCCACAGAACGAGGTTCCGACGTGATAGACCGGGTAGCACGGGCTGGCTACTAAAACGATATCCCCAGGGTCCACAAAGGCAACCGCCATGTTTGCGATTCCCTCTTTGGAGCCAATCAGCGAAACTACCTCTTTCACCGCGTCCAGCTTTACCCGAAAGCGCTGCTGATACCAGTCTGCCACCGCTTGGCGAAACTCAAGAAGACCGGCGCTGTTGGGGTAGCGGTGATTGGCCGGTTTGGAGGCCCCCTGCATCAGCTTTTCGACGATTTCTTGGGGGGTTGGAATGTCCGGGTCGCCAACCCCGAGATCGATCAGATCAACTCCCCGCGCCAGTGCCTCCCTTTTCCTGCGGTCGATCTCGGCAAACAGGTAAGGAGGTAACTCATTGATTCTCTTAGCTTTCTTAATAGTGATCGCCAATTCTCTGAGACCTCTCCTAAATTAAAATCGCACCCTTTTACCTGTTTTTTGCTTTTTTGACAACTGTTTTTATTACCTTTGTAGTAGCAAATTTTCCTTGACATCATACCACTGGCACTATAGAAGCGCTTCATTATGGCTGACTTAAAAGATCGCATCATTCGCGCGGCGAAGCTCGACGTGAATCTGTACGAAGAGGTAGAGGCTGATAAGAACGCCTTAGGACAGGCCATGACGGTTGTCGCTCTCTCAAGCGCTGCCGCCGGAGTCGGCGCCTCCCTCCAAGGCGGGATCGAGGGGATCTTTTGGGGAGTCATTGCAGCGCTCCTCGGATGGTACGTGTGGGCCTACATCACCTATATCATCGGCACGAAATTTTTCCCCGAGCCTCAGACCGAGGCGGACCTCGGCCAGCTCTTGCGTACAACAGGCTTCTCGAGCGCGCCGGGCTTGATTCGGGTATTGGCCATCGTGCCAGGGCTTACAGTTATTGCCTTTCTGGCGGCTTCCATCTGGATGCTGGTGGCAATGGTAGTTGCGGTGAGACAGGCGTTAGACTACAGCAGTACGTATCGCGCTGTGGGCGTGTGCTTGCTCGGGTGGGTCGTCCAGGCGCTCATCATTGTTTTGTTTTTTTACCTGCTCGGCGAACGCACCTTGGGTGTTGAGGCTTGATTCCGCTTCGCGACGATAATCCCACCGTCCTCTGGCCGCTCGTTACTGTCGCCCTCATCCTGGTCAATACGGCGGTCTTCTTCTACGAGCTTTCCCTTGAGCCGAAGTTCCTGGATGCGCTGATCTACCAGATGGGCATGGTGCCAGCCGCTCTCTTACAATCGCCCATCCCCGGAAGCGCCGGCTACTTTACGGTATTGACCTCGATGTTTTTGCACGGCGGGTGGATGCATATTATCGGCAACATGCTCTATCTCTGGATCTTCGGCAACAACATCGAAGACAGCATGGGGCATCTGCGCTTCATTTTTTTCTATCTGGTGACGGGGTTGGCGGCCGCCGCCGCTCATCTCGCCTTCAATGCCGCTTCGACGGTTCCCACCATCGGCGCCTCGGGCGCCGTCTCGGGAGTGCTCGGCGCTTACCTGGTGCTTTTTCCCCACGCCAGGGTCCAGACCCTGGTGACGCTCGGCTTTTTTATCCGCATCATCTACGTTCCCGCCTGGGTCCTGCTCATCTTTTGGATCGGCCTGCAGCTGCTCAACCAGGCGCTGGCTCCTATAGATCCAGCGGCGGGAGGGGTAGCCTATGCCGCCCACATCGGCGGATTCGCCGCGGGCCTGGTGTTGATTCCTCTCTTCCGCAAGCACCGGCGCAGGACTCATTTTCGCTACTCCTAAAGTAGGAGATGGCACTTGCAACGCGCTAACGTTATCTGGTATGGGAAAGCGGCTAATGAGGTTAAGGCAAGTTCCCGGTAGAAAGGGAAAACAATCATTGCTCGATCGTGGGTTCAATGTCCTTTTTTGGAAGGAGGAATGGTTATGAGTAGAAGAATTCTCTATCGAGCGCTGCTAGCGCTCGCTGTTTTTGCCGCGTTTTCGCCGAGCGGCGTCTCCCAGGCGTGGGAGCCGACCAAGCCCGTCGAGTTCATCATCCCGGCTGGAACCGGCGGCGGGGCCGATGTTATGGCGAGGCTTATCCATTCCGGCCGGCACCGGCGGCGGCGCCGACCAGATGGCGCGGCTGATCGCCGGCATCAACGACAAGCACAAGCTTGCGCCCCGGCCGTTCATTGTCGTCAACAAGTCCGGCGGGGCCGGCGCCGAGGGCTTCTTGCATGTGAAGGAGAAAAAGGGCGACTCCCACACGATCATCATCACGCTGTCGAATCTGTTTACGACGCCCCTCGCGACCGGCACGCCCTTCAGCTGGCGCGACTTCACCCCTGTCTCCCGGATGGCGCTCGACCGCTTCATCCTCTGGGTCAACTCCGAAACGCCGTACAAGAGCGCCAAGGAGTACATCGAC
>JACPSE010000204.1 GCA_016193465.1 Deltaproteobacteria bacterium
CCGGTGGTCGAGCCGCTCAATATTCGGCGAAGACAGCATAGGCTATTTCAGACTGGCTGAAGGGATGGTCCACACCGGCGGGGTATTGGCGGCGACACGGTAACAGGGACACGATGGAAGAAGGGAAAAGGGGACGCGAACCTTTTCTGACGTTTTTAGCGCGAGATCGAGGCCACCGACCGCCAGATCGACCAACTCGTCTACTTAGAGGCCTTTTCATGCCAAATCAATACAAAGTTGCTGAATTTCTCAGTTTCGTTTAAGTAAACCGGAGCAAATAGGACTTGGTGGAATTAAAATTAGGTCACTACCCTCAGCCCACATAGGTGGCAAGTCGGTTGGTCTTGTGGTATGCAAACTCTTAGGTGGAGTGGAGAAAAAACGTACTACGAGAAAGGGACTGCAGAGGAGATGCTGAATTTGGAAAGTGAGACGCTGATTTTTCATGAGGGGCATGATTTTGATGATGGGCATGAAGATGAAGATATGCCGATGGACGAAAACCACCCCATGTGGCGCTCCGAGCGGATATCGCTTACTTCCGTGGGGATCGATATCGGCTCGTCCACCTCTCATCTCATATTTTCCCGTCTTGTCCTGCGCCGCCAGGGCCTTGCGCTCTCCAGCCGTTTTGTGGTGGTTCAGCGGGAGATCCTGTATGAATCCCCTATTTTGCTCACTCCCTATTTGGACAGGACGACAATCGACACCAAGAAGCTGGATGAGTTTATCCACGAGGCCTACCACCAGGCGGGATTGACACCGAAGGATATTGACACTGGCGCGGTGATCGTTACCGGCGAGGCGGCGAAAAAGAAGAACGCCGAGGCTATTGCCGCTCTCTTTTCTGCCCAGGCCGGGAAGTTTGTCTGCGCTACGGCGGGACACAACCTGGAGGCCATTCTTGCGGCTTATGGCTCTGGGGCCGTAGCGATGAGCGTCAACGAGGGCGGCAATTATACGGTGATGAGCGTGGATGTCGGCGGCGGCACCAGTAAAATCGCGATCGTGCAGAGGGGGGCGGTCATTGACACCTCCGCATTGGAAGTGGGCGCCCGGCTCGTCGCGCTGGACGCCAATGGGAAGATCGATCGTATTGAAGATGCAGGGGCCAAGATAGCAGAGGCGGCAGGTGTTCCACTGTCTTTGGGAGGTTCGCTTAAGGAAGATCAGAAGGAGAATATGGCGACCGTGCTCTGTGACTGTCTCTTCGAGGTTCTGGAACGGGGTCGGCTCTCGTCCCTCACCCAGAGTTTGATGCTCACCCCGGAAGTTGGTTTTAAAGAGCGCATCGATGCGGTCATGTTCTCCGGCGGGGTATCCGAGTATATTTACGGCTTTGAGGAGAGAAACCTGGGAGACTTGGGGAACCATCTCGGGCGGCGGGTGCGGGCGCGGGCGCAAAAGCTCGCCGGCAAGGTTGCGCTCAAGACCGCGGACGTGCGCATCCGGGCTACGGTGATCGGCGCCTCCCAGTACACCGTTCAGGTGAGCGGAAACACCATCTACCTTTCGCACGCGGATCTGCTTCCGCTTAGAAACTTGCAGGTCGTTACCCCGCAGATTCAGCAAAAGGAGCCGCTTACCGCTGCCGAAGTGAGGGGCGCAGTCGAGCGGGCCTTGCAGCGATTCGATATCCATGACGGTGATAGAGCTGCCGCCCTGGCCATCCACTGGGAGCTCGGCCCGTCCTATCCGCTCATTCGGACGCTGGCAGAAGGGGTTGCAGAGGCGATGAAAGAACACGTCGGCAAAGGGCAGCCCCTGGTACTGGTCTTTGACGCGGATATCGCAAAGTTGGTCGGCAATATTATCGAGCGCGAGCTTTTGCCTGGATCGGGCATCATTTCCATTGACGGGATCGATTTAAAAGATTTTGATTTTATTGACATTGGTGAAGAGCTGCCAGATGCCAAGGCTGTGCCGGTCGTGATCAAGTCCTTGATCTTCCGCCATACGGAATGGGGCCGGGGTCATGTCCATACGCATTAGCCGCACCGAGCGCCGAGGAGTGACCGCTTGAACGGCTTAAACGACTTGAACGGTTCAAAATGTTCAAATCGTTCAAGATCCAGTGTTCATAGCTTACTTTGACGGGCCAGAGATATATCTATGAAGGAGATTTTGCCCGACATTTTCAGTTGGCCCTGGTTCTCCGAGCCGCACGGTTATAATTTTAACGGGTACCTTGTTCGTCACGCCGGCGGCAATCTCTGCATCGATCCGGTAGCACCGACGGAAGAGACCCTCGAAGCGATCGCTCGCCATGGTGTTGCCAGGATTCTCCTTACCAATCGCAATCACTCGCGCGCCGCCAACCGCGTGCGCTCCCGCACCGGGGCACGCACGGCCATCCATCCCGCGGACGCTGCTCACGCGCGCGGCCAGGGGACAGAGCTGGATGACGAGTTGAGAGTGGGAGAAAAGGTCGGCCCCTTAGTAATCGTCGGTGTGCCGGGAAAATCACTTGGGGAGGTTGCCCTTCACTGGCCGGAACGCAGGATTCTGATCGCAGGAGATGCCGTAGTAGGGAATCCACCGGGCCGCTGCAAGCTCCTACCAGAGAAAGTGGTGGATGATCCGCCGCGGCTGCGCCAGAGCGTGCGGGAACTCTTAGCCCTGGACTTCGATACGCTTCTTCCCGGCGATGGAGAGCCGATTCTCCAAGGAGCTAAAGAGCGGCTTAAGGAGCTGGTGGGCTCTTTTCCTCATTGAGCCGGCAGCTCAAATCTTTCCGTTAATCGCTTTCCTGCGGGATGGCCAGGTCGATCAAGACAATCCCGCGAGGGGCTGCCCCGGTCCGGATGCATATACTTCCACCCCACATTGACATTGGCGAAATTTTCTAATATTTTGAGAAAATCTTGATTTAACGGGTGGTTAAGCAATATGCAAGAGTCGACTGGCTGGCAAAATTTCTTAGAGATCGTTACCAAGCCTGATAATATCCCAATTGTCGGGATGCTGCTCTTAGTCCTGTTTTTCTCTTGGATCGGCCTAAGGCAGGCCTTTCGACACGACAAGCTCATTGACGAAGGCAAGAAGGACGAAATCCCTAACGAGATGTGGAAATAGATGGTAAGGGCCTGGGGCTTGTTGCTTGCAGGGCTCTTGGGGATAAGTTTTTCTCTTGCATTTGGACAAGGCGTTTCTTCGCTCCCCAAAGAGAATCGGTGGGAGCAAGGTAAGAAATATCTGGCCGAAGGGAAGGCTAAAGAAGCGAAGGGCGCTTTCGAGAATCTCTTAAGGAGATATCCAAAGGAACCGGATCTCTATCTTTTTTTGGGGATCTCCTCGCTGAGACTGCGCGATGCGCAGAAAGCAGAGATTTACATCCGGCAGGCCTTGGCCCTAGCGCCGGATCATGTAGAGGCTAGGACCCTTCTTGGGTGGATCGATTTGGAAGTGCGCAGGGATTATCCATCGGCCATCGAGGAATATGGCCGGGTGGTTCAATTAAGAGCTGATTTGCCTGAGGCCTACAATAACCTTGGTGTGGCCTTCAAGAAAAATGGAGATTTGGAAAAGGCCATTCAGACATTCAATCGGGCCTTGGAGCTGCGCGCGGACTACAGCGAGGCCTGGAGCAATCGGGGATGGGTTCATGTTGAGCAGAAGAGGTGGCGTGAGGCACGGAGCGATTTCGAACAGGCATTAAAAATTAATCCTGATCATGAAGGGGCCCTTTATGGGTTATCCCAGGTGCTCAAAGAGGGCAGGGACTATGCCGGGGCTCAAAAGGCCCTAAGAAGTCTCATGGTTCGGTCACCTAACTTTGTCTATTGGCTGGAATGGGGCCAGCTCCAGCTTGTGCGTTACTATTGGGTGCTGCTGCTGATCGCAGGGGCGTTCTTTTTACAGGCTCAGTATAAAAAAGTAAGGAGAAGATCTCATGGCGGCTGAGGCTACGAAAAAGCGCAAAGGGACGGCTCTTCTGGCGGTAATGGACGAGAACTGTTCGAGCTGCGCCGGTTCTCCCTTATGCGAGCTGCATTGTCCTGTGGACGGTTGTATCAACTTGCTCTACGAAGAGCTGCCCCAGGGAGGCTTAAAGCCGTATCGGGTGTGGGTGGACAATGACAAGTGCATTGGCTGCCAGATGTGTTACAGCGACGATCTGACGAAGGTCCATGAGCACAAGGAGACCGGAGAGATCTATTACGAATATGCCGGCAGGTTCTATGACAGCGCGAGGAAGCCGCTAGAGCCGGACAAGATGCCGAAGAAGTTCCAGCTCCAACTCATAGGAACAGAGTCGGAAGACCGGCTGGACAAAAAGATCTGCCCGTGGGATGCCATCAAGATGTATGAGTTTGAAGAAGGGGCTGAGGTCTCGAAGTATTTCTACGATCCGGAAAAGATCAAGGTGGTGAATGGGTTATACGTTCTCGAAGCCGAGGGAAAAGAGGAATCGGAAGAAAAACAAAAAGAGCTTTACGGGGGTAAGATCGCGGGCGGACAGGATTGAACATGGTAAAAAAAATCGAACTCACAGAAACGGTCTTGCGTGACGCGCATCAGTCCCTGCTGGCGACGCGCATGCGCACGGACAATATGCTGCCGATAGCGGAAAAACTGGACCAGGTGGGATACTGGTCGGTGGAGATGTGGGGTGGGGCCACCTTCGATACCACTTTGCGCTATCTCAAGGAGTGCCCATGGGAGCGCTTGCGTCTCATTCGCCGGGCGATGCCGAAGACGCGTATGCAGATGCTGCTACGGGGTCAGAACGTTGTCGGCTATCACAACTATCCGGATGATGTGGTGGAACGCTTCGTTGAGAAGGCTGCTGAGAATGGCATCGATGTCTTTAGGGTTTTCGACGCGATGAACGATGTGCGGAATATGAAGACAGCGATTGAAGCCGTCAAGAGGAGCGGGAAGATGCTCGAAGCGGCGCTTTGCTACACGATAAGCCCGGTTCACACGGTGGACTACTTTGTGCGTTTGGGAGAGCGCTTGGTAGAGATGGGGACGGATGTGCTTTGCGTGAAAGATATGGCAGGGTTGCTCTCGCCCCACGTGGGCTGCGAGCTTATTCGCCGGTTGAAGGAGCGGATTAAGCTTCCGATTCACCTCCATTCTCACTGCACTACAGGCATGGCCCCTATGACCTACATCATGGCGGTAGAGGCAGGAGTGGATATCATCGACACAGCTATCTCTCCCATGTCTCAGGGGACCTCGCAGCCGGCCACCGAGGCCACGGTAGTGGCCTTGCGCGGGACTCCTTATGATACGGGGCTGAGTTTAAG
>JACPSE010000205.1 GCA_016193465.1 Deltaproteobacteria bacterium
GCAACGTCTTATCGGGCATCTCAATGGTTGTTTTCATGTGTCCATACTCCCATATTTCCAGTTTAGATGAAACTAACCCTCCGCCTTGATCACCAGCCAGGTGACCAGTTCAAAGTCGGTGGTCTCGTTGGCCTGCTCATTCTGATTGGGGATGACGAAGGAACGAGCCGTCTGCAGACCGCTTGCGACGCGCTTGCGAAACGTCGCGGCAATGGAGTCGACGGCCCGTTCCAGCAACCTGTTGTACACATCCATCTTCTGGCCGTCCTGAGTCTCTTGATCGAAGAGCGTGCAGAGTGTTTCGTACGCTGTGGACTTATCCGCACAGAGTTCCCGGTAGACACCTAGAATCTGCTTAGGGTGAGCGAAACTGTAGCGGACATTACCGTCCGCAAGCATGTAAACAAGAAAGTACGGTTGCAGGGGATTAACCTCCTGGGTACCCGCAGTGCTCTGACCGTTTCCGGCTGCTCCTTTTAGCCGCAGACAGAAGATTACCCCCGGAGCGACCGCCTTTGCGGGGGCCACGGTGTAGAGACCGAACGGAGAGGTTTCAAGCAGGGCACGGTTGGCTTCGAGGTATCTCAGGAGGTCGATCCGAAAATCATCGAGAGTGAACTCAGTGAGCGAGACGGCATCATCCAAGTCTTCGAGATCAAGAATCTCGTTCTTGAGCCTGAGGAGCTGACGATCACGATATCGGAGATCCTCTTTGATCAGGTCTTCCAAATCGTCGGGTTTGAGCAGGTTGTCTTCGAGCGTAGCGGCGATGTCCACCAGCGCCATTCGCGCCTCAACCCGGTGTTTCAAAGTGATGTACTGGTCGAGGTTGGGCGTGGGCCAGAAATTCACCAGTTGCACGGCGTGGTTCACGCTGCCGATGCGGTCGATCCGGCCGAAACGTTGGATAATGCGGACCGGATTCCAATGGATATCGTAGTTTACAAGATAATCGCAGTCCTGGAGATTCTGACCCTCCGAAATGCAATCCGTAGCGATGAGAAGATCGATCTCGCCTTCTTGCGGAAGCGACGGAATCTTGGAGCGGCGCTTCGCAATAGGCGAAAAGTTTGTGAGAATATGGTCGAACTCGGTGTGCTGCCGATAGCCTTTGGGCTGATAGGTGGTTTTATTGTCGCCTCGGCCCGTGACTAGCGCGGCATGAATGCCCAACTCCTTTTGCCCCCACTCGTGGAGATGGGCATAGAGGTATTCGGCAGTGTCAGCAAACGCGGTAAATACCAGCACTTTACGATTGCGTTGGCCGAGTTTATTCGTTGTCGGCTTGGTGGCCTTGTCGGCGATCAGCGCTTTAAGCTCAGCCATCTTGGCGTCCCGTTGCGGTGACACGTCCGTGGCTTGGAGGTAAAGACCGTTGAGCTGCTGCTTGTCTTTGCGGAGAGCGTCGAGCCACCTATCTACGTCAAGATGCGCGGTTTTGAAGGTAAGCTTCTGCCCCACCTCGAGGGCGTCGCGGAGCTCCTCGTCTTCCAGCTCTTCAGGAGCAAGCGTTTCAAAGTCTAGTTCCGGGTGCTCTGCTCGGTAGGCCTTGAACGCATTGAGACGCTCCTCCAACGACTCGATCTTCTCCATCGTCCGTTGCATGGTCAGTGCAAACGAGTGGACCGAGCTCTCCAGCCGCTTCAGGAAATTGACCCTCATCATGTCGATGAGGAAGTCTTCGCGCTGGGCCTGAGTAAAGTTGCCGACCCTGCGCTCGTAGTCCGCCCGTACGCCAGCCGGCAGGTCGTCGCGGAGAAAGCGCGAGGGGTTAAAAAGCGAGAGCTTGTAACCCCCGATTTCCACGGCGAGCTTGTCGTAGGACATGAAGCGCCCAGCAGAGTCGATCTCGGGTGAGAGAGTCTTGGGCTGAAGCCTCTCCGGGAACTTACCAAGGCGTTCTATCTCGCCTTCATAGTGATCCCGCAAGTGTCTGCGCGCGCGGGCAATGGTAAGCTCGTCCAACAATTTGAAGAAGTCTGAGCCGAGACGCTGCAACAGATCGGCGGTTTTCCGTTTTTGGGTGGGCTGCTTGGCCCACGCAGTGAAATGCCCTTGGGCTTGACGCAGCGCCTCCTTGATATCTGCAATACCGATGGTTTCCCTGAACGCTACATCACTCCCGGCAGTGAGGAAATAGATCTGATTGCGCAGGTCCTTTAGATCGTTGTTTACCGGGGTGGCGGAGAGCAGCAGGACCTTGGTACGAATGCCTGGCTTGATGATATCCTGCATCAGCCGCTCGTAGCGGCTCCGGCGAATAGGGTTGTCTTGCCGATATCGGCATCCGTCTTTCCTGCATCGCCGAGATATTTGTCGAAGATGTGGAATAAGGTTTTGTAGTAGATAAACTCGGGCGGGTGATTCTGGTAGACCTGAGCGAGATACTGAAGGACCTCTTTCTTCACATCCTTCACTAATGCTGTATCGTTCCAAAGGTTGTCGAACCACTCTTTAAGGTCCGCACGATCACTGTCGACAACCAGATTGAGCTCGATATTGTTGTTTGCGGATAGACCCAATCCGTGCGAGGTGAAATTCGAGCTGCCTAGGATGGCCCGCTCCACTCCGTTCTTTGTCGTGTGGTACATCTTACCGTGGAGGAAGTTACTTAGCCTGACGGACTTGATGGACACCTTCTTGCGGATCCAGTCCGCGCACTCCTTTGCGATACGCTTCTGCTGAAGTGTATTCGTGAGTTTGAGGCCTGTCGGGTCGATGATGAACGCCTTCTTTTCTGTTTTCTCGGGGTCCAAAGATCGGACGAAGCGTGGCTCGCCGAAAAGAAAGTCCATGTGCTCTATTCGGTCGAGCGAGTCCTTAAGTCCCTCGTAGGCGTAAATCGTGAAGAATGCGGACACGACGGAGAGGTGGGAACCGTCCTGGATGTTATTCTTCAGGAAGTCAGCTACCGTCCCTCGCGAGTAGTTGTCTTTGATACCTGAGCTGAAGTTTTGTCGGGGCATAGCTTTAGGCAAATATTCTACATCATGCGCGTAACTTCAGAAAAGTTGCTCATTACCGATTATTCCATCTTCACCCGAGCCACGGAAGCTCCTCGCAGGGGTGGCAGAGCTGTGTAGGGAAAATCAAAGGTGCGTGGACTTAAGCCGCCCTAACCCGCAGCGAGGATCAAAGTATCCAAAATTGCGGACATTTTATGCCATTTCGCCTTGACGTGACAAGCGAAAATTAGGCGCGCGGCGATAGGAAAAAGACGGGGTCGTGATCGTGGCTCGTGAAGCACATTTCCACGTTTCGAGAATTCTCGAAACGTCGAAATGAGACTTGAATTGATGCTTCCCAGCGGTTTATTTTGGATCAGGTATTCCAAGTTGCCGGCAGACTTTCCTAGCCAGCAGGTCCGCGATCTCTGTGTGGCGGGGGAAGTTTAGAGAGATCGATTGGCTCTCGGATCATACGGACAGCATCAGCGAGGTTTTCACGGGCCTCCTTCAATGTAGCTCCTTGCGTGAGGGCACCTGGCACATCATCGGTCCAAGCCACCCACCATTTGCCGTCCTTAACAAAACTCGCTTGAATCTTCATGAGACCTTCCTCCTGAAAACCACCGATTCTGTCCCCATTCTACGCGATTTGCGGGCACGGGAAAAGCCCGAGCCATAAAAGCTCCTCGCAGGGTAGCAGAGCTGTGTGGGAAGAATCAAAGGTGCGTGAGCTTGGCCACTCTTTCCTTGACGAGGAAGCCGATCTTTCGTTTCCTGGGCTCCGGCGGTTTCATGAGTTGGCGGCTGGCGTCGAACAAGGATCGGATATGTTCATCATGGCTTTCCACCCGCTCTCTAACTCTGTCAGCTTCCTAGCAAGCGCCTTGTGAGTTCCCAGAAGTTCACGCAGCTTCACAAATGCCCTTATGACATAAACACTGACCTCAATAGCCAGGTCGCAATTCAAGTAAGTATTCAGATCGTGCGCGCTTTTATCAGACTTCGTGAGGCAGTCGCATCTCACAAGGATTTGGCCAGACGCCTGGATGAAATAGAAAAGAACTATGATGCCCAGTTTAAAGTGGTCTTTGACGCAATCCGCAACTTGAGTTCCTATTCGTTATTCGATCCATGCGCGGCCGGACAGATGGGTCGAGTCCCTACTTAAACACCAAGTCAGAATCCATGCCCCACTAACACGGGGCTTTCTCTCGGAATGTGCACCGCGACAACCTCCCCTCGCTTGAGAATCACTCTTGGCCCTGTCTTGACACGAATTGAGATGTTGCCATCGCGTAGAATGTACTCCCTGTGATCACCAAAGTATGCGCCCACTTCAACAAGAGCGGGCCAAGTGTTTTCTGATGGCAGTTCTTCTGCCTCGTTGACTTCCACATTTTCGGGTCGAATTAGAACCAACACAGGACCGGAGTTGGAGCCCTTTTTAGCATACATGATAAGCTCCCGACTGTTTCCAGATATCAGCAGGCGACACAACCCTTCTTCCCACTCGATCACCTCTCCGGTCATCAAGTTGGCCATTCCAATAAAGTCACTCACGAATTGCGACTGGGGGCACTCATATATCTCCTGGGGAGTCCCAACCTGCTCTACATGGCCGTCTTTCATCACGATGATCCGGTCCGAGAGCACCATCGCCTCAGCCTGGTCATGAGTGACGTAAAGTGTCGCAATTCCAAACCGCCTCTGCAGCTCTCGCAGTTCAAACCGCATCCGCTCTCGTAGCTTAGCATCAAGGTTGCTTAGCGGCTCGTCCATGAGGAGGATCGCTGGATCACACGCTAAGGCCCGGGCGATGGCCACACGCTGCTGTTGACCCCCGCTTAGCCGGGTGGCAAGCCTTGAGGCTAGGTCTTTCAAACCCAACATCGCAAGCACCTCGCCGACTCGCTTCCTGATCTCGGCTGATGGCAAGCGTCGGATCCGCAAGGGAAAAGCGACATTCTCAAAGACCGTCATGTGCGGCCAGATAGCATAGGATTGAAAAACCATACCGATCTTTCGCTTCTCAGGAGGAAAAAACTTGCTCCGTGCCGGATCACTGACAACTTCCCCTCTTAAGATAATTTCCCCTTCGTCGTTTTCTTCAAGGCCTGCAATCAAGCGGAGGGTGGTTGTTTTGCCACAACCGCTTTCTCCCAGCAGCGTGACGAGTTCGCCCTCCTCAACTTCAAAGCTAACTCCATTGACCGCCTGGACTCGCCCAAAAGCCTTGCGGAGGTTATGTACCGTGACTACAGCCATGACTTTTCTAGGTCCCTGTTAGCTGTCCAGCAACCTCTTTATCAACGGGTGCCTCGCTCTCCTCCAGAGGCTCGCCTTTGATAAGCAACCACCGCTGGGCACCAGATAGAATCATCAGTAGGAGCAGCATGACAACGGCTAACACGCTCACGATCTGGGGCTTACTCTCAGCCCAGAATTGGAGCATGGCGATGCTCAATACCTCCGTCCCATACCCATAGAGTAGTACTGGTGTGCTCAGATCCCGGACCGTAATATAAGCAAACAGCATTCCTCCTGCTACCATTCCAGGGCGAATGAGGTACAACATGATGGACCAGAAGGTTTGCATCCAAGTGGCCCCGTGGACCCTCGCACAATCCTCTAGTTCCCTGTCCACCTGGACGATAGTTCCGCTTAGCGCTCGTACGCCCAGCGGGAGCCCCTTCATGACAAAAGCAATCAGGAGAATCCCCAAAGTTCCGTAGAAAACCGATAAACCTGGGATGCTGAGGTATGCCCAGAGCATCCCGACCGCAAGGACAATACCCGGCATCGTCCAAGGTAGCCAGCTTATGAGTTCCATCAATCTCCGACCCCAGAACTGGGTTCGCGTTGTTACATAAGCAATGAGTGCAGATAATAAAACCCCTAAGCTAGAAGCCGCTATCGCCAGAATTAGAGTGTTCTGGAGTGCTCTAAGAACGATCTCTTCCGAAAAAGCTCTCCTGTAGTTATCCAGGGTCATCAACTCCAGGCCATAGACTCCTACTGTGCGCTGAAACGAGGAAGCGACGAGTTGCCCAACGGGAAAAACGACAGCGAGGAGAAAATAGAGAGCAAAGACGCAAAAGGCTGGCCATCGCCAGCCTCTAAGACGAATGGTATGTGGATTGTATCCCTTCCCAGTGATCGTAAAGTATTGCCGCTCGCCCAGGATGCACCACTGGATGAACACAAGGATAAATGTGATGAGTATAACTGTCATCCCGAGGGCCGTGGCGACCCCATACTGAGGCGGGTCATAAAACGTTATCGCACGGTATATCTCGTTGGTGAAAACGTATATGCCCACCGGCGTGCCTAGAAGGACAGGGCCCTCGAAGGCCTCGATACCACGGATGAAAGAGAGTATAGAAGCCCCTAGAAGCGCCGGTGCCACGAGCGGCAAGGTTATGCGAACGAACGTCTTGTCCCACCCCGCACCGCAGGCGCGCGCAGCCTCTTCAAGTGCCGGGTCAAGCCCTCGGAAAGCGCCAAAGGTAAGTATGTAGACAAAGGAAGTGGATCCAAGGGCCATCACAAAAATGATGCCTCCATATGAGTAGATGTTGAAGGGTGAAAACTCTGGGCCAAACACCCTCGTCAAAACTTGGTTGACAAGGCCATTATGGGGGTTTGCCAAGAGGATCCAGGCAAAGGTGGTGAAAAGGGCAGGGATAAAAAACGGAACGGGGATGAGAACCTCCATGGTGCGCCGAAAGGGGACATCGGTGCGTGTGACTAGCCACGCTAGGACCACTCCCCAAACCACAGCCAGGCAGGTTTTCGAAAAGGAGATAAGGATGCTGTTTAACAATACCTGGTAGGTATGGGGAGATGTGTAAGCCTGGATGTAGGAACGCAGTGAAATCTGGCCTGGCGCCCCTGGCGCTCCTCCCCAGAAACTTCCCACAAGAAGCATTAGAAAAGGAGGCAGAACCAACAGCACCACCAGGACCAACAGACCGGTGGATGCAACGGTTCTAAGACGGATCATCGAATCCCGTATAAGGATTCAGCCATCCGATAAAATTTTTCTCGCTCCTTGGCTGAGGGAGCAAGCGATCTGGGTAGAAGCACGACATGGTCAAGCGACCACTCTTTTCGCCCCGCTTCAACCCCCATCCTTACGGGAGCATTCTGTTTGCCAAGAACCCGCTGGAACTTCTCCGAAAGCGCAAAATTAATAAAAAGCTTCGCTGCGTTCGATCTGGGAGCGTTTTTAACCAGACCAAGGCCCATGACGGTCCAGGCTATTCCCTCTTGCGGCGAGATCCATTTGAGCGGTGCACCTTCATGCTCGACGATGACAGACGCGTGGGTTGGAAGTCCCATCGGATATTCCCCTTGAGCCACCCTCCCTTCAATCTGCGTGAAGGTACCAGTCCCCAGAAAAACCGGCTTGTTTTGGGCGAGCCTTTTATGGAACTCTACACCTAGGCTCGGATACCGCAGAGTACTAATAAACCAGACGTTACCGGCTCCGGCGGCCCGTGGGTCATCCATAAGGATTTTTCCTCGCCACTTGGGATCGGCTAAATCCTTCCATGACTTCGGCTCCTGCGCCGGGGGAACCAAATTCGTATTGATCAGCAACCCACCTTCGATTTGTACGGTAATTGGCGTGATCGGGATGTCGGGTATATCCATGCTCTTGAGTATCTCGGGCCGGACCGCTTTCAGGGAAGGGGGAAGCCAGTTGGCTAATCCGCCATCCTGCCAGAGAGCTGGCATAGACGTCCCTCCCCCGTGCGCCACATCTGCCACCTGCTTTCCTGTCCGCACCTCTGTATTAACACGCTCGCGCACTTCACGACTCCGACCCGTAAGGTACTCTACCTTTATATCATATAGCTTCATAAATTCTGGCTCTATCTCTTTAACTGCGGGTCTGAAAGTGCTCGAGCCGTATATCACAACTTTCCTCTCCTTTTTCGCTGCAGCGATCACCTGGTCCCAGTTCTCCTTGTCCTGGCCAAAAACCAGCCCAGACAGGAGCCCGACCAATATCATTCCGGACATCACCATGGAACCCATGCGGCACATTCCTGTCCAGTATAACAGGGACTGCCTTTGCTCTATTGCTTGTTCCATGTTTCCCTCCTTGCCCGTATTATTTTGTCCTTCGTAGGAATCCTCAACGATGAGGAACGGATCGTGAACTTCAAAACCATCGCGCTGCTGCATCCGCGCAATATGGGCGTTACCATTAACTGACGCGCGGTTTCTGGCACCGATCCCTCTCAAGCGCCGACAAAGTTGTATCTACTTCGAAGGCGGCGCGGCGGCTTTGATCGGAATGCCTCTTTTTTCGAGCTCCTCCACCACAGTCTTGGCGCTTACGTTGCCCTGGCTCGCGAGATCGGCGGTTTTAGTTATGAGCGTCTCCAGCTGCGCCCGAACCTTTTGCGACTCCTGCATCGGCGCTTCGAGGTTCCCCTTCAACAGGATCAGATTACCCCGCTCGAGTACAAGCTGCACGGTTTGGAAGCCAAACCAGACAAGCAGGGAAACGACGGTTAAAATCAATGGAAGGCTCGAGGCGCGTCTTTCGGCAGGCTCGGGGTTCGCCACGTCATTATCTCGAACTTCTTCTGTTGTCTGCGACTCGTTTTCCATAAAATTTCACTTTGCGCCGCCCGCTGTCCTGGGATTACCGACAAAGCTGATGCCCTGGGACGCGAGCAGACTTTTGAGCTGTTCGTCATTGTTTTTCACTGCAATGCTCGCTAAAGCCGTCACGATTTCTCGATGGAGTCCTTCCAGTTGGATGCTTTGAGTGATGAACTGTTGGCGCTCGTTGACCTGCAGGCGGAGAAATTGATTGCCAAGACTCAAGAGCACATTTACCAACACCAAAATGAGCGTCAATCCAGCCAGCGGAGTCAAAAAGCCGATTCTCTTTAAGACATTTGCAGCCATTATCTACCTCAACGAACGTGTGAAGTTCAGTTTTCCGAACATGTTGACGACCACGATATGTTTTAGTCTATCTCAAACCGGGCGGTCGCCGCAAACTCCCGCTCCTTCCCGTGCTCGTGCTCGGGATTCGTGCTCGTGTTGTTCACGGACACGGCCCACGAACACGAAAAACGAAATCCCCTGGCCAGAGGCGGGGCTGGACATTTCCTCGGCCTTAGAGTAGGGGGGAGTCCAAGGATCAGATTTCCATAGGAGGAAGTAACCGTGAAGTTCAAGACTGTCGCGCTGCTGCATCCAGGTAATATGGGCGTCACCATTGGCGCGGCCGCCGCTACGAGCGGCGCCCGCGTCGTCTGGGCCTCGCATCAGCGGAGCGAGGCAACCCAAAAACGGGCTCGTCAGGCCGGCCTGGCGGACGTGGAGAATCTAGCCAATGTGGTCCAGGCGAGCGATGTCGTTCTTGCTGTTTGCCCGCCGCATGCCGCTCTGGATCTTGCCCGGAGCGTAGCGGAGCACAGCTTCAGCGGCATTTATGTGGACGCCAACGCGGTTTCTCGAGCCACGGCCCAGCAAATCGGTGAGGCAGTGACCAAAGCCGGGGCGAGTTTCGTAGATGGGGGCATTATTGGGTCACCCGCAAAACGGGCGGGGACGACCCGCCTCTATCTCTCCGGAGCCCGTGCTTCGGAAGTAGCCAACCTGTTTTCCGGGAGCATGCTCGATGCCAGGGCCATCGGGGAGAAGCCCGGGGCCGCATCCGCTCTCAAGATGGCTTACGCCGCCTGGACCAAATGCAGCGAGGCATTAATTCTGGCGATCCGTGCACTCGCGGCAATTGAAGGGGTCGACAAAGCCCTCCTTGAAGAATGGGCCCTCTCCCAGCCTGACCTCGAGCGCCGGAGCATTCGGGCCGCCGCGGCCTCAGCGCCCAAGGCATGGCGGTTCGTGGGCGAGATGAGAGAGATCTCGGCGACCTTCAAGGCCGCTGGACTACCGACAGGCTTTCACGATGCGGCCGCTGATATCTATGAGCGGCTCGCATCATTCAAAAATTGCACGGATCCACCGCCTGCCGTCACGGCCGTCGTCGATATGCTCTGTGCGTCGTCCGAGAAACACCGCTGAGTGTTCTCATCGAAGACCGGGGCTGGAATACGGTCAACTTTCAAAGAGCGAGGAGGGAGCTATGCCAGTGGTTCACGTTTATACGTTCTTTTCTCTTGCAGGACAGGTTTCGGTCAGGCTTGAGTGTCAGATCACCTTATCGCGCCGCAGGGCCTCGATGGCGTTAGGGTCGTAACCCAGCTCCTTCAGAATGGGCTCCGTATCCTCCCCCAGATCCGGGATGCGGTCGTAGCGCGCCGGGCTGTCGGAGAGACGCACGGGATTGGCGATCACGGGAACGCGTCCTACAGGCGATTCCACCTCACGGATGAGGCGGCGGGCTACGGCTTGAGGATGCGCTAAAACCTGCGCGATGCCTCTTACCTCACCGTGCGGCAATTGGGCCTTTTTGAGCCGTTCCAGCCACTCGTCGTGATCTCTCTCGAGAAAGACTTTCTCGATGATCTCTTCCACAACCCCACGGTTCTTTCGTCTTCCTTCGACTGTCGCGAAACGCAGATCCGCCAACAGCTCCGGTCGTTCGATCACGTCGCGGCAGAACACCTCCCAGTCCTGGGCTGTAGCCACTGCGAGATTCACATACTGTCTGTCCCGCGCCAGGTAGGGCCCGTAAGGCGTGACGTAGTTGTGCCGCATCCCAACTCGCTGGGGTTCCTCGCCTTGATGCCAGTAGTGATGGGGAAAGTATCCCAGCCAGGAGACGATCGATTCGAACATGGAGATATCAATGAACTGTCCCTGGCCGCTCTTCTCGCGCTGGTAAAGGGCGAGGACGATGCCGAGGGCCGCGTACATGCCAGCGGCGATGTCGGCAATGGAGATGCCCGCTCTTGCCGGCTTGTCCGGATAGCCTGTGGTGGCGATGATGCCTGCTTCTCCCTGGATGAGAAGATCGTAGGCCTTAACGTCCCGATAGGGTCCATCTTGTCCATAACCCGAGAGTGAACAGTAGATGAGGCGGGGATTAATCGATTTGAGCTTCTCATAGCCCAAACCCGATCTCTCCGCGACTCCTGGCGCGTAGTTCTCAAAGAAAACATCCGCAGTGCGAATCAGGCGGTGGAGGATCTCTCGCCCTTTTTCCTGCTTCACGTCGACCGTGAGGCTTCGCTTGTTACGGTTAAGCCAGACATAGCCGGAGGACAGTCCCCGAACCGCCTTGTCCCAGTGGCGGATGAGGTCCCCGACTCCGGAGCGCTCAACCTTGATGACCTCGGCGCCCATGTCTGCCAGGGTGCAGGTGCAAAATGGGCCGGACAGAACCTGTTCGAAGCCGATGACCCGCACGCCGCTTAACGCCTGTGCGCCGTGGGCTGGTGCTTGTTCCGTTGTCACTTCAGCCTCGCATTCTTACATGGAACGGCTTAAACGTTTTGAACAGTTCAAATCGTTCGAAAGGTTCAAAGGTCTACCTACGATTGCTCTTTGGTTTCTGGAAAGAGATCCCGCTTGGGAGCGTGCGCGCGCTTCCACACCATGACGCTGCGGGCGTAATCGATCACCACGCTGCCGTCCTGTTTGATCCCGCGGGTGCGGACCTTGATGATTCCCCATTGGGGCTTGGACTTCGACTCGCGCTTTTCCATAACCTGGGATTCCGAATAGACGGTATCACCGGCAAAGACCGGATTGGGAAGCTTGATCTCGTCCCAGCCCAGGGCGAAACCGTTTTCGCTGACGTCGGCCACGCCCATGCCCGCGACGATGGCCAGGGTCAGGGCGCTGTTCACCAGACACTTGCCGAATTCGGTGCGCTTGCCGTACTCGTTGTTGAAGTGGATCTGGTTCGTGTTGTTGGTAAGCAGCGTGAACCAAATGTTGTCCGCCTCGGTGATCGTCCGCCCCAGGCGGCAGCGATAGATATCTCCCACTTCGAAATCTTCGAAGTAGCGACCTTCCCAGCCAGGCTTAAGGGCCATACGGGATCCTCCCTCTCATTTTGCATTTGCCTCTTTGCGCTATATACTACTACGCCGTAAATATAGGAGGCGGCGATGGATTTCAACCTGACCGAGGAGCAGCTCCAGATCCGCGACGAGATCCGCAGAGTGTGCCGGGAGTTCCCGGATCGCTACTGGCGCGAGGTGGACAGGAGGCGGGACTATCCCGAGGCGTTTGTCCGCAAGCTCACCGAGCTCGGCTGGCTCGGGGCGTTGATCCCCGCAGAATACGGCGGCACCGGACTGGGGATCACTGAGGCGAGCATGATCCTGGAGGAGATCAACCGCTCCGGCGGCAACGCCACGGTCTGCCATGCGCAGATGTACACCATGGGAACCCTTCTAAGACACGGCAGTGAAGAGCAGAAGAAGCGTTATCTCTCCAAGATCGCTACGGGCGAGTTGCGCCTTCAGGCCTTCGGGGTCACCGAGCCCAATGCCGGTTCCGAAACGACTCGCATTCAGACCACAGCGGCGCGCAAGGGAAACAAATACGTTGTCCATGGCCAGAAGATCTTTATCTCGCGGGTGCTCCAGTCTGACCTGATGTTGCTCCTGGCGCGCACCACACCGTACGACGAATTAGAAGATAAGAGCCGCGGGCTATCGGTCTTTATCGTTGATCTCAGAGAGGCTCAGGGCAAGATGGAGGTCAAGCCTTTGGATATCATGATCAACCACCATACCAATGCGCTCTTCTTCGACGGCCTCGAAGTCCCGGCCGAGAACCTGATCGGTCAAGAGGGGATGGGCTTTCGCTATATCATCGACGGGTGGAATGCCGAGAGGATTCTGATTGCCGCCGAGGCGATCGGCGACGGCCGCTGGTTTACCGAGCGGGCCGCCAAATACGCCGGGGAGCGCGTGGTTTTTAGCCGGCCGATCGGCGCGAATCAAGGAATCCAGTTTCCGATTGCCCAGGCGTATGCCCGGATTGAAGCTGCGGATCTTGTCCGCTATCACGCCGCGACGAAATTTGACCGGAAAGAAAGCTGCGGCGCCGAGGCGAACATGGCGAAGTTCCTGGCCTCAGAGGCGGCGTGGGAGGCGGCGAACGCCTGTCTTACGACCCATGGCGGATACGGTTTTGCGACCGAGTACGACGTGGAGCGGAAGTTCCGCGAGACCCGGCTCTTGACGGTTGCCCCGGTGAGCAACAATCTCGTGCTCGCTTATCTGGCGCAGCACGTGTTAGGAATGCCGAAGTCCTACTGATGCCAATTTCGGATTTCGAATTGCGAATTTCGAATTTGGGATTACGGATTGTTAACCAATCTTAATCACTTTGAGAATTTAAGGGGGCCAGGATGGACATTTTTTCTGCCTTGAGGTAAGGAGTCTGCTCGGGGGTCGTTTGTATGGATCTGAAACGTTCCTGGATGTTTGTGCCCGGGCACAGGCAGCGGATGATTGATAAAGCCCTGGGACTCAATGCCGATGCCATCATGCTGGATATTGAAGACGGTGTTGCGCCAAACGAAAAAGACACGGCGCGAAAGCTCATCGGCGAGGCGCTGGGCCGCGAGCGGCCCCCAAACACCCCTGCCCGTTTCGTTCGCATCAATGCTATCGGCCACCCGCGCATGGATGCTGATCTGGAAGCGGCCGTACGGCCTGGCCTCGACGGCCTGGTGTTACCGAAAGTTGAGACGGCAGAAGAGGCGCTCAAGGTCGATGCCCTTCTGAAGGAGCGTGAACCTAAGCTGAAGATTGAAAAGGACGGCCTCAAATTGTTGATCGCTATCGAGAGTCCCAAAGGGCTTCTCAATGCCCCAAGTATTGCCGCCTGTTCCCAGCGGGTCATCGGACTGATGTTTGGGGCTGAGGACTTTGGCCGGGAACTGGGACTGCCGACTTCTCGTGAGGGCGAGGCTCGCGACATGCTCTACGCCCGCTCCGCACTGGCGGTGGCGGCGGCCTCGGCCCATGTGCAGGCGGTGGATGGGGTATGGGTGGATCTGCAAGACACGGAAGGGCTATTGGGATTCGCGCGGCAGTCGCGCCGTCTGGGTTTTTCCGGCATGTCCTTGATTCACCCGTCGCAGATCGATCCCATCAACGGTGTCTTCAGTCCCACATCGGAAGAAATCGACTACGCCCGCCAGGTGGTCCAGGCTTACGAGGAAGCGGTGGCGCGCGGCGAGGGCTCCGTCTCCTTCGGCGGGCAGTTGATTGATCGGCCGATTGTCGAACGCGCCCGCCGCACGCTGGAGATGGC